>NZ_JBFAIR010000011.1:79847-284363 GCF_040654815.1 Streptomyces sp. NPDC050619 | reverse complement strand
AGTGCCTCGAAGAACCTCGCCTTCAGCACCTCAAAATCCACGATCCCCGCAACTCCCTGAACTCCAGGGTGTTGCGGGGATCAGTAGAACCCGCGCTGCGGCCGGGGGCTTCTTCGTGTGCCGACTGTCAGCTGTCAGCTGGAGAAAAGCATGCGACCGAAGCCCTTGTTGCCATGACGACCGTGGTGACCCTGGTGGCCGCCGTAGTGGCCGCCCTGCGGGGCGCCCCAGGCGGGCGCGCCGGGCGCGGCCGGGTACTGCGGGGCGGCCGGGGGCGGCGGAACGGCCGGCTGGGACCACTGGGACTCCAGGCGAGTCAGCGACTCCAGCTCGCCGTAGTCGAGGAATATGCCGCGGCACCCGCTGCACTGCTCGATCTGGACGCCGTTCCGGTTGTACGTGTGCATCGGCGCATGGCATTTCGGACACTGCATGGTCGGCTCAACTCCTCGCCGGTTGGTCCTGCTTAGTGTTTCGCCAGGACAGACTCTGTCCGGCTGCGGTTCGGTTGCACCCTACTTCGCCGAACCTCGCGCCAACTGCGGCGGGGCGAAACCCATGCGGTCGCAGGCGTCGACGAGTGCCTGCTCCACCTCGTCCAGGGGGCGGTCCGCCGTTACGGCCTTGGCGATCGACCGGGCGGCGGTCTGCACGGTGAGCGCGCGGGCCGGGACGTCCAGCGCGGGCCAGGGGTCGCCGTCCGCGGGGACGGCCGGGCCGCCCGCCGCGCGGTAGGCGGTCAGGAAGCGGGTCCACGCCTCGGGCGGGAGCAGTCCGCAGGCGTACCAGGCCGCCGGGCGGGCGAGGTCCCAGCCCGGGATCCCGACACCCAGGTCGTCTACGTCGATGAGCAGCCAGGGGCCGTCGGGGGCCGGGTGGCGCACGAGCTGGCCGAGGTGGAGGTCGCCGTGGCAGAGAGTGCTGCTGTCCGGCATGGGGCTCTCGGCTCGGGCCCAGGAGGGGAGGGTGGACCAGGCGCGCAGGACGGGGGTGGCGGCGGGGTGGGAACCGGCCGCGCGGAGTCGGGCGACCGCTTGGGCGGCTTTGGCGGGGCCGCGCATGGCGGGCAGGACGGTGAGGGGCGGGGAGGGATGTGCGGATATCGCCGAGGTGGGTGTTCGGTGCAGGCGGGCCAGGAGGGTGGCGGCGTCCTCCCAGGGGGCCGCTTCCGGGTTCTCCGGGTCCACGGGTGTGCCGTACGGCCAGAACGTCACGAGTCGGCCGTGCAGGTCGATGGGGGTCGGGCTGAGCGGGGGGAGGAGGATGCCGGGGAGGCGGGTGGCGGTGGTGAGGCGGGGGGTCAGCTCGGCGCGGGGGGTGTCGGGGGCGTGTGCCTTGGCGACGGTGTGGGCGTGGCGGACGACGGTGGCGTCGCGGCCGTCGGTGAGGGTGCTGGTTGCCCCGCAGGGGCAGGGTGATGCTGCCGAGTGGGCCCTGGCTTTGGCTCGGGCGGTGAGCTCGGCGAGGAGGGGGTTGGTGGTCACGGGGCTCCTGGAGCGGGGCGGGGGTTCGCTCGCGAGAGTACGCAGGGTTTGTGGTTTGGTGCGGTTCAGGGAGCCGGCGTTGGTGCGGGCCTCGCTGGGGGCTTCGCCCCCGGACCCCGGGCCTATGCCCACCCCACCACCCGACTCGGCCCGCCGAGAGGTGGCCCTCGCATTGGTTTCGGGCAAAACAATGCCGGCGCAGCTCCCCAGCTGCGCCGGCATTTTTGCCGTCCGCCGCACCCCCGTCCCCACGGGGTTTCATGGGTGGATGTCCCCGCCCGGACCGCTCTTCCGGGCCTGGGGTCGCCGCTCAGCGCCCCAGCATCACTCCCACGGACGACGCTTGTGTGGCCACTGTTTCCCAGCCGTCGAAGACCAGGAGGAGCAGGGCCGCCAGGGGGAGGGCCATGAGCGTCGCCACCAAGGGGTGGCGGCGGCCCTGTCGGCGGGGCCGGAGCGCGGTGGCGTATGCCTTGCGCTCCTGTGTGCGGATCAGTGTCCGCGGTGCCGTGTGGGCCATGGTCCCTCCTCTCCTGACCGATCTCGGTTGTGCTGGCAGCGGCGGGTGTCTGACCTCGGGGGACGAGTGCTGCACCCGCCGCTTGACCTCAAATCTAGGCGTCCGGCGCTGATTGGACGTCATGCCCTCGTACCCATTGCCGGGCCTCCCGGAGGATGAGCGATGACCTGCGGAGTACTCCCCTGGGTGGAGACGGAGTCCTAGGTCTCGGGGTCTTCCCCGAGGGGGCGTCCGGTGTGCCCCGTTTTCTCTGAACTGTCCTCGCGCGGGACCGGCTGTTCGACCAGTGCCAGGACCCTGGTCGCCATGAAGCGGGCCGTGCGGATGACGGAGCCGTTGCGGGTGACTTCGCTCACTTCCACGACGCCTCGGCGTACCGCCGTCTCCACTCGGCGGCCCGCTCTGCTCGCCACCACCTCGTATGTACGTGTCGTGTCCCCGGCGTCCACGACTATTTCCACGCGATCACCCTTCACGGGATCAATCCCCCTTCTTCGGTGGGTGGTTGGGATCGCGGGCCGGCCCAAGTCGTTCTGCTCGCGAGGTCCCTGACCACTCTTCAAGTCTCCCACCGGGCACTGACAATCGATCGGGCCGAGAGGGCGCGGCCTCTGCGCGCGGCGGGCCGTGGAAACGTAAGCTGTGGCACGTCACACGGACCGGGCAGCGGGGATGAACATGGCGATGATGCGCCTGAGGCGCGAGGACCCGCGCGTCGTCGGCTCGTTCAGGCTTCACAGACGGCTCGGCGCTGGCGGGATGGGCGTCGTCTACCTCGGTTCTGACCGGAAGGGCCAGCGGGTCGCGCTGAAGGTGATCCGGCCGGATCTGGCGGAGGATCAGGAGTTCCGCTCGCGGTTCGCGCGTGAGGTCTCGGCGGCGCGGCGGATCCGTGGCGGGTGCACGGCACGGCTCGTCGCCGCCGATCTCGACGCGGATCGGCCGTGGTTCGCCACCCAGTACGTACCCGGTCCCTCGCTGCACGACAAGGTCGCCGACGGGGGGCCGCTGGGCGCGGCCGACGTAGCCGCCGTCGGGGCCGCCCTGTCGGAGGGGCTGGTGGCCGTGCACGAGGCCGGGGTCGTACACCGGGACCTGAAGCCGTCCAACATCCTGCTCTCCCCCAAGGGGCCGCGGATCATCGATTTCGGTATCGCCTGGGCGACGGGGGCCTCGACGCTCACCCATGTCGGCACGGCGGTCGGCTCCCCCGGTTTCCTCGCGCCCGAGCAGGTGCGCGGGGCGGCGGTGACGCCCGCTACGGATGTGTTCTCCCTGGGCGCGACCCTGGCATACGCGTCCATGGGTGACTCGCCCTTCGGGCACGGCAGTTCCGAGGTGATGCTGTACCGGGTGGTGCATGAGGAGGCGCAGTTGCACGGCGTGCCGGACGCGCTGGCTCCGTTGGTCCGGGCGTGCCTGGCGAAGGATCCCGGGGAGCGGCCCAGCACGCTCCAGCTGTCGCTGCGGCTCAAGGAGATCGCGGCCCGGGAGGCTCAGGGGCTCGCGGACATGCGTCCGCCCGCGCCGCGCGGCGGGGCGGATGACCGGCCCACCGGGCGGCTCGCCGACACCTATCCGGAGCGGCCTCAGCGGCGCCCGCAGGGACAGCAGGGTGCGCAGGGCGGGGAAGGCACGCAGGGGAATCCCGCACCGCGGGGCGGCACTCCGTCGCGCGGTTCCGGTCCGGTGCGAGGTGGAACCGCGTCGCGTGGCGGGGCACCTTCGCGGGCCGGCGGTGCCGCGCGCGGCAGCGCCCCGTCGTCCCGGTCCGGGGGGCGGCCCACGTCGGCCGCGCGGAACACGACACGCTCCGGCGGCACCGGGAGCCGTCCCGCGTCGCGCGGTGGCACGGGGCGTCCGGCGTCCCGGAGCACGGGGACGGGCCGACGGCCCGCGAATCCGCGACTGCTGCGGCAGCGGCTGTTCGTGTTCGTCGTGGTGACGCTGCTCGTGGCGCTCGGCATCGCGGCGGCGCAGGGCTGCCAGGGGCCGTCACAAGGACTCGGCGGCGAGGGTGACGTCGTACGGAAGCAGCATGAGCAGGTACACCAGCAGGTAGGGACGGCCTAGAGTTCGGGGCGGCCCGTGGCCACCGCGTAGAAGGCGACCGCGGCCGCCGCGCCCACGTTGAGGGAGTCGACGCCGTGGGCCATCGGGATACGGACCCATTCGTCGGCGGCCACCAGGGCCTGGGTGGACAGGCCGTCGCCCTCGGCGCCGAGCATCAGGGCCACCCGGTTCATCTTGTGCGGGGCGGCTTCGTCGAGGGTTCTCGCCTTGGCGTCCGGGGTGAGGGCGAGGAGGGTGAAGCCCGCCTCGCGGACCGACTCCAGGCTCTTGGGCCAGGTGTCGAGACGGGCGTACGGGACGGAGAACACCGCGCCCATGGAGACCTTCACGCTGCGGCGGTAGAGGGGGTCGGCGCAGTCCGGGGAGAGCAGGACCGCGTCCATGCCGAGGGCGGCGGCCGAGCGGAAGATCGCGCCTATGTTGGTGTGGTCGTTGACGGACTCCATGATCACGATGCGGCGTGCGGTCTGGAGGAGGTCGGCCGCCGTGGGCAGCTGCTTGCGCTGCATGGAGGCGAGCGCGCCGCGGTGCACGTGGTAGCCGGTGACCTGCTCGGCGAGCTCCGGGCTGACCGCGTAGACGGGGGCCGGGAGTTCGTCGATGACGTCGCGCATGACGTCGACCCACTTCGCGGACAGCAGCATCGAACGCATCTCGTAGCCGGTGTCCTTGGCCCGTCTGATGACCTTCTCGCCCTCGGCGATGAACAGGCCCTCGGCGGGCTCGCGCTTGCGGCGCAGTTCGACGTCGGTCAGGCCCGTGTAGTCGTGCAGGCGCGGGTCGTCGGGGTCCTCGACGGTGATGAGATCGGCCACAGGATGATACTGCCTTGTCCTGGGTGCGGTGCCAACGGCTTGGGACGGGTTGGGTTACCCGGGGTTACGCCTCGGGTTTACCCGTCCCTCCGCGGTCCTACGCTCACGACCTCGCCGATGACGATGACCGCCGGGGGCTTCACGTCCTCGGTGCGTACGGTCTCGGCGACCGTCGCGAGGGTCGCGTCGACCCGGCGCTGGGCGGCCGTCGTGCCCTCCTGGACGAGGGCGACCGGGGTCTCCGGGGACTTGCCGTGGGCCACCAGCGTCTCGGCGATCCGGCCGATCTTGTCGACGCCCATGAGGATCACGAGGGTGCCGGTCAGCTTCGCGAGGGACGGCCAGTCGACCAGGGAGCGTTCGTCGTCGGGGGCGACATGGCCGCTGACGACGGTGAACTCGTGGGCGATGCCGCGGTGGGTGACGGGGATGCCGGCCGCGCCCGGGACCGAGATCGAGCTGGAGATGCCGGGGACGACGGTGCACGGGATGCCGGCCTCGGCGAGCGCCTGGAGCTCCTCCATGCCGCGGCCGAAGACGTACGGGTCGCCGCCCTTGAGGCGGACGACCGACTTGCCCTGCTTGGCGTGTTCGATCAGCGCGTTGTTGATGGCCTCCTGGGCCATGAAACGGCCGTACGGGATCTTCGCCGCGTCGATCACCTCGACATGCGGCGGGAGTTCGGCGAGGAGGTCGCGCGGGCCGAGGCGGTCGGCGATGACGACGTCGGCCTCGGCGAGCAGGCGGCGGCCGCGAACCGTGATCAGGTCCGGGTCGCCGGGGCCGCCGCCGACCAGGGCGACGCCGGTGGTGCGGGTGCGGTGGTGCGGGGCGACCAGGGTGCCGTCGCGCAGGCCCTCGACGACGGCGTCGCGGATGGCGGCGGTGTGGCGCGGGTCGCGGCCGCGCGCGTTCGTGGTGAGGACGGCCACCGTCACTCCGGCGCTGGTTCCGGTGGCCGGGGTCCAGGCCGTCGCCGCGTCGGCGTCGTCGGAGCGGACGCACCAGACGCGGTGCGCCTCCGCCTCCGCGGAGGCTCGCGTGTTCGCTTCGGGGTCGCTGGTGGCGATGAGGGCGTACCAGGCGTCGGCGAGGTCGCCGTCGGCGTACGGGCGCTTCTCCCAGGTGATCTCGCCCGCGTCCGCCATGGCCTCGACCGAGGGGGTCGCCCCCGGGGAGACGAGGAGGACGTCCGCGCCCGCCGCGATCAGGGCCGGGAGGCGGCGCTGGGCGACCTGGCCGCCGCCGAGGACGACCACTCGGCGGCCGGTGAGGCGGAGGCCTACGGGGTAGGCGGGGTGTTCGGCCATGGAGGTGCGGCTCCTCGTACGGGGCCGCCGCGCTGGGCTGGAGCGGCCTGTCATGTGCTGGTTCGGGGTGGTTTCACCCTACGGCGGGTTGGCTGCGCACCGTGGTCGGTGCCGGGTGTGATCCGCCTACTTCTCGGTCACCCCTGCGGAATCGAACGTCGCCACCTCGTGCATGGCCCTCGCCGTGCTCTGCACCAGCGGGAGGGCCAGGAGGGCGCCCGTGCCCTCGCCCAGACGGAGATCGAGGTCGACCAAGGGTCGCAGGCCCAGCTTGTTCAGGGCGGCCACGTGGCCCGGCTCGGCGCTGCGGTGGCCGGCGATGCACGCGGCGAGGACCTCGGGGGCGATCGCGCGGGCGACCAGTGCGGCGGCGCCGGCGCTGACGCCGTCCAGGATCACCGGCGTACGCAGGGAGGCGCCGCCGAGGAGCAGGCCGACCATCGCCGCGTGCTCGAAGCCGCCGATCGCCGCGAGGACGCCGATCGGGTCGGCCGGGTCCGGCTGGTGGAGTTCGATGGCGCGGCGGACGACCTCGGTCTTGCGGGCCAGGGTCTCGTCGTTGATGCCGGTGCCGCGGCCGGTGACCTCGGCGGGGTCGGTGTCCGTGAAGACGGAGATCAGGGCGGCGGACGCGGTGGTGTTCGCGATGCCCATCTCGCCGGTGAGCAGAGCCTTGTTGCCGGCCGAGACCAGGTCGCGGGCGGTCTCGATGCCCACCTCGATGGCCTGCCTGGCCTCCTCCCGGGTCATCGCGGGGCCGGTGGTCATGTCGGAGGTACCCGCGCGGACCTTGCGGGGCAGGAGGCCGGGGGTGGCGGGCAGTTCGGTGGCGACGCCCACGTCGACGACGCAGACCTCGGCGCCCACCTGGGTCGCGAAGGCGTTGCACACCGCTCCCCCGCCGAGGAAGTTGGCCACCATCTGGGCCGTGACCTCCTGCGGCCAGGGGGTGACCCCTTGCGCGTGCACACCGTGGTCGCCCGCGAAGATCGCGACGGCCGCGGGCTCCGGGATCGGCGGCGGGCACTGGCGGGACAGGCCGGACAACTGTGCGGAGATGATCTCCAGCATGCCGAGTGCGCCGGGCGGCTTCGTCATGCGCTTCTGCCGCTCCCATGCCTCGCCGAGCGCCTTGGCGTCCAGCGGGCGGATCTGCGCGACGGTCTCGCCCAGCAGGTCGTGCGGGTCCTCGCCGGGCAGGGCGCGACGGCCGTACGTCTCCTCGTGGACGACCCAGGACAGCGGACGGCGTTTGGACCAGCCCGCCTGCATCAGCTCGGGCTCGTCCGGGAACTCGTCGACGTACCCGACACAGAGGTAGGCGACGACCTCCAGGTGCTCGGGCAGGCCCAGGGTGCGGACCATCTCGCGCTCGTCGAAGAAGCTGACCCAGCCGACGCCGAGGCCCTCGGCGCGGGCGGCGAGCCAGAGGTTCTCGACCGCGAGCGCGGAGGAGTACGGCGCCATCTGCGGCTGGGTGTGACGGCCGAGGGTGTGGCGGCCGCCGCGGGTGGGGTCCGCGGTGACGACGATGTTCACCGGGGTGTCGAGGATGGCCTCGATCTTCAGTTCCTTGAACTGCTTGGCCCGGCCCTTGGGGAGGGACTTGGCGTACGCGTCGCGCTGGCGCATGGCCAGTTCGTGCATCGTGTGCCGGGTCTCGGCGGACCGGATGACGACGAAGTCCCAGGGCTGCGAGTGGCCCACGGACGGCGCGGTGTGCGCGGCCTCCAGGACGCGGAGCAGTACCTCGTGCGGGATGGGGTCGCTGCGGAAGCCGTTGCGGATGTCGCGGCGTTCGCGCATGACCTTGAGGACGGCCTCGCGCTCTGCGTCGCCGTAGGCGGGTGCGGCCGGGCCGGTGGACTGTCGTACGTCTTCCACTGCGGCCGTGCTCTCTTCTTCCTGGTCTGCGGCCCGGGTGTTCAGGTCCTCCGCGTCCTGGACGAGTTCGGGGTCGCCCTCACGGGGTGTCGGCGCCAGGGGGGTGGTCGGCACCGATCCCTCGACCGGGACGAACTCGCCCACGGGCTGGTCGGGGTGGGGCTCGGTAGGGGCGCCGGCAGTGTCGGGGCCTGCGAACTCCGGCTGTGCCGCGGGGAGTTCCCCGGTGGAGGGTTGGGGCGCGTGAGTCTCCCCGTTTGCCATTGCGTGGGCCTCCGTCTCCGGGGCTGGCGCCGACTGGTCGTGCGGGGGCTGCGCGAGGGCGGCGGGGGTGGGCGTTGGTTGGGGGGGCTGTGCCGGGGAGTCCGCGGTGGTGAAGTCGGCGGGGGCGTCCGGGAAGTGCGATCCGTCCGGGGCGGGGGCCGAGTGAGGGGCGGGGGCTGTCGGGGCGGTGGCGCGGGTCGGCTCCGGGTGGCCTTCCGCGGTGTGCTCCGGCTGTGCGGCCTGTGGGAGGGACAGGTCCGGGATGGGGTGGGGAGCCGGGTGGGGGGCCGCCTGTGCCGACTGCGGGCCCTGGGCGGGCTGGGGGTCCGCGGCGGGCGCCTGGGGCTGGTCCGGTACGGCGTGCCCGGCGTCCGCTGGCTGCGGGGACGGCTCAGGGGATACGGCCGCGGGGGTCGCTCCGGCGTCGGCGACGAGTGGGGTGGGGCCGGGGCCGGGGCTGTATGAGGGCTGCGGGGCGGGTGCGTCGGGGAGGGGGGTTGTCTCGGGGCCCTCCGGCATGTGATCGGCAACTGCGGCCTCGGGGGCCCCGGGGGCCTCGGAGATCTGGCCGGCGTCCGGGGTGGGGGCGGCTGACTGACCGGGGGCCGGGGCGGGGGCTGCTGTCTGACCAGAGTCCGGGGGCGCGGCGGCAGCCGGAACCTGGGCGGCGTCCATGGCGGCGACGGCGCCGGGATCGCCGGCCTCGGCGACGGGGGCCTCGGGAACGGGGGCGGCTCCCGAAGCAGGGGCCTCGGAAACCGGGGCAGCTCCGGAAGCCGCAGCCTCGGAAACTGGGGCGGCTCCGGAAGCCGCAACCTCGGAACCCGGGGCGGCCTCAAACAGAGGAGCAGCCTCGGGGGCGTGCGCGGTCTGAGGGCCCTGGCCGGCGTCCGGAACGTGGGCGGCTTCCGGCAGTTGGCCCGTGTCCGGGCCTTGCGCGCCTCCCGACAACTGCCCAGCGTCCGCAGCTTGGCCGTCCCCCGGCAACTGCCCGTCAGAGCCTTGCGCGCCTCCCGACAGCTGCCCGGCACCCGAAACTTGGGCGGCTTCAGGCAAGTCCGCAGCATCCAAACCCTGCGCACCTCCCGACAACTGCCCAGCACCCGCAGCTTGAGCCACTTCAGGCAGGTCCGCAGCGTCCAAACCCTGCGCACCTTCCGGCAGTTGGCCGACGGCCTGAGCTTGACCAGCGTCCGGGACCGGAGCGCCCCCGGCGAGCTGATCGACGTCCGAGGTGGGGGCCGCTACCGGCATCTCCCCGGCAGCCGCGCCGGACGTGGTTCCCGGCACCTGCCCGTCCTCGGCGGCAGCCGCCGTCTGTTCGGTGGACGATGTCGGGGCAGCGCCCTGGGCCTGGTCGACAGCCGTACCCTGCTCGGACGCCGGAACCTGAGCGGCGTTCGCAGCGGGAGCGGCTTCCGGCAACTGACCGGTGTCCGGAGCCTCGCCGCCTTGCGGCAGCTGCCCGGCATCCGGAACGTGCGCCTCTCCGGGAACCTGCGCGGCCTCACCACCGGACGGAGCCGCACCACCGAACGCGGCCTCACCACCGAACGCGGCCTCCCCACCCTGCGAAACCTGCGCGCCAGGTCCCCCATCGTGGCCCTGCGGCGCGAGACCCGCCCCCGCGAACTGGGCCTCCGCGCCAGGCTCTTCGGCGTAAAGGCCCGTCTCGGGGACCGTCGCCGCCGCGTCCGCCGGTTCCGCTTCCTGTACTGCCGTGTGCGCCGACTGGCCCACAGCGGCCGGGACAACCGTTTCCGCAGCCGGTGCCTCGGGGCTCAGCTGTGCCCGCGCCGCACCCCAGGGTGTCCCACCCTGCGGGGGGGCGTCGAGGTACTCGGGACCGGACTGCCGTACGGGTGTGCCGACGGCGCCACGGTCGGCGAGGGAGCGGACCGGGCTCGCGGAGGCGTCGGGGATGGGCGGGCCGAGGTGCAGGGGGCGGCGGGGCGGAGGAGCCGTCGACGGCGGCGTCGGGTTGGGGAGGCGGACGCCGCTGAGGTCGACCGAGCCGCTGTCGCGGCCGGACATCTCGTGCGGGCCCGGCTCGTGCACCGTCTCGACCACCGGCTCCGGCGCGGGCGGTGGGATCTCGTTCCCCCACGCGCCCTGGGCGCCCGGCAGCAGCAACAGGTCTTCGTCCTCGGCGGTGGTCTCGGAGAGGTAGGTGTACGCACCGTGCGCGGGGGCGCCCGGCTGCTCCACCATGCCTGCGCTCTCCGGCAGTCCCTCGCCCGGGACCTGGCCGGTGTCGGTCATGCGTACCCCTCGCCCATCGGTTAGTGCTTCTACGACCTGCTCACCCGGAGCGGCGCACCGACCGCCCCGCAGTGAAGAACGAGCGTGCGTGCCCAGCGGCACGAACGACCCGTCGCCAAAAGACGACAAAGCCATTAACTGGCATTGTCGCGGTCGTTGCTCCGTCGCGACAGCTTGATCCGCGACGGCCCGCTGTGGACTGCGCCACGTTGCGCGTCCTCAGGTTCTGCCGTACCACACTCACCCCAAAACGGGTGTGCTTTCCGGACATTGGCCTACGAAGCGCCGGTCGTCCGAGTGCGGTGCAACGATCGGCCAGCCTACCGCGCGCAGTACGACAACAGGATCACGGGGACGGCACGGGAGTCACTGCGTGCGGTCCGGCAGCAGGCCGCTGAGCAGGAACGCGACGCTTCGTTCCGTCTCCGTCCAGGCCCGCGTGTCGAGTTCGACGGACTGCACGAAAGCGCACTCGACCTGGTAGCCGTGCTCGGTCAGATGGCGGCCCACGAGTTCGGCCGCGTCACGGGTCACCGCGTGCGTGACGATGCGCTGCGGGCGGCGGTCGGCGACCGCCAGGACCACCGCCGCTCCCCCGCCGCCGACCCGGACGACATCCGGTTCGGGCAGGTTCTCCAGGATGTGCGGGGCGGTGCCGCGCACGATCTGCATCTGGACGCCGAAGCCGCGCGCGGCGGACTCGGTGCGAGCGCAGGCGTCCGGGTCCTGGTCGACGGCGATGACGGCCGCGCCGGCGCGCGCGGCTTCGGTGGCGAAGGCGCCGCTGCCGCAGCCGATGTCCCAGACGAGGTCGCCGACGCGCGGTCCGAGCCGGGCGAGTTGGGCCGCGCGGAGCAGTCCGGCCTCGCCCTCGCCGAGATGGCCGCCGTACGTCTCGGCGGGCAGCGTCCAGCCGCGTGGTCCGGTACCCGGTTCGCGACCGGCGATCCAGCCGCCGCCCCCGCCCGCGACGGCCGGGCCGGCCGGGCCGCCGATGACGATGACGACGTTCGGGTCGCGCCAGGTGTGGTCGGCGGCCTTGTCGGAGGTGACGACGGTGACCTGTTCGCGGTCGGTGCCGAGTTCCTCGCAGATGACGAACGTGCGGTGGACGCCTTCCATGAGCAGGCCGAGTTCGGCGGGGCCGGCGCCCGGTGAGGTGAGGACGGCGACCTTGGTGTGGGCCCGGCACACATTCACCGCGCGGCGCAGGGTGCGTCGGTGTGCGACGACCACCTCCGCGTCGTCCCAGGGCATACCCGCGCGGGCGAAGGCGGTGGCCACGGAGGAGACGGCGGGGACGACCTCCACCTCGAGGCCGAACTCGGGTGCGCGCAGGGTCCGTACGACGCCGAAGAAGCCCGGATCGCCGTCGGCGAGCACGACCGCCGTGCCGCGGTGGCCGGCGATGCGGCGGGCGGCGAGGGCGACACTGCCGAGGCGGATGCGTTCGGCGGCGGGTGGCACCTCGGGGAGCGCCAGGTGGTGGGCGGCGCCGGCCACCAGCGTGGCGGCACCCAGAGCGGAGCGGGCCGCGGCAGTCAGCGGCGAGCCGTCCCAGCCGATCACCGTGACCCGGTCGGCCATCGTCTCTCAGTCTCCAGGGGTTTTCGCAGGTCGTCGCGGGGCAACCCGCGAGCGGGTTCCGTGAGGGTACCTGGTGGCGCCGGGAAGCGGTTTCCCCACCCTCGCCCCGAATCAGTCAATTCCAGTCCGAGTACGACGTGAAACCGCCGGTGTCGGCCAGTTGGTCTCCGACACCGGCGAGGTCCTCCGGCAGCAGGCTCCAGACGATGACGTCGGTGCGTACGTCGGCCCACTCCCCGCTCTCGGTCCTGGTCCGCGCTATCCAGGAGTTGCGCAGCACGCCCTCGCTGATGCCGCCGATCTTCTGGGCCACCTGCTGGGAGGCGGTGTTGTCGGCCGCGGTGCGCAGCTCCAGCCGCTCGAACTTCTGGTCGCCGAAGAGCCACTGGGCGGTGGCGAGGGTGGCCTCGGAGGCGTACCCCTCGCCACGGGCCCAGGGGGCGACGACGTAGGCGATCTCACTGGAGCGGACGCGCCAGTTCGTGTTCTGCAGATGCACGATTCCGACCAGACGCTGGGTGAGGAACTCGGTGACGGCGAAGACGATGCCGCGGCCCTCGGCGCGTTCGGCCGGGGCGATCCGGGTGATCCAGCTTCGGGCATCGTCCTCGGTGTAGGGCTGCGGCACGGAGGTCCACGCGGTGACTTGCTCGTCGTTCATCATCTCGACCAGTGCGGGCACGTCGTCCTCATCGAAGGGACGCAGCACCAACCGCTCCGTGCTGATGGAGATGTTGGGGAAGGTGCTCGTCATGCGCGCTCCGTAACCGTGAGGAAACCTTGAGGGCCTGCTGAACTGCCCAGCATGCAGCATGTGAACACCGAACCGCACGACGGGGTCCACCCCAAGTGAGGGAGCGGACCCCGTGCGTGGCGGGGCGCGCCAGGAGGATTCAGAAGGACGGGAGGACGGCGCCGTTGTACTTGTCCTCGATGAACTTCTTGACCTCGGCGGAGGTGAGGAGCTTGGCAAGCTTCTTGACGCGCGGGTCGTCCTGGCCGCCGTCCTTGACGGCGAGGAAGTTGCCGTACGGGTTGTTCTTCGCGGACTCCAGGACGAGGGCGTTCTTGGCCGGCGACAGGTCGGCCTCGATGGCGTAGTTGCCGTTGATGACCGCGGCGTCCACGTCCTGAAGGGAGCGCGGGGTCTGGGCCGCCTCCAGCTCCTTGAACTCGAGGTTCTTGGGGTTCTTGGTGATGTCGGCGGGGGTCGCCTCGTTGCCCACGCCGTCCTTGAGGGTGATGAGCCCGTTCGCGGCGAGCAGCTTCAGGGCGCGCGCCTCGTTCACGGTGTCGTTCGGGACGGCGACGGTCGCGCCGCTCTTGATGTCCTCGGCGCTCTTGAACTTGTGCGAGTACAGGCCGAGCGGCTCCAGGTGGACCGTGACGACCGGCACGATGTGGGTGCCGTTCTTCTGGTTGAAGTCGTCGAGGTACGGCTGGTTCTGGAAGTAGTTGGCGTCCACCGAACCGTCTACGGTCGCCGTGTTCGGCAGGACGTAGTCGGTGAACTCCTTGACCTCCAGGTCCAGGCCCGCCTTCCGCGCCAGGTGGTCCTTGACGTAGGTGAGGATCTCCGCGTGCGGGGTGGGGCTCGCGGCGACGACCAGCGGGCCGCTGGTGTCGGCGGAGGCGGAGGCGGAGCCCTGGTCCGAGCCGCATGCGGTGAGCCCGAGGGTGAGGGTTCCGGCGGCGAGGACGGCGGTGGTGATCTTGGCGGTGTTACGCACGAGAAGTGCCTTTCCTTCTGGGAGGTGCGACCCCGTGATGGGTGGACGGGGGGATCTGGGAGGGGTGGCTCAGACGGTCTTGCCCGGCGCCGTGGACGCCTTCAGCAGCCGCAGCCTCGGCGCGGGGCCCGATCGGCCGCCGCGCCGGTGCAGGAAGCGCGCCGCGTAGTCGCCGGCGAACTGGATCAGCGAGATGACGACGGCGAGGATCGCGACCGTGATCCACATCAGCTCGACCTCGAAGCGCTGGTAGCCGTAGCGGATGGCGATGTCGCCGAGGCCGCCGGCGCCGACCGTGCCGGCCATCGCCGAGTAGCCGATGAGCGCGACGATCGTCGTGGTGGTGCTGGAGATCAGCGACGGCAGGGACTCGGGTACGAGGACCTTGCGGACGACCGTCCAGGTGTTGCCGCCCATCGCCTGCACGGCCTCGACGAGCCCGCCGTCCACTTCGCGGACAGCCGTCTCGACGAGGCGTGCGAAGAAGGGGATCGCCCCGATGGCGAGCGGCACGATGGCGGCCTCGCGGCCGATGGTCGTCCCGGTGATGGAGCGGGTGAAGTTCATCAGCGCGACCATCAGGATGATGAACGGCATCGAGCGGGCGATGTTCACGACCTGCCCGATGACCTTGTTCACGACGACGTTCTGGAGGATCCCGCCGCGATCGGTGAGGACGAGGAGAACCCCGAGCGGGAGGCCGCCGACGACGGCGATGAGCGTGGACCAGCCGACCATGTAGAGCGTGTCCCAACACGCCTGCTGGAGAAGGGGTTGCATCTGGGCCCAGGTCACTTGGCACCGTCCTTCACCAGCAGGGCCTCCTGGCCCAGTACCTCTATGTGCAGGCCCTGTTCGCGCAGGAAGCCGATCGGTACGACGTTGTCCTCGTAGCGGCCGGGCAGTTCGATGCGCATCCGGCCGACCTGGAGGCCGCCGACGGTGTCGATGGCGGCGCCGAGGATCGATATGTCGATGTGGTAGGTGCGCGAGAGCTGGGAGATGACCGGCTGGGTGGCGGCCTCGCCCTGGAAGGTGACGTCGACGACGGTGCGGTCGTCGCCGGATGCCTCGCCGCCCACCGGGAACAGCGCGGAGGCCAGCTCGGAGCCCGGGGTCGCGAGCAGTTCGCTGACGGTGCCGGACTCGACGATGCGGCCGTTCTCCATGAGCGCGGCCGAGTCGCAGATCGACTTCACGACGTCCATCTCGTGGGTGATGAGCAGGACGGTCAGGCCCAACTGCCGGTTCAGGTCGCGCAGCAGCTGGAGGATCGAGCGGGTGGTCTCCGGGTCGAGGGCGCTGGTCGCCTCGTCGGACAGCAGCACCTTGGGGTCGCCGGCGAGGGCGCGGGCGATGCCGACGCGCTGCTTCTGGCCGCCGGAGAGCTGGGCGGGGAAGGCCCCCGCCTGGTCGGCGAGGCCGACGAGGTCGAGCAGCTCCAGGGCCCTGCGGGAACGTTCCTTGCCCGACTGGCCGAGGATTTCCAGCGGCAGCTCGACGTTGTCCCGCACGGTCCGCGAGGACAGCAGGTTGAAGTGCTGGAAGACCATGCCGATACGGCTGCGCGCCAGGCGGAGTTCCTTGCTCGCGCGGGATCCACGGCCCGCGAGGGCGGTGAGGTCCTGCCCGGCGACGGTCACCGTCCCGGCGGTGGGCCGTTCCAGCAGATTGACGCAGCGGATGAGCGAGGACTTGCCGGCGCCGGACTGGCCGATGACGCCGTACACCTCGCCTTCGCGGACGTGGAGATCGACGCCGTCGAGGGCGGTGACCTCGCGACCGCGGGAGCGGTAGACCTTGGTGAGGCCCGAGGTGGTGATCACGTGGGTTTCCGTCACTGTCGTGCGCAGGGCGTGGGTGTGCCCTGGCAGGGGTGCATTCGTTCAGGGACGCGACACGGTTCTCGCGGAGGCGTTGGAACCGGGGAGAACACGTGCGCGGGGGCTTTACGTCACGTACGGCTCAGGGCGTACGGACATGCCACGGCGGCTCGCTTCGGGGCGCGAGGCTCGAGCGGATGGTGGTGCGAGGGCCCTCTAGAAGGCGCACATTCGACACAGACAACGAGCACCGGGCGGCATGGTCGCCTCGGTCGCAGGGCTGCGGTGGCTCGTCGTGGTCATGTGATCAGTAAAGCAGATG
The DNA here is from genome assembly GCF_040654815.1 of Streptomyces sp. NPDC050619. Lineage (NCBI taxonomy): Bacteria > Bacillati > Actinomycetota > Actinomycetes > Kitasatosporales > Streptomycetaceae > Streptomyces > Streptomyces sp. NPDC050619. Next base: position 268,289 of record NZ_JBFAIR010000011.1, on the reverse strand, counting down.
TACGGTCCAGGCAAAGCGCCGCCGTCCGCATGCCGGACAGCGGCGGACAGCCGTCAGCCGCGGCCGGAGATCTCCACTCCCGCGTCGGTGACCAGGGCGGACAGGGCCGACAGGTCCTTGACCACGAGGTCGGCGGAGAGCTCGTGGGCCTGGTGAGTTGTGGTCAATGCCACGGTGGTCATCCCGGCGGCGCGGCCGGCCTGGAGACCTGCCGGGGCGTCCTCGAAGACGACGCAGCGGGCCGGGTCGACACCCAGCCGGCGGGCGGCGAGCAGGTAGGGCTCGGGGTCGGGCTTGCCGCGCGTGATGTCGTCGGCGGCGATCAGCGTCTTGGGCAGGATGCCGACGGCGTCGAGCCGGGCCTCGGCCAGGCGCCGGGTGGCGGAGGTGACCACGGCCCAGCGGTCGGCAGGCAGCGCGTCGAGGAAGGCCCGGGTGCCGGGCAGCAAGTGAACGCCGTCGTTGGGTACGTCGTCCACCTCCAGCTGCTCGATCCGCGCGACGGCCTCCGGGACGATGCCGGCGGGCAGCAGGTCGGCGGCTATCTCGGCGGCCGGCCGGCCGTGCAGTTCGACCCGCGCGAACTCCTCGACGGTGATCCCGTACTCCACCGCCCACTGCGTCCAGCAGCGGTCCACCGAGGCGAGGGAGGAGACGAGGGTTCCGTCGTTGTCGAACAGGAGGGCTTGTGCGTGGATCTTCATGCCCTCGACCCTACGGTGCACGCCGGGGTCGGCCGCATCTGGCCTTTTGGCCCGTAATAGGGTCGCGGCATGCTTGATGCCCTGACGCTCGCGACCGGCGTCGCCGCACTGCTGCTCGCCGCGTGGTGCGGCTGGGCCGCGTACCGTGATCAGCCCACGAAGGACTGGCACTTCATCGGGATGGCCGTGGTGTCGGTGCTGGCCCTGGTCCAGCTGGTGATCGGGATCGTGCAGCTGGCGCGGGGCGAGAAGCCGGAGCAGGGCACGACGATCTTCGTGGCGTATCTGCTGGGCGCGTTCGCGTGTGTCCCGGCGGTGGGGTTCATGTCGCTGGCCGAGCGGACGCGGTGGGGGTCGGTGACGGTGGCCGCCGGCGGGGTGGTGCTGGCCGTGCTGGAGGTGCGGCTCTATGACATCTGGGGAAGTTGAGGCGGCCGTGGCGGAAGAGAAGCGGACGCGGCTGATCAGCGGGCCGGGGATGCTGCTGGTCTGGCTGTACGGCGTGATGGTCGTCGGGGCGGTGTCGCGCTCGGCGGTGCAGATCTCGACCGAGTTCGACCACGCCCCGCTCGCGTACTCACTGTCCGCGGTGGCGGGGGTGGTCTACGGGTTCATCACGTACTCGCTGGTGCGGGGTGGGGAGGCTGCGCGCAGGGCGGCGCTGGTGTGCTGCGGGTTCGAGTTGGCGGGGGTGCTGACCGTCGGTACGTGGACGTTGGTCGAGCCGTCCGCGTTTCCTGATGCGACTGTGTGGTCGGACTTCGGGATCGGGTACCTCTTCATCCCGGTGATCTTGCCGGTGTCTGCCATGTACTGGTTGCGGAAGGGTGCGCGACAAGGGGATGCCACCTGAGGTTGTCAGGCGGGTGCGGGCCCGTTGTGGCTTGTCGCGCCCACGCGGCGGAGCCGCATATCGATACAGCCCCGCCCCCCTAAGGGGCCTCTCCTCACGCCGTAGCTGCGTAAGTTCCCGCCAGCTTCTCCAGGACGATCATCTCTACGCCGTCCGCGCCCCTGGACGTGCCCACCGTCTCGTAGCCCACTCGGCGGTACAGGCGCAGGTTGCCCTCGCTGCGGTGGCCGGTGTGGAGGCGGAACTTCCTGGCGCCACGTTCCTCCGCGAGGGCCGACTCGGCTGCCCGGAGGAGACGGGCTCCGATGCCGTGGCCCTGGAGGCGGGGGTGGACGCAGAGTTTGCCGATGGCCGCGGCGCCGTCCTCGGTCACGGAGCCGCGCACCGAGCCGACCACTTCGTCACCCAGCCGGGCCACGAAGACGCAGTCGGAGGCGACCTCCGTGCGGACGGAGTCCATGGTCTGGACGAGCGGGTCGATGCGGTAGTTACCGTACAGCGCCGCCTCGCTCTGGAAGCACAGGTACTGCAACCTGAAGATCTGCTCCGCGTCCTGCTCGGTCGCCGCCGAGATGGTCACGCTCATGCCCATGTGCGCACGCCTCCCGCTCACCTGATCGCCTGTTGTCCCTCACTCCTATCCCCGCGCTTCGCGCGCCGCAACCTCCGGCGTGAGCAATCGACGCAGACATCCCAGACATCGGGAACGTTCCGGGCCAAGACTGCCCTGTGACATACCCAACTCCCCCGCGATTTCCCGGTATGTCAGGTCCTCGGGAGAGAGGAGTGCCGCCATCAGACGGGGGCAGCGGCCCGGCAGGCGGCGCACGGCGTCGTGCAGGGCGCGGCGGCGGGCGGCGGCCAGGGCGAGGTGTTCGGGGGTGCGGTCGCCGTCGTCGGCGGGCTCGCTCTCGTACGGCCGCTCGAATCGGGTCGTACGGCGGGCGCGGCGGGACTCGGAGCGGACGGCCCGGCGCAGCCAGTCCTGCGGGTCGCGGGGCGGGCCCTGGGTGTCGAGGTGCTCCAGGAGGCGGAGCCAGACCGCCTGCTCCAGGTCGCCCGGTTCCATTCCGGTGGCATGCGCCTCGGCCGAGGCTTCGGAGGTGAGGAGCGGGCGCAGGGTGGCGACCAGGTCGTGCGTCATATGCGGACGGACGTGGCCGCCCGGGCCGCGGGTTGCCCGGGTGGCCGACTGTCACCCCATCCGGGGCCGGTCGCTCAGCTGTTGACGAAGTCCTCGCGGGCCAGCAGGCCGGTGTCCGGATTGTCGGTGAAGACGCCGTCGATGCCCGTGGCGAAGTAGGCCTTGAAGGCGCCGAAGACGTCGCCGTAGGCGTCCGCGTCCGAGCCCTTGCGGAAGTCGGCGGGCAGGAAGGGGTTCTCGTTGCGCATGGTGTACGGGTGCAGGATCAGGCCCGCCGCGTGGGCGTCCTTGACCAGGGTGGTCGGCGTGGTGAGCTTGCCGGCCGAGTCGCGCGGGACGACCAGGTCGAGGGTCGGGCCGATGCCCTGGGCGTAGGAGGCGATCTCCTTGAGGCCCTTGGGGGTGACGAGGTCGGCGACGGTGCGCGGGTCGCCCGTCTCGACGAAGTCCCCGGGGCGGCTGCCGGCGCTGGAGAGAAGGACCACCAGCGGGTTGTCCACCAGCTTGTTCAAGCGCTGGATGCCGGTCGGTTCGAAGGACTGGAGGATGACCGGGGAGTTCTTCTTGTCCTTGCCGTACTTGCGCAGCAGCTTGGCGACCCGCTCCTCCAGGCCGAGGCCCAGCTTGCGGAAGTAGGTGGGGTGCTTGGTCTCGGGGTAGATCCAGACCTGCTTGCCGCGCTTACGGGTCTGCTCGTCCTGCCACTTCAGCACCTCTTCGAAAGTGGGGATCTCCCAGCGGCCGTTGTAGAGGGTGTTGTGCGGGCGGTTGGCCGGGATGCGCTCGATCGCGCGCAGCGTCTTCAGCTCGGCGAGCGTGAAGTCCTCGGTGAACCAGCCGGTGGTGGAGACGCCGTCGAGGACCTTGGTGGTCTTGCGGGCGGCGAACTCGGGGTGGTCGGCGACATCCGTGGTGCCGCCGATCTCCGGCTCGTGGCGGCAGACGAGGTGACCGTCCTTGGTGGGCACCAGGTCGCCGGCCTCGACGATGTCGGCGCCCAGGTCGAGGGCGAGTTGGTAGGAGCCGAAGGTGTGTTCGGGGCGGTAGCCGCTGGCGCCCCGGTGGCCGATGACCGTGGGCACGGGAAGGCTCCCCACCCCGCCCCCGTACCCGGCGTCCGCGGCCCGCGCCGCGCCGGACAGTCCGAGGACCGCTCCGCCCGCGCCGAGCACCGCCGCTCCGAGGAGCGCCCGTCGTCCGGTGCCGTGCGCCTGCTCGTTCGACTCCTGCGACCCCTGCGTTCCCATGAACGCCCTCCTGCCATCGGCCCGACCATGCGCGCCGATCGTAGGGGCGTGTCCATGGCGAGCGGGAGACCCGCAGCGGAACACGCGGGTGACGCGTGATGTCGTACGGGAACAGATGCCTGACGCCCTGTCGGGTTCGTGGCCGCGGCGCGGGGTACGCGACCTGCGTCACATCGTTCCAGCCGGGTTACCGGCGGGCGACGGCGTGCCACCGCAGGTAAACACGGGTCGACGGTGCGTAAGACCTCGGTGAACCCGCCGCGTCCGATGTGCGCAACCCCGGCGGGCGCGAGTAATGTCCTCACCTGCACAGACTTATCCCGCACCCCTTTGACACCGGAGGGCCCGTTGTCCCGCTTCGCGCTCATCAAGGCAGTGCTCGGACCGATCATGCGCCTGATGTTCCGCCCACGGGTGGAAGGCGCGGAGAACATCCCGGGCGAGGGTCCGGTCATTCTGGCCGGCAATCACCTCACGTTCATCGACTCGATGATCATGCCGCTGTTCTGCGACCGTCAGGTCTTCTTCATCGGCAAGGACGAGTACGTCACCGGCAAGGGCGTCAAGGGCCGCCTGATGGCCTGGTTCTTCACGGGCTGCGGCATGATCCCGGTCGACCGCGACGGCGGGCGCGGCGGGGTCGCGGCGCTGATGACCGGCCGCCGGGTGCTGGAGGAGGGCAAGGTCTTCAGCATCTACCCGGAGGGCACCCGCTCCCCCGACGGCCGGCTCTACCGGGGCCGTACGGGCATCGCCCGGCTGGCCATGATGACCGGCGCGCCCGTCGTCCCGTTCGCCATCATCGGCACGGACAAGATCCAGCCCGGCGGCTCCGGCTTCCCGCGCCCCGGCCGGGTCACGGTCCGCTTCGGCGAGGCGATGGAGTTCTCCCGGTACGAGGGCATGGACCGCGACCGCTATGTCCTGCGGGCCGTGACCGACTCGGTGATGACCGAGGTCATGCGGCTGTCCGGGCAGGAGTACGTGGACATGTACGCCACCAAGGCGAAGGCCGCGTAAGCCGCGTAAGCGGTTTTCCCATACGGCTGTTCGCGTACGGCTTTCGCGTGCTGCTTTCTCGTACGGCTATACGGCGGGCTGCTCTTCGGGCGGCCCGCCGTTCGGGTGTTTGTCGCCGGGTGCCGGGAACCACAGGACGAAGGTCGAGCCCTCGCCGACGCGCGAGAACAGCCGGATCTGACCGCCGTGCGACTCGACGATCTGCCGGACGATGGCGAGGCCCAGCCCGGCGTGCCGATCGCGTCCGCCGCCGCCGGTTCTGGCTCGCCAGAACCGGTCGAAGACCCGGGCCTGGTCGTCGTCCAGGATGCCGGGCCCCTCGTCCCGTACGGCCGTCCACAGCCAGCTTCCGGAGCGGCCCGCCGCGACCGAGATGCGGGTGCCGGGAGGGGCGAGTCGTACGGCGTTCGAGAGCAGGTTGCCGACGGCGCGGCGCAGCGCGTCGTGGTCGCCGATGGCGGTCAGGCCGGTGGTGAGACGGCGGTGCAGGACGAGGCCGCGTTCGGTGGCCAGTGGGGCGAACTCCTCGCAGGCCTCCGCGGCCGCGGCCGCCAGGTCCACGTCGGCGTCGGCGAGGGCGGGCGCACTGCGGCGGGAGGTGGCGAGCAGGTCCTCGACCAGCCGGGTCATCCGGGTGGTGGCCCGGTCCACGCCGCGTGCGGCGGTGCGCCGCTCCTCCTCGTCCGACTCCTCGGCGGTCAGTACGGCGTCCAGGTTCGCCCGGATGATGGCGAGCGGGCTGCGCAGTTCGTGGGAGGCGTCGTCGATGAGCTGGCGCTGGGCGCGGAACGCCTCGTCGAGCCGGTCGAGCATGGAGTCGACGGTGTCGGCGAGGTCGCGCAGCTCGTCCTTGGGGCCGGTCAGGCGGATGCGCTGGGAGAGGTCGGTGGCCTGGATCTCGGCGGCCGTACGGGAGATCGCGCGGACGGGGCGCAGGGCGCGGCCGGAGAGGATCCAGCCGAGGGCGAGGCTGGCGACGGCGACTCCGCCGAGGACGGCATAGGAGAAGCGGCGCAGGTTGGCGAGGGTCTCGTAGTTGACGGCGGCCTCGACCTCCTCGACCCGCGCCACCTGGATCTGACCGACGTACCGGTCACCCACGTATTTGGACGCCGAGTACTCCTTGGTGACCGGGTGGGCGTCGCCGCTGCGCTCCACCGCGACGTACACCCCGCCGAGGACGAGGGCGGTGAGGACGAACAGGAGGCCGGAGTAGAGGACGGTGAGGCGGAAGCGGATGGTGTGGGTGAAGGCGGGGAGACGGAGGGGGAGGCGGAGTCGGATGCGGAGTCGCTTCGGCGAGTGCGACGAGCTCGGCGAGTTCGGCGAGGGCCGTTTCATGGGGTGTCCCTCAGTCGGTAGCCCTGCCGTATCACCGTTTCGATCAGGGGCTCCTCCTCTCCGGTGACCTTGCGGCGCAGGGAACCGACCGTGACGCGCACGGTGTTGGTGAACGGGTCGGCGTACTCGTCCCAGACGTGTTCGAGCAGTTCCTCGGCCGGTACGACGCGGCCGGGGCGGGTCATCAGGTAGTGCAGGACGCTGAACTCCTTGGGGGTGAGCGGGAGTCGGCGGTCGCCGCGGTAGGCCTCGAAGCGGGCGGTGTCCAGGCGGAGTTCGCCGACCTCGACGACCGAGGTGCCGCCGTCCTCGCGGCGCAGCAACGCCCTGATGCGGGCGAGGAGTTCGGGCAGGGCGAAGGGTTTGACGACGTAGTCGTCGGCGCCCTCGTCGAGGCCGCGTACCCGGTCGGCGAGGCGGTCGCGGGCGGTGAGCATGAGGATGCGGGGGCCGCCCGGGGTGGTGCGGATGACGCGGCAGACCGCGAAGCCGTCGCCGTCGGGCAGGTTGAGGTCGAGCAGGACCAGGTCGTAGTCGTTGACGGCGAGCTTCTCGGTCGCGGTATCGACGTCCGGGGCGACGTCGACCGCGTAACCGGCCCTGCTCAGCCCGACCTTGAGCGCGACGACCAGGTCCTCCTCGTCCTCGACCACGAGCAGTCTCATGTCCGCCCCACCTCAGCCTCCGTCGATGATCGTCCGTGCGGCCGCCGCGGCGTCGGCCACGGGGATGGCGAAGCCGATGCCGATGGAGCCGCCCCGTTGCTGGTCCAACGTCGCGATGGCCGTGTTGATGCCGATGACCTGTCCCTCGGCGTCGACCAGCGGTCCGCCGGAGTTGCCCGGGTTGATCGACGCGTCGGTCTGGAGGGCGCGCCGCTGTCCGCCGCCGCTGCCTTCGCCGAGCCGTACGGAGCGGTCCAGGGCGCTGACGATGCCGGAGGTGACGGTGCCGCTCAGACCGAGCGGGGAGCCGATGGCGAGGACGGTGTCGCCGACGCCGGGGCGGGTGCGGGTGGCGAGGTCGGCGGCGCTGAGCCCGCGGGCCGTCTCCGGCTCCAGTACGGCCACGTCGTGCTCGGGGTCGTCGCCGAGGACCTCGGCGCTGAGCCTGCGCCCGTCCTGGAGTTCGACGGTGACCCGTGAACTGCTGGCCACCACATGGGCGTTGGTGAGGATCCGCCCGCGCTCGTCGAAGACGAACCCGGAGCCCTGCCCGCCCTCCGTCCGGACGGAGACCACGCTGGGCAGGACCCGGGCGGCGACGGCTTCGAGATCACCGGCCTGGCGCGCGGCGGCGGGCGCGGCGGGGTCGCTGTCACCGAGGGCTCCGGCGGCGTGTCCGGCGATGCCGCCCGCGAGTACGGCGGCGAGGATCGCGGTGGTAACGGGACGGGAGGTGCGGGTGCGGGTGCCCGAGGGCTGGACGGGGACGTGCGAGGTCGGGGACGGCGGCGGGGAGGGCAGCGGCGTGTGCGGTGCGGGGCGAGCGGGAAGGGAAGGCCGCTCCGCGGGGAGGAAGGACGGGCCTCGGGGTTGGCCGAGGCCGAGGGGAGGGTCGGCGAGGGGTTGGTCTGGGGCATCGGTGACGTGGGGCGCGGCACTGTCTGGTGTGGCACCGGTCGGCTGCGGGTGGCCGTCCGCTGCGGTTTCGGCCCGGTGCGGGTTCTCGTTCGCTGAAGTATCGGGGTGGAGTGGGGTGCCGGCGGAGGTGTTGTTCTGGTGAGGAGCGGTGGGCGCGTCGGGTGTGGGTGGTGGTGGAGGTTCGCCGAGCTGAGGTGTGACCGGGGGCATACCGAGGCCGGGGGCGGTCGCGGGATCGAGGGGACCGGGAGTGGTCGCGGGACCGAGGGGTCCGACAGGGCCGGGAGCAGCCACGGACTCCGCGGGCTCGCCCGGTCCAGGTGAGGCCGACGACGGGACCTCGGAGTTCGGGTCCGCCTGGCCCTCCGGCGGCTTCGGGCCCGTCGGGTCGGTGCGGCCGGGGGGACGGGTGGGGGCGCCGGAATCTGGAGAGCCCGGCGGGCCGGAGTACTCGGGGTCTGTCACGGTCTGCCTCCTTGGTCGGTGGGCCGGGACCTGCCGTCGGCGTCGGTTCGGGCGGTGGGCCGGGAGCTGCCCTCGATGCCGGTGCGGTGAGCCGGGTCCGGGAGTTCCCTCGGTGCCCCTCACGGCAGGCGGGAGAACCACAGCAGTGATGTCGCGGCCGCGATCAGTGCCGTGCCGAGGCCCGCTGCCACGAACCACTGCCAGATCTCGCGTTCCTCCGTGCGGTGGCCGACGGAGCTGCCGATGTCCTCGTAGACGGCCTGGAGTTCCTCTCCCGTCGCGGCCTCGTGATAGTCGCCGCCCGTGCCGGAGGCGAGGTTCTCCAGGGCGGGGCCGTCCACGGGGACCTGGAGGAGTCGGCCGTCGCCGAGGTCGACGACGCCGTCCGCCGTGCCGTAGGCGATCGTCGAGACCGGGATCCGGTCGGCCGCCGCCTCCGCCGCCGCCGACTCGACCGAGCGGCCCACGGTGTTGGAGCCGTCGGACAGCAGGACGATGTGCGCGGGCGGCGGCTCGGTCTCGGCCTGTTGGTCGAGTGCCCGGATCGCGTCCCGCGCGGCGATGACCGCCTCGCCGATCGCCGTGCCCTGGCCTGTGGTGAGCTGCTCCACGGCCGAGCGCAGCACCGCTCGGTCGGTGGTCGGCGGCACCGCGACCGTGGCGGATCCGCTGAACGAGACCAGCCCGGTGTTGAAGCGTTCGGGCAGCCGGTCGATGAAGGTGAGGGCGGCGCGCTGGGCGGCCTCGAACCGGGTGGGTTCGACGTCGGTGGCCTCCATGGACCCGGAGGTGTCGAAGGCGACGACGATGGTCGCCCGTTCCCGGGGCACCTGGACCTCGGCCGTCGGCCGGGCGAAGCCCAGCACCAGCAGGGCGAGCATGGCGCAGAAGGCTCCCGCCGGGACATGCCGGCGCCAACCCGGCCGCTTGGGCGCCACCTTGTCGAGCAGGTCGAGGTTGGTGAAGCGGACGGCGTACCGCCCGCGGCGGCGTTGGACCAGCAGATAGGCGCCGATCAGTGCGGCGAGCGGCACCAGGAGCAGCAGCCAGCCGGGCGCACGCAGACCCATGATCCCTCCTTCCCTCGAGTGGCCGTATGCGTCATGCGGCGCCGCCTCCCGCTCGGCGCCGCTGGTCCTCGACGTACCGCACGACCTCCCGCACCCAGTCCCCGTCCGTGCGCAGCCTGAGGTGCGCGGCGCCCGCACGGCGGATGGACTGCTTGATCACGGCCCGCTGCTCCAGCGCGGCCTCGGCGTACCGCTCGCGCAACCGCCGGGCGTGCGTGGGGATTTCGCGTCGGCGTCCGGTCTCGGGGTCGACGACGGTGAGCAACCCGACGGCGGGCAGCTCCAGTTCACGCGGGTCGACGGTCTCGACGGCGAGTACTTGGTGACGGTGGGCCACGGTCCGCAGGGGCTGCTCCCAGCCGCTCTCCAGGAAGTCGGAGACTACGGCGACCAGTCCCCGCCCGGGCAGGACGCGCAGCTCGCGCAGGGCGTCGGAGAGGGTGGAGTCGGCCGTCCCGGGCGCCACACGCGGTCGGTCCAGCGCGGCGCGCAGGATCGTGAGGAGGTGCCGTCGCCCGGTGCGGGGCGGGATGCGCCGGATGCCGCTCGGCCCGGTGATCTGTGCGCCGAGCCGGTTGCCCGCCCGCTCGGTGAGGAACGCGACGGCCGCCGCCGCCCCCACCGCCAGGTCCCGCTTCTCCATCCGGGCCGTGCCGAAGTCCATGCTCGCGGAGGCGTCGAGGACGATCCAGGTGGTGAGTTCACGGTCGGCGAGGGTGAGGCGGACGTGCGGGACGGTGGTACGCGCGGTGGCGTTCCAGTCCATCCGGCGTACGTCGTCGCCGATGACGTACGGCCGGGTCTCCGCGACCTCGCTGCCGGGGCCGGGCAGGAGACTGGTGTGGTCGCCCTGGAGGAGTCCGTCCGGGTGGCGGGTGAAGAGCAACTCCAGGTGTTTCAGGGCCTGTTCGGGGGTGAGCTCGCGCAGGGTAGGAGTCATGCCACTGCCCCCCGGGAGACTTCCTGAGAGCCGCCCCGAGCGCCCTCCTGAGCGGCCGCCTGGCGCGGACTGATCTGCGGCTGCCGCACCGCCGCCAGGACGTCGTCGAGGATCTCGCCCGGGCCGATGCCGTCGGCGAGCGCGTCGAAGGAGAGGACCAGCCGGTGGTCGATCACCTCGTGCGCCAAGTCCCTTACGTCGTCGGGGAGTACGTAGCCCCGGCCGCGCAACAGGGCGAGCGCGCGGGCGGCGGCGATCAGGCCGAGCGTGGCCCGCGGGCCCGCGCCGTGCGCCAACCGGCTCTCGGGCCCGGCGAGTTCGCGGGTCGCGCAGACGAGTCGTACGGCGTACTCGGCGACCGCGTGATGCACGAACACCTCGTCGGCGGTGCGCTGGAGGGCGACAACCCGATCGGGGGTGAGGACGCGGCGCGGACGGGGCGGGTCGACGCTCATCCGGTAGAGGATGGCGAGCTCCTCGGACTCGCTGGGCGCGGCGACCTCCACCTTGAGCAGGAAGCGGTCGCGCTGGGCCTCGGGCAGCCGGTACACCCCCTCGGACTCGATGGGGTTCTGGGTGGCGAGGACGAGGAACGGTTCGGGGACGGGGAGGGTGGTGCCGCCGATGGAGACCTGGTGCTCGCCCATGACCTCCAGGAGCGCGGACTGCACCTTGGCGGGGGCGCGGTTGATCTCGTCGGCGAGGACGACGTTGGCGATGACCGGCCCCGGCTCGATGTCGAACGTCTCCTGGGAAGGGCGGTAGATCCGGGTGCCGGTGATGTCGGAGGGGACGAGGTCGGGCGTGAACTGGAGGCGGGCGAAGTGTCCGCCGACCACCTGCGCGAGGGTCTTCGCGGCGAGCGTCTTCGCGACACCCGGCACGCCTTCGAGCAGGCAGTGGCCGCGGGCCAGGACCGCGGTGAACATCCGTTCCACCATGCGGTCCTGGCCGACGATGACTCGCTTGACCTCGAAGAGGGCGTCTTCGAGGAGCTTGTCGTCGGGGGTCACAGCTGCGAAGTGGGGTCGGTTGTGGCCCCGGTGATGAGGAGATTGCGTGTGCGACGTGTCATGGTCGGTGGCTCCTTCGGCCGTGGGGACGACGTCGGGTACGGAGCCAAGACCATCAGGTTGGGGCGAAAACGGGCTTAAAGCCGGTTGTAGGGGGTGGTTGAGGCTGGTTGGCGACTGCGGGTTGTGTGTGGCTGGTCGCGCAGTTCCCCGCGCCCCTTAAGGTGCGCTGTCGAGCCGTTGGCCTCGGAGCAGGAGCCATGCTGCTACGGCCGCAGTGAGCAGCACCGCCGCCCCCACCCCCGCCGCCAGCTCGAGTCCGTCCACGAACGAACTCCGGGCCGCGTCCAACACCGCCTCCGCCGTGTGCGCGGGCAAGCCCGTCGACGCCTCCACCGCCCCGCCCAGCGACTCGTGGGCTTCGGCCGGAGTGCCGGGCGGGCCGGTGAAGCCCCTGTACACGCCCGTCACGATCGAGCCGAGCAGGGCGATACCGAGAGCCGCGCCCAGTTCGTACGCCGTCTCGGACACCGCCGAAGCGGCGCCCGCCTGTTCCTTGGGTACGGAGCCCAGGATCACGTCGGCGGTCACCGTGAAGGAGAAGCCCGCACCGATGCCGACGAACAGCAGGGCCGTTCCGAGGAGCGGGTAGCCGGTGGACTGGTCGATCACGGTGAGGGAGGCCAGCGCGAGGCCGACAGCGGCGAGGCCGACCGAGACGACGGAGCGGACCGAAAAGCGCCGGGCCACCGAGCCGGCGATCAGGCCTGCCGCCATCGCACCCACGGCGGCGGGCAGCTCGGCGAGGCCCGCCTCGAGCGGGCCCCTGCCCTGGACGAGTTGCAGGTACTGGGAGAGGAAGAACACCAGCCCGGACAGGCCGAGGATGGTCAGCAGGTCGGACAGGACCGCTCCGCTGAAGCCGCGGTTGCCGAACAGCCGCACGTCCAGCAGCGGGGTCGGCAGGGTGAACTGGCGGCGTACGAAGCCGTACAGGGCGCCCGCGCCCAGCAGGCCCGCGGCGAGCGGCTCCCAGGTGAAGCCGTGGCTGGCGGCCTCCTTGACGGCGTACACGATGCCGATCATGCCGACGAGCGACAGCACGACGCTGAGCATGTCCCAAGGACCGGGATGTGGATTCCGCGACTCGGGCAGCACCTTGACGCCGACGAGGACGAGGACCGCCATCACCGGCAGGTTGATCAGGAAGACCGAGCCCCACCAGAAGTGTTCGAGAAGGAAGCCGCCCATGATCGGCCCGATCGCCGTGCCCGCGGAGGCGGTCGCTCCCCAGATACCCACGGCGAGGCTGCGTTCGCGCGGGTCGTGGAAGATGTTGCGGATCAGGGCGAGCGTGGCCGGCATCAGGGTCGCGCCGGCGACGCCGAGCAGCGCCCGGGCGACGATCATCAACTCGGGTGTCGTGGCGTAGGCGTTGAGCACGGACACCGCACCGAACGCCGTGGCACCGATGAGCAGGATCCGCTTGCGGCCGATGCGGTCGCCGAGGCTGCCCATGGAGACGAGCAGACCGGCGATGACGAACGAGTAGACGTCACCGATCCAGAGGAGCTGGGTGCCGGAGGGCTTCAGGTCCTCGCTGATGTAGGGGGTCGCGAGGCCGAGGACGGTCGCGTCGACGGCCACCAACAGCACGGCGAGCACCAGGACGGAGAGCGCGAGCCAGCGGCCGGGGCCCTTCACCGCCCCGGTGCTGTTCACCGGCTGAAGGGTGCTGGTCATGATTCCTCGCTCTGTATCGCGGACTCCTGTGGTGCGGCATGCCGGAGTGCGCCGCCGAGCAGCAGCTCGACGACCATGTGGTGGAAGTCCTTCGGGGCGCCCTTGCCGCTCTGGACCATCCAGGCGCCGGAGGCCAGCAGGCCGTACAGTGCCTCGGTCAGCCAGGCGGGCGTGAGGTCGATGCGGAACTCGCCGTTCAGCTGTCCGCGCCGGAACAGGGCCGAGATCCGGTCGTCCATCTGGGCCCAGCCCGTGTTCTGCTCCTCGCCCTCGAACAGCTGGTTCTCGGTGTAGAGGAAGGCGAGCAGCGGGGCGGCGGGCTCGACCGCGCGCACCAGGCGCCGTACGGCGTCGCTCGCGGGCCCGTCGTCCAGGCGGGCCGCGTCCAGGGCGGCTTCGCACTCCGCGATGCCGAGCGCCTCCAGCGCGCGCACGAGAGCGTCGCGCCCGGCGAACTGGCGGTGCAGCGTGGCCCGGCTGATCCCGGCCGCCTTGGCGACCTCGTCCATGGTCGCGGTGGATTTGCGGGTCAGCAGGGCCGCGGCACTGCGCAGCACATGGTCACGATCGACAGCCATGAGACAACCATAGACCATATGAGACACCGGCGTCTCACCGCGGGCATGTGCGTCTCACATCCGTGCGCTCAGCGGGGTTCTCTCAGTGCCAGGGCAGCCGGCTGCGCCGCTCCCAGTAGACGTCCGGCTCCTCCACGAGCGTCGCGAGCCGGGTCAGCTGGTCGTCGTCGAGGTCGACGACGGCTGCGTGCAGGTTAGAGGCGAGGTGGTGCAGGGTGGCGGCGCCGGAGAGGACGACGCCGGCCCAGGGCTCGCGCAGGATCAGGGCGAGGGCGACCGCGTCGCAGCCCAGAGACGTCTCTTCCGCCACGGCCTTCAGCGCTTCCGGCGCGTGCGGCTCCGCGAGCCGGCCGTTCGCCATGGCCTCCTTGACGATCACCGTGAGCCCGGCGTCGTGCGCCTCGGCCAGCGCGGGGGCGGCGGAGGTCTCCAGGGCGTTGTACGTCGACTGGACGGTACGGAAGAGGGGCTCGCCGTCGACCGTGACGGCGAGCGCGGACCGGATCGCCTCGGCCTGGGCGGGCCCGCTGGTGGAGAAGCCGATGGTGGTGCCCTGCGCGGCGGCCTCGGCCAGCTTCGCGTGGAGTTCCTTGTCGGTGAGGGCCGGGCTGTCCGGGGTCACCGAGTGGATCTGGTAGAGGTCGAGCCGGTCACCGAGGAGCGCGTCGGTCTCGGCGCGCTGCCGTTCGTACGTGGCGACGCTGTGGTCCTTGACCTCGTGCTGTTCGGCGTCGGTGGTCCAGTCGGCGGTGTAGGTGTAGCCCCATTTGCTGCCGACGACGATGTCGTCGATGTCGGGGCGGGAGTTCAGCCAGTCGGCGAGGAACTCCTCCGAGCGGCCGTAGGAGCGGGCGACGTCGAAGTAGCGCACGCCCTGGGCGTAGGCGGCGTCGAGGAGTTCGTGGGTGCGGGTGCGCAGCGTCTCGACGCCGCGGTCCTCGCCGAGGTCGTGGTCTCGGCCGAGGTTGATGTAGCCGGGGCGGCCGACTGCGGCGAGGCCGAGTCCGATGTGGCAGGTGGGGGTTGTCGCTGTGGCCAGTCGGGCGAAGGGCATCGGGGGCTCCGTTGGGTCGGCTCCTTGTGGCTCATGACCAACGTAACCCGCGATGACCTTCGACTACCGCCTCAGAGCTCGGTTCGTACAGTGTTTGGCGAGTGCGGGTCGTGTGTGGCTTGTCGCGCCCACGCGGCGGAGCCGCACATCGATACAGCCCCGCGCCCCTGGAAGGGCGTTGCCCTACCGCTTCTTCTTAGCTGTGGCCCACTCGTGCTGGGCCGACACGTCCTGCTTCACCTCTGCCAGCTGGACCGCCACCGCACTCGGGGCCGTGCCTCCCCGGCCGTTGCGGGATGCGAGGGCGCCCGGGACGTTGAGGACGGAGCGCACCTCGGGGGTCAGGTGGGCGGAGATCTTCGCGAACTGCTCGTCGGTGAGGCCGTCGAGTTCCTTGCCCTCGGCCTCGGCGACCTTCACGCACTCGCCGGCCACCTCGTGCGCGTCCCGGAACGGCACGCCCTGCTTGACCAGCCACTCGGCGATGTCGGTGGCGAGCGAGAAGCCGGCCGGGGCCAGCTCCTCCATGCGCTCGCGGTTGACGGTGAGGGTGGCGATCATGCCGGTGAAGGCGGGGAGCAGGACCTCCAACTGGTCGCAGGAGTCGAAGACCGGCTCCTTGTCCTCCTGGAGGTCGCGGTTGTACGCCAGCGGGAGCGCCTTGAGGGTCGCCATCAGCCCGGTCAGGTTGCCGATCAGACGGCCCGACTTGCCGCGCGCCAGCTCCGCGATGTCCGGGTTCTTCTTCTGCGGCATGATCGACGAGCCCGTGGAGAACGCGTCGTGCAGGGTCACGAAGGAGAACTCCTTCGTGTTCCAGAGGATGATCTCCTCCGCGATACGGGACAGGTTGACCCCGATCATCGCCGTGATGAAGGCGAACTCGGCGACGAAGTCGCGGGAGGCCGTGCCGTCGATGGAGTTGCCGACGCTGCCGTGCTCGAAGCCGAGGTCCTTCGCCACCGCCTCCGGGTCCAGGCCGAGCGAGGAACCCGCGAGCGCGCCCGATCCGTACGGCGACACGGCCGTCCGCTCGTCCCACTGACGCAGGCGTTCGGCGTCCCGGGACAGGGGCTGGACATGGGCGAGGACGTGGTGGGCGAACAGGACCGGCTGGGCGTGCTGGAGGTGGGTGCGGCCGGGCATCGCCACGTCCGGGTGGGCCTCCGCCAGGCCGATCAGCGCGTCCTGGAGCTCGGCGATCAGACCGCCGATGACGCGGGCGTGGTCGCGCAGGTACATGCGGAAGAGGGTGGCGACCTGGTCGTTGCGCGAGCGGCCGGCCCGGAGCTTGCCGCCGAGGTCGGGGCCGAGGCGCTCCAGCAGGCCCCGCTCCAGGGCGGTGTGGACGTCCTCGTCGGCGATGGTGCCGACGAGCTCGCCCGATGCCACGTCCGCTTCGAGCTGGTCCAGCCCGGCGAGCATCCGGGTGAGCTCGTCCTGCGTGAGCAGCCCCGCCGTGTGCAGCACGCGCGCGTGGGCACGCGAACCGGCGATGTCGTAGGGCGCGAGCCGCCAGTCGAAGTGGACGGACGCGGACAGCTTCGCCAGGGCCTCGGAGGGACCGTCGGCGAAACGGCCGCCCCAGAGCCGTACGTCACCGCTGTTGCTGCTCACTTGCGTTGCTCCTCAAAGGCAGGTCGGGTCAAGGCATGGTCGTGGATGTGCCACCGCCTCCCTGCCGACCGGCGGTCAGGGAGGCGGTATTCACGCTATCGGTTGTGCGAGGTCGCGATCGCCTACGCGAGGTCCCGCTGCGCGGCGATCTTCGACGACAGGCTGTAGATGTCGATGAAGCCCTTGGCCGCGGCCTGGTCGAAGGTGTCGCCGGTGTCGTAGGTGGCGAGGTTGAAGTCGTACAGCGACGACTGGGAGCGCCGGCCGGTGACGATCGCGCGGCCGCCGTGCAGGGTCATGCGGATGTCGCCGGAGACGTGCTGGTTGGCCTCGTTGACGAAGCCGTCCAGGGCGCGCTTGAGCGGGGAGAACCACTGGCCGTCGTAGACCAGTTCGCCCCAGCGCTGCTCGACCTGCCGCTTGTAGCGGGCCAGTTCGCGCTCGACGGTGACGTTCTCCAGCTCCTGGTGGGCGGTGATCAGGGCGATCGCGCCGGGAGCCTCGTACACCTCACGGGACTTGATGCCGACCAGGCGGTCCTCGACCATGTCGATCCGGCCGATGCCCTGGGCGCCGGCGCGCTCGTTGAGCTGCTGGATGGCCTGGAGGACCGATACGGGCTTGCCGTCGATGGCGACCGGGACACCCTCCTTGAAGGTGATGATCACCTCGTCGGCCTCGCGGGGCTCGGCCGGGTTCGAGGTGTACTCGTAGATGTCCTCGATCGGGCCGTTCCAGATGTCCTCCAGGAAGCCCGTCTCGACCGCGCGTCCGAAGACGTTCTGGTCGATGGAGTACGGGGACTTCTTGCTGGTGGCGATCGGGAGCTGCTTCTCCTCGCAGAACGCGATGGCCTTGTCGCGGGTCATCGCGTAGTCGCGGACCGGGGCGATGCACTTGAGGTCGGGGGCGAGGGCGACGATGCCGGCCTCGAAGCGGACCTGGTCGTTGCCCTTGCCGGTGCAGCCGTGGGCGACCGTGGTGGCGCCGTGCTTCTTGGCGGCGGCGACGAGGTGCTTGACGATGGTCGGCCGGGAGAGCGCGGAGACCAGCGGGTAGCGGTCCATGTAGAGGGCGTTCGCCTTGATCGCCGGGAGGCAGTACTCGTCGGCGAACTCGTCCTTGGCGTCCGCGACCTCGGCCTCGACCGCACCGCAGGCGAGCGCGCGCTTGCGGATGACGTCCAGGTCCTCGCCGCCCTGGCCGACGTCGACCGCGACCGCGATGACCTCGGCACCCGTCTCCTCGGCGATCCAACCGATGGCGACGGAGGTGTCCAGACCACCGGAGTAGGCGAGTACGACGCGCTCGGTCACGGGTTTCTCCTCACAGTGCATTCGCTGATATGCATGAGTATGCAGCACTCTGCATGATTCGTCAATCCGGGTCCCGGGTGCGGGAAATTTGAAGATCCCTTGAACGCGGGAAACCGCTTACCCGTATCTCTCGCCGAACGCAGGCGCCGCGTTTGTAAAACGACGAGACCCCCCGACCCGAGTGAGGCATCCGCATGTCCAGGGCTCTTCCGAAATACAACAAGCGTCGCGTCGCGTTGATCGGCGGCGCCGCCGCGGTGGCACTGACCGGCGCGGTGATCGCCGGCTCCGCCCTCGCCGGGGAGCCGTCCAAGAGCGGCAACACGGACGCTCGGACGCTGGCCGGCCCGGGCACGATCACCTGCCCGGACGTCGCTTCGCAGCTGCCGGACGTCCCGGCCTCCGCGCAGGCCGAGGTCGACCGCAATCTGACCCTGCTCCAGACGCAGATCGACGAGGCCAACAAGCGGCTCGTCGACACCGTGGGCCAGGGCGGGGCCAACTTCGTCCAGAACGCCATCCTCGGCCCTCTGGAGGACAAGCGGACGGCCACCGTCAACCGCATCGCCACCGCGATCGGCCGTACGGCGGACAAGCCGCAGGGCCTCGACGCGCTCGCGCCGTGCACCCTGAACGCCGACGGCGCCGCCGACACGGGCGCGGAAGCGGGCGCCGGCGAGGAGGCCGGTGCGGGCGAGGAGGCGGGCGGCGAGGCCGAGGCCACGCCGAGCCAGACCGCCGCACCGGAGGCCGGCGGGGACACCGGCGAGGACACCGGTGAGGCCGGCGCGGCGGGCACCGTCAGCTGCCCCGACGTCGCCTCGCAGCTGCCCGCGATCCCCGCCTCCGCCCAGGCCGAGGTGGACCGCAACCTCGCCCTCCTCGACACCCAGATCGCCGAGGCCGACAAGCGGCTGGTCGACACGGTCGGCCAGGGCGGACCGAACTTCGTCCAGAACGCGATCCTCGGCCCGCTGGAGGACAAGCGGATCGCCACCGTCAACCGCATCGCCACCGCGATCGGCCGCACGGCCGAGAAGCCGCAGGGCCTGGACTCCCTGGCCGCCTGCACGGTCACCGAGTGACGTGACAGGCGCTGTGGCCGCCCCGTGTAAGCGCCGGCCGGGGCGGCCACGGGCGTCTTCGCACAGTGGATGCCGGAGGTCCCGAAGTTCCCTCACATCCCGCAAATCCTTAGACAGACAAAGGACTTGCACCCATAATCGTTAGACATGGGAAAGAACTATGAGCGCATAGACGGCCGGCTCCGCACGTTCATCGAGGCGCAGCCCCTCTTCTTCACCGCGACCGCCCCCCTGTCCGGTGACGGCACGGTCAACCTCTCCCCCAAAGGCCTCAAGGGCTCGTTCGTGATCCTCGACGAACTGACCGTGGCCTACCTCGACTTCGCCGGTTCGCACTCCGAGACGATCGCGCACCTGCGCGAGAACGGCCGGATCACCCTCATGTGGTGCGCCTTCCAGGGGCCGCCCAACATCGTGCGCGTGCACGGCCGCGGCGAGCCGGTCTTCCGCGACGATCCGCGCTTCAAGGATCTGCTCGCGCAATTCCCGGACATCGATCCGACCGCGCACGGGCTGCGCGCGATCATCGTCGTGCGGGCCGAACTCGTCCGCGACTCATGCGGGTTCGCGGTGCCCTACATGTCGTACGACTCGGACCGCGACCTGCATGCCAAGCGTTTCGCGCGCGAGGACGACGACTCGCTCAGCGAGTACTTCGCCAAGAAGGACCACATCGCCACAAGCATGGACGGACTGCCCGGCCTGCCCTTGCCGCTAAGCCCCCTTTAGGGGATCCCGTCGTCCTCGTAGAACCTGCGGTCGAAACGCTGCCCCGCACTACCAGTGGGTGCTGCGCCACGACTTCCTGCCCAGGATCGTCGACGAGGGCATCCTCACGGAGGTCTTCACCAAGGCACGCAAGTTCTTCGAGCCCTCGCCGAACGAGCAGGACTACCCGACGATGCCGGTCGAGTTCTCCGTGGCCGCCTACCGGCTGGGCCACAGCATGGTGCGCGGCGCCTACAACTGGAACCGGGAGTTCGACAACGGCGGGGTCACGCTGCCGCTGCTGTTCCGCTTCACCGGCACCAGCGGCATCCTCGCGCCGCCTCCGGCCGACCTGAACGACCCCGAGGCGGGCACCTTCGAGCGGCTTCCCACCACCTGGGTCGCCGACTTCCGGCGCCTGTTCGACTTCCGTGTGGGGCAGCGGATGGCCCGGCGTCTCGATGTCAAGCCCCTTCTCGCGTCCGACTTCGACAACCCGGTGTCGGCGGGCGCATCGTCGCCGAGGTGTTCCATCGCGCCATGGAGGGAGCCGGTACTCCATCGTCCGCGACCCGTTCTGGCGTCCCTTCCTCATCACGGTCGCCGAGCGGAACACCAGGGACGAGTTCGGGATGACCGACCTGCTGCTGTACGCCTTCGAAGAGAAGGCATCCCGGGCAGCAGCCTGGATGGCCCACCCGGGCTGCCGTCGCCGCACCCGCCGTCTACGGTCTGAGCCATGCGCCCTGGTGTCGTCGCCGCCCTCGCGTCCCTGTCCCTCCTCGCCCTCGGTGCCGCACCCGGCGGCGGCCCGCCGCTGCCCGCGAGGATGGCCGGCACCGGGGGCGGCACCCAGCTGATCACCGCGGTGGCGGCCGGGACCGGCTCCACGTCGGGCACGGTGACGTGGTGGGACCGGCGTGACGGCCGCTGGCTGAAGACCGGCTCTGCACCGGCCCGCTTCGGCGCGAACGGCCTCGTCGAGGGCGCCTCGCGCGAACAGGGCACGAACACGACACCGACGGGGCTGTACGACCTGCCGTACGCCTTCGGGATCAAGGCGGCGCCGAGCGGGACGGCGTACGAGTACCGCCCGGTGCGGCAGAACTCCTGGTGGTGCCAGGACAACGACTCCCGCTTCTACAACCGCTGGAGTGAGCCCCGCGCCGCCGACTGCCGTGCCGCCGAGTCCGAGCACCTGATCTCGTACGCGCAGCAGTACGCGTACGCCCTCGTCATCGGGTTCAACTACGAGCGTCCGGTACGCGGTCGGGGCGCCGGCATCTTCCTGCACGTCAACGGGCGCGGAGCGACGGCCGGTTGTGTGTCGGTGCCGTCGGAGGCGATGCGGCGGATCCTCAAGTGGGCCGATCCGGACCGGAATCCGCACCTCGCGATCGGGACCGCGAGCGGGCCGACGGCCATCACCCGGTACTGAGCGCGTACGAGTTCGTACGGCTGAACACACGGGCCTCCCCACACGTATCTCTGGGCCAAGGGACCACACCACCCCCCTTGCCCGCCCCGGAGGAACCGTGACCAGCACGCTCGCAGGCGGCCGTGCCGCCCGCCGCCAGACGATGCGCCGCATCCGACCGCGCCGCTCCCCGGCGACCATCCTGCTGGTCGCCGTCTGGGCCGGCGCGGCCGGTGTGCTGTGGCTGTGGTGGGCCAACACCCCGTCCATCAGCGACAACAACGGCAAGATCCTCAACGCGGGCCGGATCACCGGCCTGCTCGCCGGTTACCTCATGGCGCTCGTGGTCCTCCAGATGGCCCGGGTGCCCGCGCTGGAACGCCGGGTGGGCTCCGACCGGGTGGCGCGCTGGCACGCGATGAGCGGCCGCTACACGCTCTGCCTGACCCTCGCCCATGTCTTCCTGATCATGTGGGGCTACGCCCTCCAGGCCGGCCTGGGCCTCGGCGACATCGTCCAGCAGACGATCACCTCCATCAACGAGCTGCCGGACATGGGCAAGGCCGCCATCGGCACCGGCCTGCTGTTCCTCATCGGGCTGATGTCGATCGGGGGCGTGCGCCGCAGGATGCCGTACGACACCTGGTACCACGTGCACCTGCTGACCTACGCGGCGGTGTTCCTGACCTTCTGGCACCAGCTGACCACCGGCAACGACTTCGCCGTCGAGCCCGTCGCGAAGACCGTCTGGTACGGCCTGTACGGCACGGTGACGGCGCTGGTCGTCTGGTACCGGATCCTCACGCCGATCCGGCTGAACTGGCGGCACCGGTTGCATGTCGAGGCGGTCATCGAGGAGACGCCGGGCATCGTGTCGGTGCTGATCGGCGGGCGCAAGCTGCACCGGATGGGCGCGGAGGCGGGCCAGTTCTTCCGCTGGCGGTTCCTGGCGCCCGGCATGCGGTTCAGCTCCCACCCGTACTCGCTGTCGGCGGCGCCCCGCCCGGACATGCTGCGGATCACGGTCAAGGCGATCGGCGACCACAGCGAACGGCTGCGCGAGCTGACGCCCGGCACGCGGGTGTGGGCCGAGGGCCCGTACGGCGCGCTGACCGCGTCCCGCCGCAGCCGGGGCAAGGTACTGCTGGTGGCCGGCGGTGTCGGGATCACCCCGATGCGGGCGCTGTTCGAGACACTCCCCGGCGCCTCCGGCGACATCACCCTGCTCTACCGGGCCAACAGCACCCAGGACCTGGCCCTGTGGGACGAACTGGCCGCCATCGCGAACGAGCGCGGGGCCCGGCTGATGTACGCGGTCAACAGCCCGGACGGCGAACGCCCGGACATCTCCGCGGACCGGCTGCGCCAGAAGCTGCCGGACATCGACAAGCACGACGTGTTCCTGTGCGGGCCGCCCGGCTTCGCGCAGTCCGTGTACGAAGCACTGCGCGGTGCGGGTGTGCCCGCTCGCCGCATCCATCACGAGTCGTTCGAGATGTGAGCGACGGGATTTCAGGAGCCTAGAAGCGATGAGGAAGAGTCACCCCATCCGGCGTGTCATGCTCGCGAGCGCCGCCACCGTGTCCGGCGTCGTGCTGCTGCTGTCGCTGAAACCGTCGTCCGACCCCGCCTCAGCGGCGGGTGGCGGCGCCGCGGCCCAGCCGCCGGCGGCCTCCGCCCAGGGCGGCGCGCAGGCCGCCGGGACCCGCACGGTCACCGGGGACGCGACACAGACCCAGTACGGCGCCGTCCAGGTCCGCATCACCGTCGAAGGCAACAAGATCACCAAAGCCGAGGCGGTCCAGGCACCCAAGGGCGGGCAGAGCGACGAGAAAACCGCCCTGTCCGTCCCCAAACTCAACCAGGCGGTCGTCACCAAACAGAGCGCCCAGATCGACTCGGTCTCCGGAGCGACCTACACCAGCGACGGCTACAAGAAGTCCCTCCAGTCGGCCATCGACAAGGCCAACGCGTCGGCCGGGTCCGGCTCGGGCAACGCCCAGGCCGCTCGTACGGTCACGGGTTCCGTGTCCCAGACCCAGTACGGCCCCGTCCAGGTCCGCATCACCGTCGAAGGCAACAAGATCACCAAAGCCGAGGCGGTCCAGGCACCCAAGGGCGGGCAGAGCGACGAGAAGACCGCCCTGTCCGTCCCCAAGCTCAACCAGGCGGTCGTCACCAAGCAGAGCCCCGAGATCGACTCGGTCTCGGGCGCGACATACACCAGCGACGGCTACAAGAAGTCCCTCCAGTCGGCCATCGACAAGGCCAACGCGTCGGCCGGGTCCGGCTCGGGCAACGCCCAGGCCGCTCGTACGGTCACCGGTTCCGTGTCCCAGACCCAGTACGGCCCCGTCCAGGTCCGCGTCACGGTGAGCGGCGGCAAGGTCACCAAGGCCGAGGCCGTCCAGGCGCCCAAGGGCGGGGAGAGCGACCAGAAGACCGCCCTCGCCGTGCCCAAGCTCAACCAGCAGGCCGTGGCGGCCGGCAGCGCGGACATCGACTCGGTCTCCGGCGCGACCTACACCAGCGACGGCTACAAGAAGTCCCTGCAATCGGCCCTGGACCAGGCCGGTGGCTGACACGGTGGCCGAATCGGCACAAGCTCCCGCCGCGGTGCGTCATACGGAGGAGGTCATGGGGACGGTCTTCTCCTTCGACGTCCGCGGCGGGGACCCCGGTGAGGTGCAGACGGCGCTGCGGGAGGCGGTCGCCGGGCTGCACCGGGTCGACGAGGTGTTCAGCACCTACCGCGAGAACAGCGAGGTCTCCCGGCTGGCCCGGGGTGACCTGGCCGTCGAGGACTGCGATCCGATGGTCGCCGAGGTACTCGAACTGGGCGCCGAGGCGGAGCGGACGAGCGACGGCTGGTTCAGCATGCGCTACGAGGGCCGCCTCGACCCGACCGGCATCGTCAAGGGCTGGGCCGCGGAGCGCGCGGCCCGGCGGCTGGCGGCGGCCGGGGAGAGCGGCGTGAGTCTCAACGGCGGCGGCGACGTCCAGCTGCTGGGCGTGCCAGGACCGGAACGGCCGTGGCGCGTCGGAGTGTCGGACCCCCTGCGCCCCGGTGGGCTGGCGGCGGTCGTCTCCGCGGCCGGCGCCGACGAACTGGCCGTCGCCACCTCCGGCACGGCCGAACGAGGCACCCACATCGTGGACCCCCGCACGGGCCGCTCGGCGGTGACCGACCTGGTGGCGGTCACGGTAATCTCCCCCCACCTGACCTGGGCAGACTGCTGGGCAACAGCAGCCTTCGCCATGGGTTCAAGGCAGGGCCTGGCCTGGCTGGAGTCATTGCCGGACGTGGAGGCACTGCTTATTACGGCGGGCGACGAGGTGAGGTGTACGGGGGGCCTAGCTGCTCGACTCGGGTGAGTGGATTTCCCTAGGGGCGCGGGGAACTGCGCGACCAGCCACAAACAACCTGAACCCGGCACACCACAGTCACCACCCCCCTCAGTGCCCGTTCTGAGCCAACCGCAACAAGTGATCCGCCAACGCCTGCCCCCCACTAGGATCCCGGCTGATCAACAGCAACGTGTCATCCCCCGCGATAGTCCCCAAAATGTCATCCAGCTCAGCCTGGTCAATCGCCGAGGCCAAAAACTGCGCGGCCCCCGGCGGGGTACGCAGCACCACAAGATTCGCAGAAGCCTCCGCAGAGATCAGCAGCTCCGCCGACAACCGCCGCATCCGCTCCTCCTTCGCCGACCCCCCAAGAGGCACCCGCGGCGTCCGAAACCCCCCCTCACTCGGCACCGCATAGATCAGATCCCCGTCGGTGTTGCGGATCTTCACCGCGTTCAGCTCGTCCAGATCCCGGGAGAGCGTCGCCTGAGTGACGCTCAGCCCGTCGTCGGACAGCAGCTTCGCCAACTGGCTCTGCGAGCGCACGGGTTGCCGGTTGAGGATGTCCACGATCCGGCGGTGGCGTGCGGTGCGGGTCTGCGGCACGGCAGGCCCGGCGGTCTGCTCGTGATCCTGCGCCTGGCTCATCGTCGTCTCATTCTCCGGATCCGTCCCCGTTGGCCACGTCCAGGATGCCGGGGAGGGCCTGGACCAGCGCGTCCACTTCGTCGTTGCCGAGGTTCAGCGGCGGCATCAGCCGTACGACATCGGGGGCGGGCGCGTTCACCAGGAAACCGGCGTCCTGAGCCGCCTGCTGCACCTGCGGCGCGAGCGGCTCGGTGAGCACGATACCCAGGAGGAGGCCGGCACCCCGGACATAATCGATCAACGGGTGCCCCAGCGACTCGATTCCGTCGCGCAGCTTCTCGCTCTGCCGCTTCACATTCTCCAGCAGGCCCTCGGAGGCGATGGTGTCGAGGACGGCGAGTCCGGCGGCGCAGGCGATCGGGTTGCCGCCGAAGGTCGTGCCGTGCTGGCCGGGCTGGAGCAGGTCGGCGGCCCGGCCGAAGGCGACGGTGGCGCCGAGCGGCAGCCCGCCGCCGAGCCCCTTCGCGAGCGTGACGACGTCCGGCAGGACCCCCTCGTGGGCCTGGTACTCGAACCAGTGCCCGGTACGGCCGATCCCGGTCTGCACCTCGTCGAGGACGAGCAGCGAACCGGTGGCGGCGGTGATGGCGCGAGCCGCCTTGAGGTAGCCGGCCGGGGGCACCACAGCCCCGTTCTCCCCCTGGACGGGCTCGATGATGACGAGGGCCGTTTCCTCGGTGACCGCGGCGGCCAGTGCCTGCGCGTCGCCGTACGGCACGTGCGTGACGTCACCGAGCATCGGCAGGAACGGCTCCTGCTTGCCGGGCTGGCCGGTGAGCGCGAGGGCGCCCATGGTGCGGCCGTGGAAGCCGCCGTCGGTGGCGACCATATGGGTCCGTCCGGTCAGCCGGCCGATCTTGAAGGCGCCCTCGTTGGCCTCGGCGCCGGAGTTGCAGAAGAACACCTTGCCGGCGCGGCCGAAGTGCTGGATGAGCCGTTCGGCGAGCGCGATGGGCGGTTCGGCGATGAAGAGGTTGGAGACGTGGCCGAGGGAGGCGATCTGCTTGCTGACCGCCTCGACGATCGCCGGGTGGGCGTGGCCGAGCGCGTTGACCGCGATGCCGCCGACGAAGTCGACGTACTCCTTGCCGTCGGCGTCCCACAGCTTGGCGCCCGCGCCGCGCACGAGGGGCAGGCGCGGAGTGCCGTAGTTGTTCATGAGCGCGCCCTGCCACCGCTCGGTGAGCTCTGCGTTCGTCGCGGTGCCTGTCATGCCACATCCCCCTCTTGCTCATCGGGCACGACCATCGTGCCGATGCCCTCGTCGGTGAAGATCTCCAGCAGGATCGAGTGCTGGACCCGGCCGTCGATGACGCGGGCGGTCGTGACGCCGCCCCGTACGGCGTGCAGGCAGCCCTCCATCTTCGGCACCATGCCGGACGACAGGTCCGGCAGCAGCTTCTCCAGTTGGGAAGCGGTGAGGCGGCTGATCACCTCGTCGCTGTGGGGCCAGTCCTCGTAGAGTCCCTCGACGTCCGTGAGGACCATGAGGGTTTCGGC
The DNA here is from genome assembly GCF_040654815.1 of Streptomyces sp. NPDC050619. NCBI lineage: Bacteria > Bacillati > Actinomycetota > Actinomycetes > Kitasatosporales > Streptomycetaceae > Streptomyces > Streptomyces sp. NPDC050619. Next base: position 241,895 of record NZ_JBFAIR010000011.1, on the reverse strand, counting down.
GTCCAGAGCAGCAGCGAGTGCCGCAGCCGCCGTATCAGCATTGACGTTGTAGACATGTCCGTCGTCCTCGGAGCGGGCGATCGACGAGACGACCGGGATACGGCCGTCGGCGAGCAGTGCCTGGATCGCGCCCGTGTCGATCGCGGTGATCTCGCCCACCCGCCCGATGTCGACCAACTCGCCGTCGATCTCGGGCTGGTGCTTGATGGCGGTGATGGTGTGCGCGTCCTCGCCGGTGAGGCCGACGGCGAGCGGTCCGTGCTGGTTGAGCAGCCCGACCAGTTCGCGCTGCACCTGTCCGGCCAGCACCATCCGGACGACGTCCATGGCTTCCTCGGTGGTGACGCGCAGGCCCGCCTTGAACTCGCTGACGATGCCGTGCTTGTCGAGGGCGGCGCTGATCTGCGGTCCGCCGCCGTGCACGACGACGGGCTTGAGGCCGGCGTGGTGCAGGAACACGACGTCCTGCGCGAACGCGGCCTTCAGGTCCTCGTCGATCATGGCGTTGCCGCCGAACTTGATGACGACGGTCTTGCCGTTGTGCCGGACCAGCCAGGGCAGCGCCTCGATGAGGATCTGCGCCTTGGGCAGGGCGGTGTGTTTACGAGTAGTGCTCATGACGAGTACGCGCTGTTCTCGTGGACGTAGTCGGCCGTGAGGTCGTTGGTCCAGATGGTGGCCGTCTCGGAGCCGGCGGCGAGGTCGGCGACGATGTGCACCTCGCGGTAGCGCATGTCGACCTTCTCGCGGTCCTCGCCGACGCCGCCGTTCTTGCACACCCAGACGCCGTTGATGGCGACGTCGAGCTCGTCGGGCTCGAAGGCGGCGTTCGTCGTACCGATCGCGGAGAGCACGCGGCCCCAGTTGGGGTCCTCGCCGTGGATCGCGCACTTGAGGAGGTTGTTGCGGGCGATGGAGCGGCCCACCTCGACGGCGTCGTCCTCGGTCGCGGCGTTGATGACCTCGACCTTGATGTCCTTGCTGGCGCCCTCGGCGTCCCGGATCAGCTGCTGCCCGAGGTCGTCGCAGACGGCCCGTACGGCCTCGGCGAACTCCGCGTACTCCGGGGTGACTTCGGAGGCTCCGGAGGCGAGGAGGAGCACCGTGTCGTTGGTGGACATGCAGCCGTCGGAGTCGACGCGGTCGAACGTGGTGCGCGTGGCCGCGCGGAGGGCCTTGTCCAGGGCCTCGCTGTCGAGGTCGGCGTCGGTGGTGAGGACGACGAGCATGGTGGCGAGGCCGGGGGCGAGCATGCCCGCGCCCTTGGCCATGCCGCCGACGCTCCAGCCGTCCTTGGTCACGACGGACGTCTTGTGGACACTGTCCGTGGTCTTGATGGCGATGGCGGCCTTCTCGCCGCCGTGCTCGGACAGTTGACCGGCGGCGGCCTCGACTCCGGGGAGCAGCTTGTCCATCGGGAGGAGGAGACCGATGAGACCGGTGGAGGCGACGGCGACCTCGGCGGCGTTCACGCCCAGCGTGTCCGCGACCTTCTCGGCGGTGGCGTGCGTGTCCTGGAAGCCCTTGGGTCCCGTACAGGCGTTGGCGCCACCGGAGTTGAGGATCACGGCGGACACCTGGCCGCCCTTGAGGACCTGCTCGGACCACAGGACGGGCGCGGCCTTGACGCGGTTGGAGGTGAAGACGCCCGCGGCGGCCAGACGGGGCCCGTTGTTGACCACGAGGGCGAGGTCCGGGTTGCCGTTCTCCTTGATTCCGGCGGCGATTCCGGCCGCCGAGAATCCCTTTGCTGCCGTGACGCTCACGGTGCGACTCCGATCGTGGAAAGACCGAGCTCCTCGGGGAGGCCGAGGGCGATGTTCATGCTCTGCACGGCACCGCCCGCGGTGCCCTTGGTCAGGTTGTCGATGGCGCTGATCGCGATGATGCGGCCGGCGGCTTCGTCGTACGCGACCTGCACCTGAACGGCGTTGGAACCGTAGACGGACGCCGTGGCGGGCCACCGGCCCTCGGGCAGGAGGTGGACGAAGGGCTCGTCGGCGAGGGCCTTCTCGTAGGCGGCGCGGAGGGACTCGCCGGTGACGCCGGGCTTCGCCTTGGCGGTGCACGTGGCGAGGATGCCGCGGGGCATCGGCGCGAGGGTCGGGGTGAAGGAGACGGAGACCCGCTCCCCCGCCGCCGCGCTGAGGTTCTGGATCATCTCGGGTGTGTGCCGGTGGCCGCCGCCGACGCCGTACGGCGTCATGGACCCCATGACCTCGCTGCCCAGCAGGTGCGGCTTGGGCGCTTTGCCGGCGCCGGACGTCCCGGAAGCGGCGACGATCACGGCCTCGGTCTCGGCGAGCCCAGCGGCGTAGGCCGGGAAGAGGGCCAGCGAGACGGCGGTCGGATAGCAACCGGGCACCGCGATGCGCTTGGACCCCTCCAGCGCGGCGCGGCCGCCCGGCAGCTCGGGAAGGCCGTAGGGCCAGGTCCCGGCGTGCGGGGAGCCGTAGAACCTCTCCCAGTCACCGGCGTCCTTGAGCCGGAAGTCGGCCCCCATGTCGACGACGACCACGTCCGGGCCGAGCTGCTCGGCGACGGCGGCGGACTGACCGTGCGGCAGGGCGAGAAAGACGACGTCATGCCCGGCGAGGACGTCGGCGGTGGTCTCCTGGAGCACGCGGTCGGCCAGGGGGAGCAGGTGCGGTTGCAGCGCACCGAGCCGCTGGCCGGCGTTGGAGTTGCCGGTCAGGGCACCGATCTCGACCTCGGGGTGGGCCAGCAGCAGACGCAGGAGCTCTCCGCCCGCGTATCCACTCGCTCCGGCCACTGCCGCGCGTACCGCCATGGAATCCATCCTCCTCTTGATGGCATGACTATACGTTTCGCTGCACGTTTATGCAATCCCGGGGCCTGATTATGCAGTCCCGGCCGGACAGCACACCCGCGACACCCGCGCGCCGCCGAGACCGACCCGCGGGCGCCCAGCGGGTCACTCGCGCCCCCTCCCCCGCTTCGCCGCGTACGCCCGCGCCGCCCGCACCCGGTTCCCGCACTTCGTCGTGCACCAGCGCCTGGCCCCGTGCGAGCGCAGGAACCAGCGGGCGCAGCCCTGTGCGGCGCACTCGGTGAGCTGGCCGGCCTCGGGGCCGGTGAGCAGGTCGGTGGCGTCCTCGGCGAGGAGGGAGAGCGCGGCGGCGGCCGGGTTGCCGGCGTCGGGTTCGTCGGCGCGGCGAGGGCCCTCGGCCGTCCAGGTGAGGCGAGGTGTCGAAGGGGCCGCGGCGAGGGCGGCGTTGACGGTGGCGAGGTCCTCGGCGGCCGGGCGGTCACGGTCCCCGTATGCCGCGAACAGCGCGCGCAGCGCCTCCCGGAGTCCGAGGAGCCTGCCGAGCTGTCTGCCGTTCAGCGCCACCCGGTCCGGCAGCAGCTCGTGCCGTACGAGCCACAGGTGCGCGGCCTCGATGTCGTCGAGCAGGTCGACCTCGCCGTGAGTGAGGGTGAAACGCGTGTTGACCAGGGCCAGCGAGAGGTAGCGCTCCTCGCCGGGGACCGGGAGCTGGTGCAGGTAGACGGGGGCGTCGTGATCCACGGCTCTCATGCTAATGCTTGCGATTCTCCGTGAGGAGACCTAGCGTGCCTCACGGAGAACAGTCAACGAAACCGTGAGAGGTGAGGCTCCGTGGGCTTCGACGTGGACGCGCTGCGCGAGGACTTCCCGATCCTGGGGCGGACGCTGGACAGCGGCGCCCGTCTGGTCTACCTGGACTCCGGCGCCACCACCCAGAAACCCCTCCAGGTCCTGGACGCCGAACGGGACTTCTACCTCACGCACAACGCGGCCGTGCACCGTGGCGCGCATCAGCTCGCCGGTGAGGCGACCGAGGCGTACGAGGAGGCGCGGCGGACGATCGCGCGCTTCGTCGGGGCCGCCGAGGACGAGGTCGTCTTCGTCAAGAACACCACCGAGGGCATCAACCTCGTCGCCTACGCGCTGGGCAACGCCCGCCGGATCGGTCCGGGCGACCGGATCGTGGTCACGGAGATGGAGCACCACGCCAACCTGGTGCCCTGGCAGCAGCTCGCGGAGCGCACCGGGGCGACGCTGGACTGGTTCGGACTCACCGACGAGGGCCGACTCGACCTCACCCGGATCGACGAGCTGCTCGACGAGCGCACCAAGGTCCTCGCCGTCACGCACCAGTCCAACGTCCTCGGCACCGTGAATCCGGTCCGCGAACTCGCCGACCGCGCCCACGTGTTCGGGACGCTGGTGGTGGTCGACGGCGCCCAGTCGGTGCCCCACCGGCCGGTCGACGTACGCGAACTGGGCGCGGACTTCCTGGCCTTCTCCGGACACAAGATGCTCGGCCCGAACGGCGTCGGCGTGCTGTGGGGGCGGCGCGAACTCCTCGCGGATCTCCCGCCGTTCCTCACCGGCGGCTCGATGGTCGAGATCGTCGAGATGGACCGCACGACCTTCCTGCCGCCGCCGCAGCGCTTCGAGGCGGGCGTGCCGATGACGTCCCAGGCGGTGGGTCTGGCGGCGGCCGTGGAGTACCTGGAGGCGCTGGGCATGGCGGAGGTGGCCGCCCACGAGGACCGGCTCACCGCCCGTGCGCTGGGGCTGCTCGGCGAGATCCCGGGCGTACGCGTCGTCGGTCCCCGCGACCTGACCGACCGCGGCTCGGCGGTCTCCTTCACGGTCGACGGCATCCATCCGCACGACGTCGGCCAGATCCTGGACGAGCGGGGCGTCGCCGTCCGGGTCGGCCACCACTGCGCCCGCCCTATCGTGCGCCGCTACGGCCTCCCGGCGACGACCCGGGCGACCTTCTACGTCTACAACACCGAGGCCGAGGTCGATGCCCTTACCGAGGGTGTCCGTGCGGCTCAGGAGTACTTCGGCAGGTGAAGGCCGGGATGCCGGGCGGGGGCCGCCGCCCGGAAGGACCGCGGCCCACGCCCGGACCCGCTACCTCTGCTTGATCCGCAGGAAGGTGACCGAGTTCGCCGGGAAGGTGTAGGTGAACTCGTCGGCGACCCCGGAGAAGGTCGAGGAGACCGGCGCCACCGGCGTGGACGTCTCCGTGTTCACCGCGTCCGGCGCGGCGGCCAGCGTGGTCACCCGGGCCTTGGACGCCACCTTGGCGCCGCCGAGGTCGATCGCCGTACGGGCCGCCGAGGACTGGGCGTTGACGACCTTGACGATCAGGTCACCGGTCTTCTTGTCCTTCGTGACGACCTGGCGGAAGGGCTCGGCCGGCTTGTCGTCGGTGAAGCTGCCCCACTCCTGGCCGTCGAGGTAGAGGGTGACCTGGCGGCCCCGCACCTTGACGTCGATGTCGTAGGCGCGGCCCGTCTCGATGGTCCCGGCCTTGGACATGAGCGTCGACTTGCCGCCGTCCGTGGCCTGTTCGACGGCGGACTGGGTGTTGTTCCAGCCGCCCAGGTTCCACCAGTAGTAGTTGCCGGTGTCCTTGACACCGAAGGCGACGAGGAAGCCCTCCTTGCCGGACTTCTTGGTGGCCTTCACGTGCAGGTCGTAGTCGTGCCAGGACGGGTCGCCGGCCGAGACCATCGTGTTCTCGGCGGCCACGTCGGTCTGGACGTACTGCCCGTCCTGGACGCTCCAGCTGCCGCCACCGGTGTGGGTCCACCGCGAGGCGTCACCGCTGAAGTCGTCGCTGAGCAGCGTCACCCCGTCCGCTCCCGTCACCTTCACATCGTCGTACGCCGCCGTGGTCGCCCAGGTCGACAGGCCGACGGCGCCGGTGATGGGGGCCAGCAGCGACGGAGTGCCGGTGGCCGTCGACGGCACCACCCGGTCGCCGACGTTGTTCATGAACAGCTTCTGGACCTCGTAGTTGGCGGAGTTCCAGGAGGCGTGGTTGTTGAACCACACCAGGTCCGGACGCCACTGCACAGAGTCCTCGTTGGCGAACAGCGGGGCGTAGGAGGCGAGTTTCACCACGTCGGCGTTGCGCTCCAGGCCGGTCATGAACGCGGCTTCGGAGAGGCCGTTCTTGAAGGCGTTGCCCTGGGAGGCGTACTCGCCGAGGAAGACCTTCGGGCCGTTCCTGTCGTAGGAGTCGTAGCGGTCGTTGTTCTGGAGGAACCACTGCGGGCTGTTGTAGTAATGCTCGTCGACCATGGCGACGTTCGCGTCCCGGTTGAGCTGCCAGGCCGTGTCGAAGGTCGAACCGGAGTCGTCCGGCCCGGAGTTGGAGACGACGGTGACGTCCGGGTACTTCGCCTCGATGGCGGCGCGGAACTCCTTGAACCGGGCGAAGAACTCGACCGGGAGGTTCTCCTCGTTGCCGACCTCGAGGTGGGTGAGGTGGAAGGGCTTGGGGTGGCCCATCTGGGCGCGCTTCCTGCCCCACGTCGAGGTCACCGGCCCGTTGGCGAACTCGATGAGGTCCAGGGTGTCCTGGATGTGCCGCTTGAGCAGCGCCTCGTCGTCGACGGCCTTGTTCTGGCCGCAGCCGGTCACCAGGGCCGGGACGACGGGCAGCGGCATGGCGCCGATGTCCTCCGCGAAACGGAAGTACTCGTAGTAGCCGAGTCCGTACGACTGGTTGTAGCCCCAGAAGTTGGAATTGGTGGCGCGCTCCTCGACCGGCCCGATGGTGTCCTTCCACTGGTAGGAGCGCTTGCGCTGATAGCCGGAGGCCTCGCTGTAGTCCTCCATGGAGCCGGTGTTGACCAGACAGCCGCCGGGGAAGCGCACGAAGCCCGGGTGCAGGGCGGCGACCTTCTCGGCGAGGTCCTTGCGCAGGCCGTTGGGCTCGTTCTTGTAGGTGTCGCGCGGGAAGAGGGACACCATGTCGAGGGCCGCCGCGGCGGAGGAGGCGACGGTGAGCCGGCCGGTGGAACTGGTCCGGGTCGCGGTGAAGGCGGCGGAGTACTTGGCCCAGCCGCCCTTCTTGACGGCCACCTTGCGGGCGGCGGCCAGGGTGCCGTCGGCGTCCTGGAGGGAGACATCGAGGGCGCTGCCGCTCACGGCGCGGGCCCACACCGAGAAGTCGTACCTCTTGCCCGCCTCCACGTGGATGCCGGTGTTGTAGCCGGCGTTCGTGACGGCCGAACCCGCGCCCAGCGAAAGGTAGTTGCGGTTGCGGTCGTTGAGCCGGCCGTCGTCGTCCACGACCTGCCCCGTGCCGTCGACCGCCCAGGAGGTGAGGGGCGTGTACGAGGTGTTGTCGGCGGTGGAGTACTCGAAGGACCGGTTCTGCACGAGCTCGGCGTACAGGCCGCCGTCCGCGGCCCGGTTGATGTCCTCGAAGAAGACGCCGTACATCGTGTCGTCGATCTTCGCGCCCCTGGCGGTCGGATCGACGGTGATCGCGTAATCGGTGACGTCCTCGGCGTGGGCCGGGGCGGGGACGAGGCCGGCCGCCACCAGAAAGGCGGTGGCGGTGAGACCGAGTCTCCAGCGGGTGCGTGACATGGATACTCCGCGGCTCGATGGGAGGTGGGGCGACTCAAGACGTTGTTCGAAATACCGGACATTGACCAGGACTTCGAACGGCAAGATAGGGAGGGGGCAGGGACGCGTCAATGGGTCGCGCAACAACGGGTGCGACGGAGAACGAGAAGAGGGCAGGACGGGATGGGCGAGTTCTGGCCAGTGCCGGACGTCCTGGCGTATCTGGCCGGGCGCTGGCGGGTGGAGCGGTCGGTGCGGGATCTGGCCAGCGGCGACGAGGGCCACTTCACCGGTACGACCACTTTCAGCCCGCTGGACGACGGCGGGCTGCTGCACCACGAGTCCGGCACCTTCACCTGGCAGGGCGTCCCCCGCCCCGCCGAGCGGACCCTGCGCTTCCTGCCGGGCGACAGCGCCGGGCGGGCCGACGTGCGGTTCGCCGACGGCCGCCCCTTCCACGACCTGGACCTGACCTCCGGTCGGCACATCGCCGACCACCCCTGCTCGGCCGACCTCTACCGGGGCGAGTTCACCGTCCAGGACCAGGACCGCTGGCGGACCGTGTGGCGAGTGGGCGGCCCCGCCAAGGACCTGCTCCTCACCACGGGCTACGCGCGCGAGGGCCAGGTGTATTGACCCGCAGGGTTGTAGGCCCACGCGTCGAGCAGGGAGGGACCGGGAGGCGGGGGGCATGAGGCCTGCGGCAGGTGCTTGTCGAGGAATGCGAGGGTGTGCTGCCACGCGGTACGCGTGCTTTCCTCGGCGTACAGTCGCCGGCGGGCGTCGCAGGCGAAGGCGTGCCCGGCGCCCTCGTACACGCCGATCCGCCGCGTGGGTTCGACCAGCCACGGATGGCCCGCGGTTCGCGCACCTCGGCTTTTCGGGCCGTACCCACCGCGGAACGCCTCAGATGCCCTCTTGGCTGCGGAGCAGCAGCGTCACACCCGCGACCACCGTGGCAAACAGCACCGCGGCGACGCCGTAGGCGAGGCGGTGGTGGCGCACGAAGGGGAGGAAGCGGTCGGCGGCGTAGCGGCCGGGGCCGGTCAGGGCCAGCGAGGCGGCTGCCACGGCCAGCAGCAGCTCGTACTCGATGCCCTCGGGTGCGAAGAAGCCCCCGCTCCCCTTCACGGCCACCGCGTTGATCATCGTGCCGACGATCGCGGCCCCCGCGAGCGGCGTGAGCAGGCCGAGCGCCAGACCGAGACCCCCGAGGGTCTCGCTGAGCCCGGCCACGACGGCCATCGTCCTGCCCTGCGGGTAGCCGACCATGGAGAAGAACTGGCGTGGAGCTTCCCTGGCCGCAGCAGGCCTCGGCCGTACGCGACGGCGTCGTCGACGCCGCGCTGGTACGGCCCCCGGTCACCGAAGCGGCCGGCCTGCGCCTGGATGTGGTACGCCACGAACCCCGAGTCGTGGCACTGCCCGTTACGCACCGTCTCGCGGCACGCGCGGAGGTCTCGCTCACCGACATCGACGGCGAGGTCCACGTCACCGATGACGAGGCCGATCCCGCGTGGGTGCGCTGGGGGGCCTGCGATCCACGCCCCAGCGGGAGGCCCGTCCGCTACGGCCCGTCGGTCCGCACCATCGACGAGTTGCTGGAAGTCGTCGCCACGGGGCAGGCCGTCGCGATCACCGGAGCGTTCGTGGACGGCTGCCACCGCCATCCCGGGGTCACGTTCGTCCCGGTCACCGGCGTCGAGCCGTGCCCGATCTCGCTGTGCACGCGCGCCGACGACAGCTCACCGCTCGTCGCAGCGCTGCGCAGAGCGGTGAGCCGACTGCGCGCCGACGACCCGATGGAGCCCGGCAGTCCGCCGGAACCCCAACCGGAGGCAGTGATCACTCGACGCGGTGGCGCCGTGGTGGCGGTACCCGACGAGTGCGGCTTCAACGACTTCTGAGGCATGTCGCCGAGCCCCACCCTGCCGACAGGCCCCTCTACCGAAGGCATGACCCGCTCCCATCGCCGATGAGCCGGTGGAGAAGGTCCGGCCGCACGGCCGGGCACTCGGCACACGCCTAAGCCGACACCCCGTCGAAGCGGAGGTTCCAGCGCCCCGCCCGGCCCGTGACGGCGGTCGTCGACAGGGGGCGGACGTCGATGTTCCAGTACGTCGAGGGCGGGGCCTTCAGGGCGTACACCAGGGCGGCGCGGACGACCGAGGGTTCGGCCACGGCGACGATGCGGCCGCCGTCCTCGACGGGCCGGGTGTCGAGCCAGTTCCCGACGCGGGAGATGAACGCCAGCAACGACTCACCGCCGTGCGGTGTGGCGCTCGGGTCGGCCAGCCAGGCGTCCACGGACTGCGGCGCCCGGGCCATCGCCTCGCCGAGCGTCAGCCCGCGCCAGCGGCCCATGTCGCAGTCCCGCAGGGCGAGTTGCACCAGCGGTGAGTATCCGAGGGCATCCCCTGTGGCGCGGCTGCGTGGGGCGGGCGAGCAGTAGCGCAGTTCGGCCGCCGCGAGCGGGATCAGATCCTGGGCGACCCGCTGCACCTCGTCCCAGCCGGCCTGGTCCAACGGACGGTCATCCTCGAAGCGCTCCGCGAGCAGCGGGGCGCTGCGCGCGGCGGCGACGAACGTGACCCGTAGTTGCATGCGGCGATGGTGAGTCGCGAAAGTCCGCAGGTCAAGAGGCATTGCCTGAGAGTTGTCCGGGCCCGCTGCCAGAACACGCCGCTGGAACGCCCCGCTAGAACACCAGCGCCATCCACTGGTCCGGCTTCTCCAGCGGCGCGAAGCCGAGCTTCTCGTAGACCCCGTGCGCGTCGTGCGTGGCGAGCAGGATCCGCCGCAGCCCGTACGGCCGCAGGTGCTCGCGGACGGCCCCGACCAACGCCGTACCGATCCCCTTGCCCCGCACCGAGGAGTCGACATACACGTCGCACAGCCACGCGAAGGTCGCCTGGTCGGTGACAACCCGGGCATACGCCACCTGCTCCCCCGAAACCACCTCATACACACCGAAGCTCAGCGACCCGGCGATCGCCCGGTCGTGCTTCTCGCGCGGACGCCCGAGCGCCCAGTACGCGTCGGTGGACAGCCAGTGGTGCACGCGTTCGGCGTCGACACGGTCCGGGTCGGTGGAGATCTCGTAGCCCTCGGCGAGGCTCGGGGTGTCAGTCATGCGGGGAGATTCGCAGGTCACGGTTCCCGGCGTCGAGCGGTTTTCCTCAGAGCACCTCGCGGCAGGCCGCACGCAGGCGCCGTACCCCTTCCGCGATCTCCGCCGTCCCCGCGGTGGCCGCGAAGCTCAGCCGGACGTGGGCGGCCGAGGGTTCGGCGCTGAAGTAGGGGCGGCCGGGCGTGATCGCGACGCCCGCCCGCAGGGCGCCCGCCACCAGGGCGGACTCGTCCGTCCCGGCGGGCAGCCGCAGCCACAGGTGGTAGCCGCCGGAGGGGACGTGCGGCAGACAGAGGCCGGGGAGTTCCAGCCGCAGCGCGGTCGTCATCGCGTCGCGGCGGTTCTTCAACTCGACCGCGACCGTCCGCAGATGGCGGGGCCAGGCGGGCGAGCCGACGAGTTCGAGCGCCGCTTCCTGGAGCGGCCGGGGCACGAAGAAGGAGTCGACGACCTGGATGGCGCGCAACCGTTCCAGAACCGGCCCGCGGGCGGCGAGCGCGCATACCCGGAAGCTGGGCGCGGTGGCCTTGGTCAGCGAGCAGACATGGACGACGACTCCGTCGGCATCGTCGGTGGCCAGCGGAGGCGGCAACGGCCCCGCCTCCGCGTGGACGAGCCGCCGTACGAAGTCGTCCTCGACGACGAAGGCGCCGGCCTGCCGCGCGATCCGCAGCACCTCGCCCCGGCGCTCGGGAGCGAGGACCGCACCCGTCGGGTTCTGGAACAACGGCTGGCAGACGAACACCCGGGCGCCGGTCGCCCGGAACGCGTCCGCGAGCAGCGTCGGCCGCACTCCGTCCCGGTCGACGGGCACGGGAACGGGTCGCAGGCCGGCCGCGCGGGCGATCGCCAGCATGCCGGGATAGGTCGGCGACTCGACGAGCACCGGCGCGCCGGGCGGGGCGAGGGCCCGCAGCGCCGTCGTCAGCGCGGACTGGCCGCCCGCCGTGATGAGCACGTCGGCGGCGGTGAACGCGCCGCCGATGCCCCGCGCGAACCACTCACGCAACTCCGGCAGCCCCTCCAGGGGCGGGCGCCCCCAGGCGCCCGGACGGCGCCCCGCGCGGGACAGCGCCGCGGCCATCGCCCGCTCGGGCTGGAGCGACGGATGCAGATACCCGCCGCTGAACTCGATCACGCCGGGCGGCGGGGCGGCGAGCGAGACGGTCACGCCGGTGGCGTCCACCGTGCGGGGCACCGGATCGGCGGTACCGTCCGCGCTGAGGGTGACCTCCTGCCAGGAGGTGTCGCCCGCGGGAGCGCCGGCGGCACGCGGCTCGGCGCGGAACGCCCCGGCGCCGGGTCGGGTGACCACCAGGCCCTCGGCGGCCAGCTGCGCGAGGGCACGCGAAACGGTCACCGGGCTCACCCGGAACCGCTCGACGAGAGCACGACTCGACGGGAGCTTTCCACCAGGAGAGTAGCGGTCTAGCTCCCTTCGCAGCCGTTCCGCCAAATCGCCCACACTGCTACGCTCTTGCATGAGAGCACAGAGTAGCGCTATCGCAGAGAGCCGGATAGCGGTCATCGCCCCGACCCGGCCCACCGCCGCGGGCACCGTCCAAGCCGCCCTCGGCGTCGTCGCCTTCTCCCTGACCTTCCCCGCCACCGCCCGGGGCTTGGAAGGCTTCGGTCCCTGGTCTCTCGTCGCCGTGCGCTGCGTTCTCGCGGCGGTGATCGCGGGTGGCTGTCTGCTGGCGCTACGAATACCACTGCCCGGCCGCCGGCACTGGCCGGGCCTCGCGGTCGTGGCCGCCGGGGTCGTCGTCGGCTTCCCGCTCCTGAGCACGCTCGCCCTGCGCACGTCGACCACCGCGCACGCCGCCGTCGTGGTGGGCCTGCTCCGCTGACGACCGCCCTCTGCTCCGCCCTGCGCGTCGGCACCCGCCCCTCCCGCACCTTCTGGACCGCGGCGCTCGCGGGCGCGGCGGCGGTGGCCGGCTTCACCGTGCAGCAGAGCGGCGGCGCCCTCACCACCGCCGACGTGTATCTCTTCGCGGCGCTGCTGGTGTGCGCGGCCGGCTACACCGAGGGCGGCAGGCTGGCCGGGGTCATGCCGGGCTGGCAGGTCATCGGCTGGGCGCTGGTGCTGTGCCTGCCGCTCACCGTGCCCGCCGCCGCACTCGCGCTGTCGTACGAGCCCGTGCGGCTGACCGCGCACAGCGTGGCCGGACTGCTGTGGGTCGCGGCCGGCTCGCAGTTCCTCGGGCTGGTCGGCTGGTACCGGGGGATGGCCGCCATCGGCATCCCCAAGGCCAGCCAGTTGCAGTTGGCGCAGCCCCTGCTCACACTGGTGTGGTCGGTGCTGCTGCTGGGCGAGCACCTGACGGTGGCCGCCCCGCTGACGGCCGCGGCGGTGCTGGTCTGCATCGCCGTCACCCAGCGGGCCCGGGACTGAACGGCGTGCACGCGCCGCTCCCCACCGGGCCCCTGCGCCGTAGACTCAAGGCCACGGACCGCTGCTCCCGCACATCGTGAGGAGGCCCGACAGATGCGTGCAACCGTGGGCGACCAGCTTGTCCAGCACGGCAGGGTGGTCGGACAACAGGACAAGGTCGGCGAGATCGTCGAAGTCATGGGCCGGGAGGGCAGTCCCCCCTACCGCGTCCGCTTCGAGGACGGGCACGAGGGCGTCTGCTCACCGGGCCCCGACACCGAGATCCGTCACAGGGACATGACCCGGTAGGACATGACCCGGCCATTCATGACCGGGTAGCACATGAACCGGTGGTTCAGCGCGGTGGCTTCGCCGGCTGCCGGTAGTGGTCGGCGACCACCCGCGCCATCGCACCGATCGGGTCCGCCGCCACATCCTTCGCGGCGAAGAAGACATGCCCGCGCACCTGCGGACAGTCGCGGGCGAGCGTGAGGTGCCGGGACAGCTCGGCCGGGTCCTGCCAGGCCGCGGGCTGCGCCGGGTCACCGGCCTTGTACAGGGCCTCGCCGAGGTACAGCTTCGTCCGGCTGCCCTTCGCCACCGCGGCCCACCAGGGCAGCAGCTTGGCGTAGTCGGCGGCGGCGAGGCCGATGTTCCAGTAGAGCTGCGGGACGATGTAGTCGATCCAGCCCTCCCGCACCCACTTGCGGGTGTCCGCGTGCAGATCGTCGTACGTCTGCACACCCGCCCGGGTGTCCGAGCCGAGCGGGTCGGTGTCCGCGTTGCGCCACACCCCGAAGGGGCTGATCCCGAAGCGCGTGGCCGGCCGGATCCGCTTGATCCCTGCCGCCGTCTCCCGCACCAGCCGGTCGATGTTGTCCCGTCGCCAGGCGGCCCGGTTCGGGAAGGCGCCGCCGTGGCGGTCGAAGGCCGCTTCGTCGTCGAAGCTCTGGCCCGCCGCCGGATACGGGTAGAAGTAGTCGTCGAAGTGCACGGCGTCCAGCGGGTACTTCTTCACCGCGTCGAGCATCGCCTCCTGCACGAAGGCACGGACCTCGGGCAGCCCGGGGTTGTAGTAGAGCTTCCCGCCGTACGGCACCACCCAGTCCGGATGCCTGCGAGCGGGGTGCGAGGCGACGAGCTTCGCGGCATCCGCCTGGTTGGAGACGCGGTACGGGTTGAACCAGGCGTGCAGTTGCAGACCCCGCGCGTGTGCCTCCGCGACGGCCGTGCCCAGCGGATCCCAGCCCGGGGCCTTGCCCTGGGTGCCGGTGAGGTACTCCGACCACGGCTCGTACGGCGAGGGCCACAGCGCGTCAGCCGTGGGACGGACCTGGAAGATCACCGTGTTGAGACGGTGACGAACGGCCGTGTCCAGGTGGGCGATCAGTTCGGTGCGCTGCTGGGCCGCCGTCAGCCCCGGCAGTGAGGGCCAGTCGCGGTTGTTCACCGTCGCAAGCCACACCCCCCGCATCTGAGTCGTCGCCCGCTCCCGGCGCTCGGGTCCGGCCGACGCACCCGACGCACCCGATGCCGTCGTCAGCGTCGACAGTGCGGCCAGCGCGAACGCCCGACGTGACAGTCGCCCCATCTGCATACCCCCATACACCGCGGATCCGCGCGGTCACGGACCGTCTCCGCGCCCCAGGATGCCCGACCCCGACGATCGATCATCGCTACTTGGGGGTAACGTGCACGATCGGAGCAGGCCGCCGGACAACGCGGGATCCTGCCACAGCCGTGCGTCAGCCGGATCAGCGAAGGGGACGATGTGACGGGCATCCCAGCGGGAGATATCGAGCGGGTCGGCGTGGTGGGCTGCGGCCAGATGGGAGCGGGCATCGCCGAGGTGTGCGCCCGTGCCGGTCTCGACGTGAAGGTCGCCGAGACCACCGGCGAGGCCCTGGAGATCGGCCGGACCCGGCTGTACAACTCCCTGGCCAAGGCGGCCGAGCGCGGCAAGATCACCGAGGACGAGCTGGCGGCCACGCAGGCACGGCTCAGCTTCACCACCGACCTCGGCGAGTTCGCCGACCGCGACCTGGTGATCGAGGCCGTCGTCGAGAACGAGCAGGTCAAGACCGAGATCTTCCAGGTGCTCGACCAGGTCGTGACCCGGCCGGACGCGATCCTCGCCTCCAACACCTCCTCGATCCCGCTGGTGCGGCTCGCGGTCGCCACCGCGCGGCCCGACCATGTCATCGGCATCCACTTCTTCAATCCGGCCCCGGTGCAGAAGCTCGTCGAGCTGATCCCCGCGCTCACCACCTCCGAGGGCACGCTCAGCCGCGCCCAGCTCTTCACCGAGAAGGTGCTCGGCAAGCACGCCATCCGTGCCCAGGACCGCTCCGGCTTCGTGGTCAACGCGCTGCTGATCCCCTATCTCCTGTCCGCCATCCGGATGTTCGAGTCGGGCATCGCCAGCCGCGAGGACATCGACAACGGCATGGAGCTGGGCTGCGCCCACCCGATGGGCCCGCTGAAGCTGTCCGACCTGATCGGCCTGGACACGGTCGCCTCGGTCGCGTACTCGATGTACGAGGAGTACAAAGAACCCCTGTACGCCGCTCCCCCGCTGCTCCAGCGCATGGTCGACGCCGGCCGACTGGGCCGGAAGTCGGGCTCGGGCTTCTACACCTACGGCTGATCGAGCCACGTTCCACACCTACGGCTGATTACGGACTGTGGCTGAAAACGGCCCGGCACTCTTCGGAGTGCCGGGCTCGTCGCATTCACACACCGTGTGCGCGCCGGGCTCGCATATGCCCGTCGCACACTCTCGCCATGCGCCCACCAGGCGAGTTGACTCTCATGCGCACGCAAGGGATGTGTGACAACTACAGAAAGGGACGAACTCGTGACCGCCGACCCCGAACATCCCGTGGTCCAAGGAGAACTCGCAGAGTTACGCCGCCGCCTCGACGTGGCCTACGCGCGCGTCGAGGGAGGGCTGGCGTTGCTCAGTCATCGCACCGAGGAGACGGACAAGGAAGTCGACGATCTCAGCGCCCGGATCGTCGCACTGGAGCACGCCCGCTGGCCGCTGCCCGCGGTCGCGGTACTCACCGCCATGGGCGCGCTCGTCGTGACGATCTGGCAGGCCCTGGGGCACTGACCACAACTCCAGGGTGCCGGTGGGGGGGTTCAGGGCATGGCGTCCGCTCCGAGCCGGAGATGATGCAGCAGCAACAACGCGGCCGCCATGTTCGCGGCCGGGACCTCGCCGCGGGCGACCATGTCGGGGACGAGCTTGAGGGGGACCCATTCCCGACGGTCCGACTCGAAGTCGTCCACGGGGTGTCCGACGTACTCGCCCTCGTCGGCCCAGTAGATGTGGTGCCGGGCGTCGGTGAGCCCGTTGGACGGCTCCACGCTCATCAGGTGGCGCAGGGGTCCCGGCCGCCAGCCGGTCTCTTCCTCGAGCTCCCTGGCGGCCGCGCGGACGATGTCCTCGCCGTCCTCGACGACGCCCGCCGCCAGCTCCCACCCCCAGCTGTCGGTGATGAAGCGGTGGCGCCACAGGAGGAGAACCTCATTGGCCTCGTTCACCACCGTGGCCACGGCGACCGGCCGCAGCCGTATGAGGAAGTGGTCCAGGTGCCGGCCGTCCGGCAGCTCCACATCTGCCAGGTTGACGGTGAACCAGCGGTTTTCATACACAGTTTGTTCGCTCTGTTTCGTCCACTGCACGGTTCTGCCACCTTCCGTCGAGTAAGTGGCAATATCGCAGCAGGAACGACGGGTGAACGATGGGTGTAGGTGATCGGGTGCCGGTGATCGGGTGCCGGTCTACAGCGGTACGCGCAGTGCCCCGTCGATGAGTTCGGCGGCCTCGGCCGTCCCGGCACAGCCGCTGCGCACCAGGTGTTCGCGTACCGCGCGGAGTCTGTCGCGCAGCCGCTGGGACTCCATCCCCCGTGCCTGCTCGGCCATCTGCACCGCGATGGCCACCGCCTTGTCGGCGTTGCCCCGCCGCAGCTCGATCGTGCTGAGGATGGCGAGCCGGTGCACCCGGCCCCGGTCGTGGGCGGGGTTGTCGACGGCGGCCGCGGCATGCCGCCCGGCGGCCGCCAGCTCGCCGAGGCTGAGCAGCGCCTCCGCCACCTGGACGTTGACCAGCCCCGGCTGGACATAGCCGGTCTCGTCGGGCTCGTGACCGCGCCGGATGCGTTCGGCGGCCTGCTCGGCCCGCCGGATGCAGGACAGCGCGCTCGTGCCGTCGCCGAGGTGGGCGTACGCCTTCGCCTGCATCGCGTACAGATCGGAGGCGAGCGCCGGGGTGATGTGCTTGCCGGCGGCGCGCAGCGCGGCCTCCGCGAAGGCGACGGCCTGCCGGTACTCCCGTATGAACAGCGACTGGTTGACCAGGAGGGCAATCACGTACGCGCCAAGTCCCCTGTCTCCGCTGGCCTTTGCCAGCCGGAGGGCTTGGTGGAAGTAGCGCTGGGCGAGGCCGTGCGCGTCGGAGTCGTATGCGCAGATGCCCGCGATGGCCACTAATCCGCCGGTGGCCCGGTGGAGTTGGCGGCCGGTGGCGTCGGTGTAACTGCCGCGCAGCAGCGGGGCGGCCTCGGCGTTGAGGAAGCCGACGATCCGGGTGCGGGTCGCTATGCCGCCGGCCTTGCGGTACATCTGCTCGTAGTGGGTACGGGCCGCGCGCAGCATCTCGATGTCGGCGGAGGTGACCCGGTGCCGGCCGCCGCGCGAGACGTCGACGTCCTCGGGCGGGTTCTCCCACTCCCATACGGGCATGACGGCGGGCGTGCCCGTGACCGCGGGGGCGCCCAGGATGTGCGGGCGCTGCTGTTCGTCGCAGCGCCACAGGGCGGTGGCCCGCTCGACGAAGCCGGACAGGGTGGTGCCGTGCGGGGCGGACGGCTCGCCGGGCACGCCGAGGCCGATGTCGTCGAGGGTGACGGGCCGTTGCAGCCGGGTGGCGAGTACCTCGCAGATCAGGTCGGGCACTTGGCCCCGCGGCCGTTGGCCCTTCAACCACCGTGCCACGGCGGTGTGTTCGTACCGGAGCGCGAGGCCGCGGGCCCGGCCCGCCTGGTTCACATGGGCGGCGAGTCCCGCGTGCGAGATCCCCGCCTCGTCCAGAATCGCGTCGAGCAGAGTGTTGGGCTGCATGGGATGCCCCCCGGGTGGCTCGGTGCCGCCAGAGTAGTGGGTGCGTCTTCACACGGGGTGTGAACGGAGTACTCGAATCCGCAGTGTGTGCGCACTGTCGCGGAGAGTTTCCAGCCGGTTGACTGAAATGCCTCGCAAGAGGCCGGCCGGGCCGCCGGCTCCCCCTCGTACAGTGCGGCGGCCCGCCGCTGCGCGCTGCGCTGGCTGGGCCGGGCGACCAAGCACCGGGCGACTACAGGTGCGTTGTCGGCTGCGGGTCGTATGTGGTTGCTCGCGCAGTTCCCCGCGCCCCTGGGGTCTGCCTGTGTTGGCGGTCGTTTTTAAGCACCAGTAGGGCGATGTCATCCGTGGGTTCGCCTGCTGTGTGTCGCAGTAGTGCGGTGAAGACCGAGCCCAGGACCTCCTGGGGTACGGCGGCGGGGTCGGTGCAGACGGCCTGGGACAGTGCTGCGGGCAGGGAGAAGAATCGGCCACGGGCGTCTCTCGCGTCCTCGGCGCCGTCCGTGTACAGGACCAGGGTCTCGCCGGGCAGCAGGCGGCCGCAGGGCAGGGCGGGCAGTTCGGGCGGGAGGGGGAACGGGCCCAGCGGTGGGAGGGGGTCCGCGCGAGCCAGTGGATCGACCCGCGTGCCGCTGAGCAGATACGGCCAGGGGTGCCCGCAGTTCAGGGCGTGCACCGCGCCGTCCCGGTGGATCTCCAGCAGCAGTACGGTCACGAACTCCTCGGCGACCGGGTGATCGGGCTCCGGACCGGCCGAGGGATGCTCGCTGCGGGCTCGTTCGCGCAGATGCCGGGCCAGCGCGCGCTCCAACCGCCGCAGCACACCGTCGAGTCCGGCCTCGTCGTACACGGCCTCCCGGAAACTGCCGAGGACGGCGGCGGCCGTAGTGATGGCGGCGAGCCCGTGTCCGCGCACGTCGCCCATCACGACCCGTACGCCGTGCTCCGTGGCGACTACGGCGTACAGATCACCTCCGATGGCGGCGCCTCGATCGGCGGAGCGCTGGGCGGCGGCGATGTCCAGCCCGTCGACGCGCGGAGGCAACGGCCGTAGCAGCGCGCTCTGGGCAACGCCGGCGACCTGGCGGGCCTCCCTGAGCTCGCGCAGCAGGGTGTGTCTGACGTGGAGTACCAGTCCGGTGCCGACGGCGAAGAAGACGGCACTGGTGAAGGCGCGTGCCCCCAAGCCGCTCTCCTGAGCGAGCGGACAAGCCAGTTTGTAGGTGATCGCGACGGCGCCCCAGCCGATGGGCAGCGCAACCCCAGCCTTGATACGGATCATGCCGATGGCCCCCCAATTAGGCCCTCACAGCGCAATCGGACCGACCCCGAAAGGCCGGTCCGATTCTGCCGACAGCACGAGCCAAAAAGGCCCATCACCAGCAGACATCACCCGATTGAGTGAGGGGACTGAAAGCGCCCTTAAGGGGCGCGGGACTGTATCAATATGCGGCTCCGCCGCGTGGGCGCGACCAGCCACATACGACCCGCAGCCGCCGACGAACAGCAGTCCCCCACCCATTAGGCGCCCCTAGCCCCTCAGCACCGCCCCAGTCCGCTCCCCCGCAAGCGCGACCGCCGCATCCCGAGCCGCCGAAGCCTCGTCAACGGTCAGAGTCCGGTCACTCGCACGGAACCTCAACGCATAGGCCAGCGACTTCCGCCCCTCACCGAGCTGCTCCGCGTTCTCGTACACGTCGAACAACCGGATCGCCTCCAGCAGTTCACCGGCGCCGTCACGCAGCGCGGCCTCCACGTCGGAGTGCGGTACGAACTTGTCCACGACGAGCGCGACATCCTGCGTGGCGACCGGGAACGCGGAGATGCGCGGCGCCTGCGGAGTTCCGTCGCCCACCCGCTCCAGCGCGTCCAGGTCGATCTCCATCGCACACGTGCGGGCGGGCAGCCCCAGGGACTTCAGCACGCGGGGGTGCAGCTCACCGGCGTGACCGACCACCCGCTCGGCACCGTCCGCGACGATCGCCAGCTCGGCGCACCGTCCCGGATGCCACGGCCCGTACTGCCCACCGCGGACCACCAGTTCCGCACCGGTCTCACGGGCCACGACCCGCGCCGCCTGGACCGCGTCGGCCCAGTCGCCCGGGCGGCCCCCGCCCCACCAGCCGGCCTGCTCGCGGGCGCCCGCGAGGACGACGGCGGCGTGGCGCGGCTGCTCGGGCAGCGCGGCGTTCAGCGTCGCGATCTCCTCGTCGGTCGGGCGCCGGTCCACGGGCAGGGTGACGGCGACGCGCCGCTCCTCGCGCGGGAGGAACACCAGGCCGGTCTCGAACAGCGCCAGGTCGTGCGAGCCCCGGCCGTCATTGCGCCGCAGGGCGGCAAGCAGGCCCGGCAGCAGCGACGTACGGAGCGCGGGCTCCTCGTCGTTGAGCGGGTTGGTCAGCTTGACGACGCGGCGGGCCGGGTCGTCGGCGGCGAGGCCGAGCTGGTCGAAGACCTGCTCGCTGATGAACGGGTAGTTCGGCGCCTCGACGTATCCCGCCCCGGCCAGCGCCCGGCCGACGCGGCGGTGCAGCCGCTGCCGGTGGGTGAGGCCGCGGCCCGACGGCGGCTTGGGCAGCGTGGAGGGCAGGTTCTCGTAGCCCTCCAGGCGGATGACCTCTTCGGCCAGGTCGTTGGCCTCGACGAGGTCGGGCCGCCAGGACGGCACGGTGACGATCAGCTCGTCCTTCCCGCCCGTCGCCCGACCACCGCCCCTCAACGACGCGTTCCACGCGGCAGTATTTCCCATGGCGTCGCAGCCGATCTCCTGGAGACGGCGTACAACGGTCTCGCGGCCGTACGTGACGCCCGCGACCTTGTCCGGGTGGTCGGCCGGGACCGAGATGGTGTGCGGCGCGGACGGCGCGGTGATCTCGGTGACGCCGGCCTCGGCGGTGCCGCCCGCGAGCAACACCAGCAGGTCGACGGTGCGCTGGGCGGCGGCGGCCGCGGCCTGCGGGTCGACTCCCCGCTCGAAGCGGCGGGAGGCCTCCGACGACAGCTTGTGGCGGCGGGCCGTACGGGCGATGGACACCGCGTTGAAGTGCGCGGCCTCGATCACGATGTCCGCGGAGGCGTTCTCCACGTCGTCGTGGTCGGCGATCTCCGTGTTGGCGCCGCCCATCACGCCCGCGAGTCCGATCGGGCCGCGGTCGTCGACGATCACCAGGTCCTCGGCGTCCAGCGTGCGTACGACGCCGTCGAGCGTGGTGAGCTTCTCGCCCGGCTCGGCGCGGCGCACGCCGATGGTGCCCTGGACCAGGTTGCGGTCGTAGGCGTGCAGCGGCTGGCCGAGTTCCATCATCACGTAGTTGGTGACGTCGACGGCGAGCGAGATCGGGCGCATGCCGACCTTCTGAAGGCGGCGCTGGAGCCAGATCGGGGAGCGTGCCTCGGGGCTCAGACCGGTGACGGTGCGCGCGGTGAAGCGGTCGCAGCCCAGCGGGTCGGAGATCCGCACCGGGTAACCGAAGGCGTTCGGGCCGGGCACGTCGAGCAGGGCCGGGTCGCTCAGCGGCAGGCCGTAGGCGATGGCGGTCTCGCGGGCGACGCCGCGGATCGACAGGCAGTCGCCGCGGTTGGCGGTGACGGCGATGTCGAGGACCTCGTCGACCAGTTCCAGCAGCTCGATGGCGTCCTTGCCGACCTCGGCCTCCGGCGGCAGCACGATGATGCCGTGGGTGCCGTCGTCGCCCATGCCCAGCTCGCCGCTGGAGCAGATCATGCCGTGGGACGTCTTGCCGTAGGTCTTGCGTGCGGAGATCGAGAAGCCGCCCGGCAGCGTGGCGCCGGGCAGGACCACGACGACCTTGTCGCCGACGACGAAGTTGCGGGCGCCGCAGACGATCTCCTGGGGCTCGCCGGTGCCGTTGGCCTGGCCGACGTCGACCGTGCAGAAGCGGATCGGCTTCTTGAACTCCGTCAGCTCCTCGATGGTCAGCACCTTGCCGACGACGAGCGGGCCCTTGAGGTCGGCGCCGAGGTGCTCGACGGTCTCGACCTCCAGGCCGGCGGAAACGAGCTTGGCCTGGACGTCACGGCCGGTTTCGGTCGCCGGCAGGTCGACGTACTCCCGCAGCCAGGAAAGCGGGACCCGCATCAGATCTCCATCCCGAACGGCCGGGTGAACCGGACGTCACCCTCGACCATGTCTCGCATGTCTTCGACGTTGTGGCGGAACATCAGCATCCGCTCGATGCCGAACCCGAAGGCGAAGCCGCTGTACTTCTCCGGGTCCACACCGCAGGCGGTCAGCACCTTGGGGTTGACCATGCCGCAGCCGCCGAGCTCGATCCAGCCCTCGCTGGAGCAGGTGCGGCAGGGCCGGTCGGGGTTGCCGACGGACTCGCCGCGGCAGACGTAGCACACCATGTCCATCTCGGCGGACGGCTCGGTGAAGGGGAAGAAGTTCGGCCGCAGGCGGGTCTTCATGCCCTCGCCGAACAGCGACTGGACCATGTGGTCCAGGGTGCCCTTGAGGTCGGCCATGGTCAGGCCCTCGTCGACGGCGATCAGCTCGACCTGGTGGAAGACCGGGGTGTGCGTGGCGTCCAGCTCGTCGGTGCGGTACACGCGGCCGGGGCAGATCGTGTAGACCGGCAGCTCGCGGTCGAGCAGGGAGCGGACCTGCACCGGCGAGGTGTGGGTGCGCAGTACGGCACCGGACTCGGTGCCGCCCTGCGGGCCCTGCACGAAGAAGGTGTCGTGCTCGCCGCGGGCCGGGTGGTCCGGGCCGATGTTGAGCGCGTCGAAGTTGAACCACTCGGCCTCGACCTCGGGGCCCTCGGCGACCTCGTAGCCCATGGCCACGAAGATGTCCTCGATGCGCTCCGAGAGGGTGGTGAGCGGGTGGCGGGCGCCGGCCGGTACGCGGTCGTACGGCAGTGTGACGTCCACCGCCTCCTCGACCAGCACCCGCTGGTCGCGCTCGGCCTCCAGCTCCACCTGTCGGGCGGCGAGGGCCTTGTTCACGGCGCCCCGGGCCTGGCCCACGCGCTTGCCGGCCTCTGCCTTGGCGTGCGGGGGCAGGGCGCCGATCTCGCGGTTGGCGAGGGCCAGCGGGGAGGTGCCCCCGGTGTGGGCGACCTTGGCCTCCTGGAGCGCGTCGAGGGAGTCCGCGGCGGCGAAGGCGGCGAGCGCCTCGTCCCGCATGCGCTCGATCTCTTCCGGTTTCAACGCCTCGACCTCTACAGGGTCGTACGACTTATTCGGTGCCGACATCTCTTCCCGTGCTTCCGGTTGGCTGGCGGATGGTCCCCGTCCACGACTCGGAGACGAATCGTCCACAGAGAGGGACGCAAAGGTGCCAAAGGCCGAGTCTAACGGGGTGGAGGTGTACGAATGCGCCCGCGGGCGCTCAAGCCAGGTAGGCGGGAGCGCTCACGGGCAACGTAAATCGGAACTCGGCGCCGCCGCCGGGGGCGCGGCCGACCGTGATGGTGCCGCCGTGGGCCTCGACGATGCCCTTGACGATGTAGAGGCCGAGGCCGGTGCCACCGCGCTTGCTGCCCCGCCAGAAGCGGGTGAAGACGCGGTTCATGGACTCCTCCGGGATGCCGGACCCCTCGTCGCTCACCGTGACCGACGTGGCAGCGTTTTCATGGCCTTCCCCTTCGCGGGGGGACGCCGTGGGCGTGACGTCAATCGTGACGGTTCCCTCGCCGTGCCGCACGGCATTTTCCAGCAGGTTGCTGAGCACCTGGTCGATCTTGTCGGGGTCGGCCCACAGCGCGGGCAGGGGCTGCTCGATGCGCAGCAGGAACCGGTCGGCGGGCAGGCCCGCGGCGACGTAGGACTGGATGTGCCGGCCGACGGCGGCGCCCATGTCGACGGGCTGGCGACGCACTTCCAGCCGCCCGGAGTCGATCCGCGAGATGTCCAGCAGCTCGGCGATGAGCCGGGTGACCCGGTCGGCATCCGCGTCGACGGTCTCCAGCATCAGCCGCTTCTGGTCGTCGGTGAAGCGTTCCCACTTGGCGAGCAGGGTGGCGGTGAAGCCCTTGACGGAGGTGAGCGGCGAGCGCAGCTCGTGCGCGACGGTGGCGATCAGCTCGGCGTGGCTGCGCTCGGTGCGCAGGCGGGCCTCGGTGTCCCGGAGGGAGACGACGACGCGGCGCACGGGCCCGGTGGGTGCCGTACGGACGTACCGCGCCGTGACGAGCACCTCCCGGCCGCCCGGCAGCAGCAGATTGCGCTCGGGCTGCCCCACCCGGATGGCGAGTCCGCCGTAGGGATCGGTCAGCTGCCACCAGCGCCGGCCCTCCAGGTCCTCTAACGGGAGGGCCTTCTCCAGGCGCTGTCCGAGGGCCTCGGCGGCGGGGACGGCGGTGATGCGCTCGGCGGCGGCGTTGAAGCAGATCACGTGCCCGTGCTCGTCGGCGACGACCAGTCCGTCGGGCAGTTGGTCGGGGTCGATGCCGAGCTCGGCGAGATCACCGGGCCGGGGCGCGGGCGGCTGCCGCACATCCCGTGCCCCCGGTGCGCTGCTCGTGCCGACACTCATCCCCGTACCCCACCCCTCTCAGACGGCCTCTCAGCTGGCGCAGTGGGCCCCCGAGCTGGTCACCCTACTAGCTCTCGGTGACGGAGCGGCACCCTGTGGAGGCGCGCTGTGCACGGGCTGACGCATAGAGACATACGGCCGCCGCGGTGGCGAGGTTCAGGCTCTCGGCCTTCCCGTGGATCGGGACCCGCACCACGGCGTCCGCGAGCGCGCGGGTCTCCTCCGGGAGCCCCCAGGCCTCGTTCCCGAAGATCCAGGCCGTCGGCCCGCCCATGGTGCCCCGGTCGAGCTCGTCGTCGAGGTCGTGCGCGCCCGCTCCGTCGGCGGCGAGGACGCGGACCCCGGCGTCCTTCAGCCCCGCCACGGCCCGCTCGACGGGCACACCCACGGCGACCGGCAGATGGAACAGGGACCCGACGGAGGCGCGGACGGCCTTCGGGTTGTACAGGTCGACGGAGGCGTCGGTGAACACGACGGCCTCGGCCCCGGCGGCGTCGGCGCACCGCAGGACAGTGCCGGCGTTGCCGGGGTCGCGCACGTGCGCGAGGACGGCGACGAGCTGGGGCCGCGCCCCGAGGATCTCCTCGAAGGGGGTGTCGAGAAACCGGCAGATGCCGACGAGCCCCTGCGGGGTGACGGTGGTCGAGATGTCGACGATGACCTGCTCGTCGGCGAGGTGCACCCGGGCGCCGGCGTCACGGGCCTCGCCGACGATGTCGGCGTACCGCTCCGCCGCCTCCACGGTGGCGAACAGCTCGACGAGGGTGGCGGCCGCGTCCACCCGATGCCCCGCCGCTTCCCGCACGGCCTGCGGCCCCTCCGCGAGGAACAGCCGCTCCTTCCCCCGAAAGTTCCGCTTGACGAGCCGCCGCGCGGCGGAGACCCGGGGGGAACGGGGGGAGATCAGCTCGGGGGCGACCGGGGCCATACAACTCACCTAACTATTTTCCGCCGCAACGGCAATCGACCACGACGGCGGATTACGGCGGTGCCGAACCCACAGGCACCACTGAACGCAACGGACCCGCAGGCCGAAAGCCCACGGGTCCATAAAGTCACCTCACCGGCCAAGGCCAGCGCAGCGTCACGCAGCCTTGGGCGCGTTCACGTCCGCCGGCAGCGCCTTCTGGGCGACCTCGACGAGCGCGGCGAAGGCGGTGGCGTCGTTGACGGCCAGCTCGGCCAGGATCTTGCGGTCGACCTCGACGTTCGCGGCCTTCAGACCCTGGATGAAGCGGTTGTACGTGATGCCGTTGGCGCGGGCAGCGGCGTTGATGCGCTGGATCCACAGCTGGCGGAAGTCACCCTTACGCTTCTTGCGGTCGTTGTAGTTGTAGACCAGCGAGTGGGTGACCTGCTCCTTGGCCTTGCGGTACAGACGCGAACGCTGACCGCGGTAGCCGGAAGCCTGCTCGAGGATCGCCCGGCGCTTCTTGTGGGCGTTGACTGCCCGCTTGACGCGTGCCACTTTTAACTCCTTGTAGCGGGGCCGTGGTTGTCCTCACACGACCCGATATCGATTGGGTCCCGGTCCTGACGTACGTACGGCGCTCACGCGCCGACGTGTCACTTGCCGAGAAGCTTCTTGATCTTCTTGGCGTCGCCCGGGGCCATCTCGGCGTTGCCGGTGAGGCGACGCGTCACGCGGGACGACTTGTGCTCGAGCAGGTGGCGCTTGCCGGCACGCTCACGGAGCACCTTGCCGGAGCCGGTGATCTTGAAGCGCTTGCTGGCACCGCTGTGCGACTTGTTCTTCGGCATAGCGCCGTTGTCTCCTCGTCGATGGCGCTCCGATGCCCGGTCGCGAAAACCGGGCACGGTGGAGCGTCGCTGTTGTATCGGTAACGTCCTGGGGACTCGCGTCCCCCGGGATCACGCCTCGGCGGAAGCCTCGGCAGGGGCCTCGACGTCCACGTCGTGCTCGACGTCCAGGTCGTGCTCCGCGGCGTTCTGCGAGCGGCCGGGGTTGGCCTTCGCCTCCGCCTTGCGGGCTTCCTGCGCCTGGCGAGCCTCGGCCATCGCCTCGGTCTTCTTCTTGTGCGGACCGAGGACCATGATCATGTTTCGGCCGTCCTGCTTCGGGTTCGACTCCACGAAACCGAGGTCGGCGACATCCTCCGCGAGCCGCTGAAGCAGTCGGTAGCCCAGTTCGGGCCGGGACTGCTCGCGACCACGGAACATGATCGTGATCTTGACCTTGTCGCCCTGCTTGAGGAACCGGACGACGTGACCCTTCTTGGTGTCATAGTCGTGCGGGTCGATCTTCGGCCGGAGCTTCATCTCCTTGATGACCGTGTGCGCCTGGTTCTTGCGCGCCTCACGGGCCTTCATGGCCGACTCGTACTTGAACTTCCCGTAGTCCATGAGCTTGCACACAGGCGGACGGGCGGTCGCCGCCACCTCGACCAGGTCCAGGTCGTACTCCTGCGCAAGCTCCAGTGCCTTGGCCAGCGGGACAATGCCCACCTGCTCGCCACTGGGACCGACAAGTCGCACCTCTGGAACGCGAATCCGGTCGTTGATGCGGGGCTCGGCGCTGATGGATCCTCCTCGGTTAGCACCACACGGCGGTCTGGCGGACAGCCGCGTATGTCATTGTTCGTCAGACCTAACCGCGCCGAAGCACAAAAAATGCCCCGGACGATCACGAGCGGGGCTCCAAGCACTACCGGAGCACCGCCGCAGTGATCGCGGGGCGCACATTCGGGCGACTCCATCGTCCGTACGGAACGATGGTGGCCGCCTGACCGGGGTGACCCGCCGTCCCGGAGGACGGTCAGGTGGGAGATCGGAGCCTCCACTTGCGGGCCAGTCACACGTACAGATGTGTGTCCGGCCGGTCGTCACACAAGGTTAGCAGCTACCCGGGGGTGGTGCTAATCGTCGTGCACCGGGGCCTATCGTGGGGGCATGAGTGACACCCCCGCTGAGTCCGCCGAGCACCCCGAGAGCCCCGGCTTCGACGAGATGACCCGCGACATCGCCGAGGTCCCCGCCGTCGAGGTGATCGTGACGGTCGCCGTCAACCTGATGAGCGCCGCCGCGGTGAAGCTCGGTCTGACCGAGGAGGGCGACAAGTACAAGGACCTGGACGAGGCCCGCAAGCTGGTGCACGCCCTGGCCGGTCTGCTCGACGCGAGCGCGACCGAGATCAGCTCCTTCCACGCGGCACCGCTGCGCGACGGTCTGAAGTCCCTGCAACTGGCCTTCCGCGAGGCGTCACTCGTCCCGGACGACCCGGGCCAGGGCCCGGGCGAGAAGTACACCGGCCCGATCTACGGCTAGTCCGGCTACGGCCGGTCCTACTACGGCAGGTCCCACTGCGGCGGATCCGGCTACGGCTGGTCCGTCAGCGTACGTACAAGGGCTCGCCCGGCGGCGTCGCCCCGGCCGGCAGCAGTGCCAGGTCGAGGCCGCGCACCAGGCGGGCCCTCAGTGTCTCGTCGCCGGCGAGGCGCTCCGCCACCGCGCGGGCGGCCGGCGCGGGAGCCGTGGCCGGGTCCAGGACCAGGGCGAGGGTGCCGTCGGCCGGTCCGGGCCCGAGGTGGGCGCGGAGCACCGCGGGCTCGGCGGCCACCGCGGTCCGTACCGCCTCGCGCACGGCCGGGTCGGCGAGCGGGTCGGCCGTCGTCCGTCCCTCGGCGAGCGCGCGCAGCGCGGACCCGGTCAGCTCGTAGGGCACCGGCCCGGCCAGGTCCAGCACGATGGTGTCCGCCTTCTCGTGCGCCGCGGCCTGGAGAGCCTGGTGCAGGGGTACGGCGACGGGGCGGGCCGCCGGGTCCCAGCGGGCGAGGGAGTCGGTGGAGGTGAAGGCGGGCAGGGCGGTGCGGTTGCCCGCCTTCAGCGTCGGCACCGCCATGTCACTGGTCTTCTCGCGGCGCAGTCCGTTCTCGTCCTCCTCGACCTCGCCGAGCACGGCCACCACGGGGACGAGCAGCCGGGCGCCCTCGAGGGCCTCCAGAACGGGTCCCTCGGCGGTGCGGTCCTCGGCCCAGGCGGCGAGCGCCGCGCTCAGCCGGAGATCGGCCGAGCCGTCGTCGTCGGAGTAGCCGGAGTCGGGAATGTTCTTGTTCGTCACGGTCACCGACCTTATAGGGGGGTTACTGCTGGGCTTGTGCGGGGCCGGAAACCTGCCCGTGACAACCTTCACGGCTTTCTCAGATATCCCTGACACACATCTAACCTCCGTCTAACGGTGCACACAGTTGCGGCCCCGAGCATCGCGAGATGGAGTCTTCCAGAGCTCGCCGGGGCCGCCGCGCTCACCTCGCCCGCCGGCCCTTGCTGTACACCGCGCTCGCGTCCGTCGCCGTCGTCGGCGGTACGGCCGCGGGGACCGTGTACGTGAAGGCGCGGGCGCACTCCGATGCGCAAGCGGTGTCGTCGGCGGCGACGCCGTCGGCCTCGTCACCGTCACCGTCGGCCTCGTCACCGTCACCGTCGGCCTCGGCCTCGTCATCGGCTTCGGCTTCGGCTTCGGTGAGCGAGGAGGCAGTGGAATCTGCGGCGGAGCCGACGGTGGACTACGGCGCGCTGCTGGCCAAGGCCATGAAGTCCGTGGGCTCTGCGAGTTCCGTGAGTGCCGGGGACCGTGCGGATGTGTCGGTGGCGGTGCTGGACGTGGACTCCGGCGAGAGCGCCGGGTACGGCGACGGGAGCTTCGACACGGCGAGCATCGTCAAGGTCGACATCCTGGCCACGCTGCTGCTCCGGGCGCAGGATGCGGGGCGGCACCTGACGCAGGCCGAGAAGTCGTACGCCACCGCGATGATCGAGAACAGCGACAACGCCTCCGCGTCGGCCCTGTGGCGGATCATCGGGAAGGCGAACGGCCTCGGCGCCGCGAACGAGCGCTTCGGGCTCACGGAAACCGAGGGCGGCGACGACATGCTGTGGGGGCTGACCCAGACGACGGCGGCCGATCAACTCACCCTGCTTGAGCAGGTGTTCGGGGACGATTCGGAGCTGAGCGGGCCCTCGCAGTCGTATCTCCAGGGGCTGATGGGGCAGATAGCCGTCGACCAGCACTGGGGGGTGTCGGCCGCGGCCGACGGCTCCGAGTGGGCACTGAAGAACGGCTGGCTGGCGCGCAGTGCCACCGGTCTGTGGGACATCAACAGCATCGGGTGCGTGACGGTGGACGGCCACGACTATCTGGTGGCCGCGCTGTCCAACGGCAACTCGACGAAGGCGAAGGGGATTTCGCTGGTCGAGGCGGCGGCGAAGGCGGCGGTGTCGGTGTTCGCGGGGGACGGCGCGTCGGCGGAGGCGTCCGCGTCTTCGTCCGCGTCCCCGTCCTCGTCTTCATCTTCGTCCCGGTAGGAGCGGGGTCCTCGGGGGTCGGATCAGAAGCCGTCGTAGCTGTCGTGACCCGCATGTCCGTCGTGGCCCTCGTAGGAGCCAGGGGTACGGCGACCGCGCCACAGGACCACCGCTCCGATCAGCAGGAGGCCACCGAAGCCGCCCGCGAGCGGGGCCGCCCAGTCGGTGGTGTCGTCCTCCTCCTTGGCGGTGTCCGGTCCTGAACCGAAGTACTTGTCGCCGTACGAGGCCACCTGAAGGCTCTCCGGCTTGAGGCGGTCGGCCCGGGCGAGGGCGGCCGCCGGGTCGACGAAGCCGAAGCCGCGCGAGTCGTCGCGGCCGTCGGCCGGGGCGTTGCGGGCCGTGTCCTCCAGGAGCTTCTTGATCTGCGCGGGAGTCAGGTCAGGGTGGGCGGACTTGATGAGCGCGACCGCGCCGGAGACGAAGGCGGAGGCGGCGCTCGTCCCCCAGCCCTCGTAGTACTTGTGGTCGGGGTCGGCGATGACGACGTCGACGCCGGGGGCGCTGACCGTGGCGTACCAGCGGCGGGTGGAGAAGGAGGCGCGGGTGCCGTACTTGTCGACGGCGGTCGCGGCGATCACGCCCGGGTAGGCGGCCGGGTAGGAGATGTGGTCGCCCTTCTCGCCGCCGTTGCCGGCCGAGGCGACGACGACGGAGCCCTTCTTCAGGGCGTACTGGACGGCCTCGTCCTCGGTGGGTTCGGGGTGGGCGGAGGCGGAGTCGTCGCCGAGGGAGAGGTTGATGACCTCGGCGCCGTGGTCGGCGGCCCAGCGGATGCCTTCGGCGAGGGCGTTGCCGCGGGTGCTGCGGGCCTTGGCGCGGGCCGGGTCGCCGTCTTCGAGGATCACGCGGACGGGGAGGATCTTGGCCTCGGGGGCGATGCCCATGACGCCGTCGGCGTCGCCGGGGCCATGTCCGTGGCCGGCGATGATCCCGGCCATCGCGGTGCCGTGGCGGGCCCAGGCGCGGTCGCCGTCCTTCGCGCCGAAGCCGATCATGTCCTTGCCGGGCAGGACGTTGCCGTCGAGGTCGGGGTGGTCGGGCTCGACGCCGGTGTCGAGGACGGCGACGGTGACGCCCGCACCCTTGGTCGTACGCCAGGCCTCCTGGGTGTGCATGGCGTCGAGGGCCCACTGCTGGGCGCGAATGCCGTCGGCGTGCGCGACGGTGGGCGGGACGAGGGCGATCGAGGCGGCGAGGAGGACGCTCAGGAGGCCGGCCCGCCGGCTCGTGA
The DNA here is from genome assembly GCF_040654815.1 of Streptomyces sp. NPDC050619. Classification (NCBI taxonomy): domain Bacteria; kingdom Bacillati; phylum Actinomycetota; class Actinomycetes; order Kitasatosporales; family Streptomycetaceae; genus Streptomyces; species Streptomyces sp. NPDC050619. The sequence goes on along the minus strand of NZ_JBFAIR010000011.1, from coordinate 210,828 downwards.
GGCTCATGAGGGCTTCTCCGTGGGCGAGCTGACGGTCTTGCGCAGTCCGCGTTCGACGCGGTCGGCGAGGCCCTGCGCCTCGTTGCCGAGGCCGGCCTGGGCCGGGGCGGTGGTGGCGCCGGACTGCATGGCTTCCTCGGCGGGCTGCGGCTCGTCCACCGTGCGGCCGTCGGCCCAGCCGGAGACGGCGTAGACGACGACGGGGGCGTCGGTGAGGACGGAGACGGTCCACGAGGCGCGCTGAGCGGTGCCGAAACCGGCGGCGACGGTGTTCTTGGCTGCGTACGGGCGGGGCATGAGGTCCGTACGGCGGTCCAGTCCCTCGTCGGTGAACCGTTTGCCCAGGGCGGTCATCGCGGCGGCGTCGGCCTTGGTGAAGAGCAGGCCCACGGTGGTGACGTAGCTCTGGGTGGCGTCGGTGTAGGTGGCGCGCAGGAGGCGTTGGCAGCCGACGGGCGCGAGCGCCTTGCGCAGGAGCGGGTCGAAGGCGTCCGCGCAGCCGCGGTCGGGGGCTACGGCGATGCGCGTCCAGGTACGGTCGGCGCCGCCGGGTCCGGCGCCCTTCCCCGCCACGGTGGGCGGGAACAGCTGATCCACCGGAACGCTGTGCCACAGGCCGCCGGCCGCGGCGAAGGTGTCCCCCGTCCCGGCCTCCCCCGGCTCTCCGACGAGCCAACTCCCGGTCACGGCACCGCCGATGAGCCCCAGCCCGAGCACGACACAGGCGGCCGCGGCGGCGACCCGGGGCCGGATCCACATCCCGAGCGGCCGCGGCCGGACCCGCTCGTCGTACCCCTCGGGCCGCCCGAACGACACAATGGGCCGCCCGGCTCCGGGAACCCCGCCCGGCGACATGGGCGCACTCCAGGAGAGGGCCGGGTCCGGAGACACGGCAGCGGAGTCCAGGGCGGCCGTGGAGCTGTGCGGGAGGTCGGTGCCGGAGGGGGTGCGGGGGCGGCTTGTGGGGATGGGGGGTGCGGAACTCGTGGGGATGCGGGGTGCGGAAGGGGTACGCGGGAGCCTTTCGGGAGCGGTGGGCGCGGAGGAGGGGCTTGGGGCGCTTCCGGGGGTGGCGGGCGCTGAGGAGGTACCGGGGGCGCTTCCACGAGTGGCGGCGGCGGACGAGGTACCCGGGGCACTTCCGCGAGTGGAGGACGCCGGCGAGGTACCCGGGCCGCCGCGGCGAGTGGCGGGCGCGGAGGAGGCGCCTGGGGCGCTTCCGGGCGCCGCCGGTACCGAGGAAGTCCGCGGGCCGCCGATGCGACCCGCGGCCGGAGCGTCATGCCGGGGCCACGGTGGGAAGTCGGGGCGGGCGGGTACGTCCGGGCGAGTGCCGGGCGGGCGGGGCGACGTCGCGGAACCCGCGCGGGTGTCCGGCCCCTGTGGCCCGTCGGCGATTCCCGTCGCGGCCTGCGCCGTGGACGGCGTGCCGGTCGAACCGCTGCGTCCGTAGGACTCGGCGGGCGGATCGCCTGCGCGACTGTCCGGCTCCAGCACGGGGTCCGCGGGAACCGGACGCATCCGGAAGGTCGTCTCGGAGGCGGTCTCGGCGGGTGCGCCAGTACGGCTGGGGGGTATCGGGGGCCGGTGGCTCGGCCGGGCCGGCACGGAGCCCGGGGCGGAGGGCGCCGCGTTCGACCAGCGCTGCGCGGAGCCCGGCGCTCCGGACCCCTGGCTCGGGCGGGGCGACCTGGAATCCGGAACCCCGGACCCGGCGCCCGGCCGGGACGACACGGAACCTGACCCGGAGGACACAGCGCCCGGCCGAGGCGACCTGGAATCCGGCACGCCGGACCCAGAGTTCGGGCGGGACGACACGGAACCCGACCCGGAGAGCGCAGCACCCGGCCGAGCTGGAACGGAATCCGGCGCCCCAGACCCCGAGCTCGGACGGGACGGCACAGAACCCGCCACCCCAGACCCGGCACCCGGCCGAGGCAGCACAGAACCCGACCCGGAGGACACACCGCCCGGCCGAGACGAACCCGAATCCGGCACTCCAGACCCGGCACCCGGCCGGGACGACACGGAACCCGACCCGGAGAGCGCAGCACCCGGCCGCGCTGGAACGGAAGCCGGCGCCCCAGACCCCGAGCTCGGACGGGACGGCACAGAACCCGCCACCCCAGACCCGGCACCCGGCCGAGGCAGCACAGAACCCGAACCCGAATCCGGCACTGCGGAGCCGGATCCGGAGTTCGGGCGGGGCGGCCCAGTACCCCGTACTCCCGTCCCGGTGTCTTCCCCGCGCATCTCGCGGTCCTCCATCGGGGGGACGTCGGGGAGGCGGGTCGAGGCCCGGGGCGGGGGTGGGGTCGTGGGGGCGGGGTTCCGTGTGGACGGGGGCCGCAGGTTCGGGAAGTGGGGCCGGATGGCCTGGGACGCGCGCGTGGGCCCGCTCCCGTCGGTCTCGCTGTCGCGCCGGGGCGACTTCACGGCACCGGCGCCACCACCACCGGCCGTAGCGTCCAGGCCACGCGAGGCCGGGGAATCGCCCTCAGCCGAAGCGTCCACGCCACCCGAGTCCAGGGAATCGCCCGCCGCCGAAGCTGCCGAACCACGCCCACCGCCCGATCCGGAGGAACCGCCCTCCGCCGGACCCGACGAGCCACGCGAACCGAAGGGCTCAAAGGACTCAAGGGATTCAAGGGATTCAAGGGCCTCAGGGGAGCCGTCCTCCCCGTTCCGCTCCGCCTCGCTGTCAGCCCCACCCGACTGCCGCCCCGCCCCTCCGAACCACCCGTGGCCCGCCGCACCGGAGGACCGATCTCGTCCTGCCTCGTCGGAGCGCTCCGCGCCCGTCTCACCGGTCTCCCCGTCTCCCGCCTTCGGCGGTTCGGTGGGCCGTGGGGGTGTGGTGGGGCGCGGAGGAATGGAGGCGCGGCGTGCTTCGGTGCTCATGCACCCCCCGTTTCCTCGTGCCCGGGCCGTCTCCTCGTACGCGGGCCGTCCCACATCGTTGCCCGGGCCCGGTGCGGACGTCCGTCCGGGCACGCATACCCGCATGGATGGACCGGCATCCCGGCGCGGGCGTGCGACCGGGGGCGGCACGTCCTCCGTGCGTGCGCGTCACTCTACGGCTTGTTCCTGGGCGAACGGGAACCAGTCCGGGGAGGCCGGGGCATCTGCCCGGAACGTCCCCCTACCCCGCGGTAATCCTGTCTGGCAGTCTTCGTTCATGACTGCGCGCGCCGCCGACCGGGCCCGATACGACCGGGCCACCGCCCATCTCGACGCCCCTCTCGCGATCGTGGACCTCGACGCCTTCGACGCCAACGCGGACGACCTCGTCCGCCGGGCCGCCGGCAAACCGATCCGTGTCGCCAGCAAGTCCGTACGCTGCCGTGCCCTGCTCGAACGCGTCCTGGCCAAGGACGGCTTCGCGGGCATCATGTCCTTCACCCTCGCCGAGTCCCTGTGGCTGGCCCGCAGCGGATTCGACGACATCCTGCTCGCCTATCCCTCCGCCGACCGCACCGGATACGCCGAACTCGCCGCCGACCCCAAGCTCGCCGCCGCCGTGACCGTCATGATCGACGACCCCGCGCAGCTCAAGCTCATCGACGACGCACGTGACGGGGGCCGCGAAGTCATCCGCGTCTGCCTGGAGTTGGACACCTCGCTCAAGCTGCTCGGGGGGCGCGTGCGCGTCGGCGCCCGGCGCTCCCCGCTGCACTCCCCCGGCCAGATCGCCGACATGGCCCGCGCCGCGGCCCGGCTGCCGGGATTCAAGGTCGTCGGGATCATGGCGTACGAGGGGCACATCGCCGGTGTCGGGGACGCCATAGCCGGGCGGCCGGTGCGCTCACGGGCCGTCCGGCTCATGCAGGCCACTGCCCGCCGGGAGCTCGCCGAGCGGCGCGCCGAAGTGGTGCGCGCGGTGCGGGCCGTCGTGCCGGACCTGGAGTTCGTCAACGGCGGCGGCACGGGCAGTGTGCAGCACACCGCCGTGGAGGACGCGGTGACCGAGATCGGCGCCGGGTCGGGGCTGTACGTGCCGCGGCTGTTCGACAACTACACGTCCTTCAGCGGCCGTCCGTCGGCCCTGTTCGCCCAGCCCGTCGTACGGCGGCCGGGGGTGGGGGTCGTGACGGTGCTCGGCGGTGGCTATCCCGCCTCCGGTGCGGCCGGGCCCGACCGGCTGCCGGTGCCGTATCTGCCGGAAGGGCTGAAGTACGACCCCCAGGAGGGGCCCGGCGAGGTCCAGACGCCGCTGCTCGGCTCGCCCGCCGACGACCTTCTCCTCGGCGACAAGGTGTGGTTCCGGCACGCCAAGGCCGGTGAGCTGTGCGAGCGGTTCGACGCGCTGCACCTGATCGAGGGGGACGCGGTGACGGCGACCGTCCCGACGTATCGCGGCGAGGGCCACACCTTCCTCTGAAACAGCTCGTCCGAAACCGTTCCTTTGGAACAGCCGGCACAGCCGGAACAGCCGGAACAGCCGGGTCAGCCCTGCGGCCCGATGCTGCTGCCCACGCCGCCGCCCGGGTCCGTGTCGCCGACGGCCCGGATCCCCTTGGTGATCCGGTCCATGTCGGCGAGCGGCGGCCCGTCCGCTCCCGCGTCGAAGAAGTACCGCACGAGGACCGGCGACTCGCTGCCGACGCTGGAGGGGAAGACCAGCGACTGGACGTAGCCGCCGGGGCCCTTGGCCGTCGTCACCTGCCAGCGCACGAGATACCCCGCGCGTCCGGCCACCGCGACCGGCCCGGACCTGACGGTCCGGTGGGACTCGATGCCGCCGTAGGGGCGCTGGTCCAGGGCGTCGCGGTCGTAGGCGGCGTCGGCCGCCTCCGGAATGTCCGCCTTGGCGAGGGCCTCGGGGGACTTCTCGTCGTTCTCGGTCACCGTGCGCGAGAAGACCATGCCGTGCCGGCACAGGCCGACGCCCGCGGGGCAGTCGTAGGTGCCGTCCGTGGTCATGACGACGTCGTCCTCGGAGACGTTCCTCGGCCTGACCCAGCCGTCGGGCAACGGCAGGGTGATGCCGTTGAGTTCGTCGACCACGACGGCCGGGTCGTCGGCGGACGGCTCGGACGTGGTGGCCGTGGGGGACGGGGTGTCGGTCGTGGGCGTGGCGGTGGGGACCGAGGGCACCGCCGACGTCGGCAGGGCCTCCGTCGCCGGGGCGCCGCCGTCGTCGCCCTTGCCGAGTACGACAACTCCCGTGACGATCGCGGCGACGAGGACGACGGCGGCGGTCGTGAGGGCGATGACCTTCGCCCGCCCGGAGCCCCCGCCGGCCGGCTGCGGCGGTGCGGGGGCCTCGGGCGCGCGCCGGTGATCGGTCCACGCGGTCCCGTCCCACCAGCGCTCCAGGTGGGGAGCGTGGGGGTCGGGGTACCAGCCGGGCGGGGGCGTCATGCTCATTCGGGAACTGTAGGACGCGGGCTACAGGGGCGTGACGTATGCCCCCGAGATTCCGCCGTCGACCAGGAAGTCGCTGGCGTTCACGAAGGAGGAGTCGTCGCTGGCCAGGAAGGCGACGGCGGCGGCGATCTCCTCGGCCTCGGCGAACCGGCCGAGCGGGATGTGGACGAGGCGGCGGGCGGCCCGCTCCGGATCCTTGGCGAACAGCTCCTGGAGCAAGGGGGTGTTGACCGGCCCGGGGCACAGGGCGTTGACCCGGATGCCCTCCCGCGCGAACTGCACGCCCAGTTCACGGGACATGGCCAGGACGCCCCCCTTGGACGCCGTGTACGAGATCTGCGAGGTCGCCGCGCCCATCCGGGCCACGAAGGACGCCGTGTTGATGATGGACCCCTTGCCCTGGCGGCGCATGTAGGGGATGGCGGCCTTGCAGCACAGGTAGACGGAGGTGAGGTTGACCTCCTGAACGCGCTTCCAGGCCTCCAGGCCGGTCTCCAGGATGGAGTCGTCGTCGGGCGGGGAGATGCCGGCGTTGTTGAAGGCGATGTCGACGCTGCCGTACGTGTCGTACGCCGTCTTGAACAGCGCCTCGACCTGCTCGGGGTCGGTGACGTCGACCTTCACGAAGGTCCCGCCGATCTCGTCGGCTGCCGCCTTGCCGCGGGCCTCGTCGACGTCGCCGCAGACGACGTGCGCGCCCTCGGAGGCGAGCCGGCGCGCGGTGGCGAGGCCGATGCCGCTGCCGGCTCCGGTGATGACGGCGGTGCGGCCCACGAGGCGGCGGCAGATGATGGCTTCGGTGGACTGAGGGGATGACGTCACTGTGCGGGGCCCTCCGTACTGATGAAGACGTTCTTGGTTTCGGTGAAGGCGGTGAGGGCGTCCGGGCCCAGCTCGCGGCCGATGCCGGACTGCTTGAAGCCGCCGAAGGGGGTCCAGTAGCGGACGCTGGAGTGCGAGTTGACGGACAGGTTGCCGGCCCGGACGGCGCTGGACACCCGCAGGGCGCGGCCGACGTCCCGGGTCCAGATGGAGCCGGCCAGGCCGTAGTCGGTGGCGTTGGCCAGTGCCACGGCGTCCGCCTCGTCCTCGAAGGGGAGGACCACGGCGACCGGGCCGAAGACCTCCTCGACGGCCACGCGCGCGTGCGGGTCGACACCGGTCAGGACGGTGGGCGGGAACCAGAAGCCCGGGCCTTCGGGGGCCTTGCCGCGGATGCCGTTCAGATCGTCCGTCACGTACGAACGGACCCGTTCCAGCTGGACCTTGGAGATCAGCGGGCCCATCTGGATCTGCTCGTCGGCGGGGTCGCCGACGCGGACCGACTCGATCGCGGGTGCGAGGAGGTCCAGGAAGCGGTCGTAGGCGCCGCGCTGGACGAGGATGCGGGTGCGGGCGCAGCAGTCCTGGCCGGAGTTGTCGAGGAAGGCCATGGGGGCGGCGGCCGCGGCGGATTCGAGGTCGGCGTCGGCGAAGACGATGTTGGGGCTCTTGCCGCCGAGTTCGAGGGTGACGGGCTTGAGGAGCGCCGAGCCCTTCGCCGCCACCTGTTTGCCCACGGCCGTCGACCCGGTGAAGACGATCTTCGCCACGCCGGGGTGCTCGACGAGCGCGTTCCCCGCGACGGAGCCGTGTCCGGGCAGCACCTGGAACAACCCCTGGGGCAGACCGGCCTCCAGGGCGAGTTCGGCGAGGCGGAGGGCGGTCAGCGGGGTCGTCTCGGCGGGCTTGAGGATCACCGCGTTGCCGGCCGCGAGGGCCGGGGCGGTGCCCCAGGCCGCGATCGGCATGGGGAAGTTCCAGGGTGCGATGACGCCGACGACGCCCAGCGGTTCGAGGATCGTGATGTCGAGGCCGCCGGCGACCGGGATCTGGCGTCCGGTCAGCCGCTCCACTCCCCCGGCCGCGTAGTCGAGCAGGTCGCGGACGTTGCCCGCCTCCCAGCGGGCGTTGCCGACGGTGTGTCCGGCCTCCCGGACCTCCAACTGGGCGAGTTCTTCGAGGTGTTCGTCCACGGCGACGGCGAACCGGCGCAGCAGCCGGGCCCGGTCGCCGGGCGCGAGGGCGGCCCATGCGGTCTGCGCCTTCGTGGCGCGTACGACGGCCGCGTCCACGTCGGCGGCGGTCGCGGCCGGGACGGTGGCGACGATCTCCTCGGTCGCGGGGTTCAGTACGTCCAGCGTGTGCTCGGCAGACAACAGGGGCCTCACAGGCGTTCGAAGGAGCGGCGCAGCTCCCAGTCGGTGATCGCGGCGTCGAAGGCGTCCAGTTCGACGCGCGCCATGTTGCGGTAGTGCGCGACGACCTCGTCGCCGAACGCGGCCTTGGCGATCGGGCTGTTCTCCCAGAGCTCGGCGGCCTCGCGGAGCGTGCTGGGGACGTGGGCGTAGTCGGCGGTGTACGCGTTGCCCGGGCAGGCGTCCGGCAGCTCAAGCTTCTGCTCGATGCCGTACAGGCCCGCCGCCACCAGTCCCGCCACCGCGAGGTGCGGGTTGACGTCGCCGCCGGGCAGCCGGTTCTCGAAGCGCAGGGAGCGGCCGTGGCCGACCACCCGCAGGGAGCAGGTCCGGTTGTCGTGGCCCCAGGCGACGGCGGTCGGGGCGAAGGAGCCCGGCTGGAACCGCTTGTAGGAGTTGATGTTGGGGGCGTAGAGCAGGGAGAAGTCGCGGAGTGCGGCGAGCTGTCCGGCGAGGAAGTAGCGCATGACCTCCGACATGCCGTCGTCGCTGTCCGCGGCCATGGCGTTGTTGCCGGCCGCGTCCGCGAGCGAGAGGTGGATGTGGCAGGAGTTGCCCTCGCGCTCGTTGTACTTGGCCATGAAGGTGAGCGAGACGCCCTCCTGGGCGGCGATCTCCTTGGCGCCGGTCTTGTAGACGGCGTGCTGGTCACAGGTGACCAGGGCATCGTCGTAGCGGAAGACGATCTCGTGCTGGCCGGGGTTGCACTCGCCCTTGGCGGACTCGACGGTGAGGCCTGCGGCGGCCATCTCGTTGCGGATGCGGCGCAGCAGCGGCTCGATCCGGCCCGTCCCGAGCACCGAGTAGTCGATGTTGTACTGGTTGACCGGCGTCAGCCCTCTGTACTGGGCGTCCCACGCCTGCTCGTAGGTGTCCTTGAAGACGATGAACTCCAGCTCCGTGCCGACGTTCGCGGTGAAGCCGTGCTCGGCGAGGCGGTCCAGCTGGCGGCGCAGGATCTGGCGGGGGGCGGCGACGACGGGCGAGCCGTCGTCCCAGGCGAGGTCGGCGATCAGCATCGCCGTACCGGCGTTCCAGGGCACGCGGCGCAGGGTGGACAGGTCGGGGTGCATGGCGAAGTCGCCGTAACCCCGTTCCCAGGAGGACATGGCGTACCCGTCGACGGTGTTCATCTCGGTGTCGACGGCGAGGAGGTAGTTGCAGCCCTCGGTGCCGTGGTGGAGGACCTCGTCGAGGAAGAAACGGGCGGCGAACCGCTTGCCCTGGAGCCGCCCTTGCATATCGGGGAAGGCCAGGACAACAGTGTCGATCTCACCGCTCGCGACGAGGGCGTGCAGCTCCTCGATTGCCAGCGGGGGTGTGCGGTCTGCCACGGGAAAGCCTCCTTCGGCTTCTTCGGTCAGCCGGAAGCCATAAGGTATTGCTCAGAACCATTGCTTGGGAAGGGGGCACGGCCACATGTCGGTGGACGCGGACGGCGGCCCGGACGACCGGCTGACGCCGGTGCTGCGGCCGGTGCGGGCGGGCAACGGCTTCGAGGAGGCACTGGAGCAGATCCTCCAGGTCGTCCGGCTCGGCCTGGTTCCGGGCGGCGAGCGGCTGCCCGCGGAGCGCGAGCTGGCGGAACGGCTCGGGATCAGCCGGGTGACGCTGCGCGAGGTGCTGAAGGTGCTCCAGGACCAGGGCCTGGTCGAATCGCGGCGCGGGCGGTACGGCGGAACGTTCGTGCTGCCCCGCACGGACGCGGGCGGCGAGGACGAGCTGCGCCGGCGGATCGCCGAGGTCGACATCGAGGATGTCCTTCGCTTCCGGGAGGTCCTCGAGGTGGGCGCAGCGGGTCTGTGCGCCACACACGGCCTGTCGGCTCAGCAGTCGGCCCGGCTGCGGGAGGCTCTGGCCGCCACGCAGGACGCGCCGCTGTCCGAGTACCGCCGTCTGGACACGATGCTCCACCTCACACTCGCCGAGCTGTGCGGCTCGCCGACGCTGACCGCGCGGTACGCGGCGGTACGGGCGTCGGTGAACGACCTCCTCGACTGCATCCCGCTGCTGGTCCGCAACCTGGAGCACTCGCAGCGCCAGCACACCGCGCTGGTCGAGGCGGTCCTGGACGGGGACGCGGACGGGGCGCGGGAGATGATGCGGGAGCACTGCGCGGGGACGGCGGCGCTGTTGCGGGGGTTCCTGGCGTGACAACGCGGTCTGCCACCATGAAAAGGTCCACCATGAAAAGGTATGGCAGATGTCCTTTGAGAGGTCGGAGAGGTCGGAGAGGTACATGTCGGGCAGGCCGTTGATCGGTGTCAGTACGTACCTGGAGGCCGGTGCGCGCTGGGGTGTGTGGGAGCTGGAGGCGGCACTGCTGCCCGCCGGGTACCCGCGTCTCGTGCAGCGCGCGGGCGGTCTGGCCGCGCTGCTCCCGCCGGACGACCCGGAGCACGCCGCCGCGACCGTCGCCCGCCTCGACGGCCTGGTGATCGCGGGCGGCCCGGACGTCGAACCGGTCCGCTACGGCGCTCAGGCCCACCCCCGCACCGGACCGCCCGCACGTGCCCGGGACGCCTGGGAGCTCGCCCTGATCGAGGCGGCTCAGGCCGCGCGGATCCCGCTGCTGGGCATCTGCCGGGGCATGCAGCTGCTGAACGTCGCCCTGGGCGGCACCCTCGTCCAGCACATCGACGGGCACGCGGAGGTGCCCGGCGTCTTCGGCCGGCACCCGGTGAAGCCCGTCCCGGGCACGCTGTACGGCGATGTCGTCCCGGAGGAGACCTCGGTGCCGACCTTCCACCACCAGGCCGTGGACCGCCTCGGCGCAGGCCTGATCCCCTCGGCGTACGCGGCCGACGGGACGGTGGAGGCCGTGGAGCTTCCCGGTCCGCCCTGGGTGGTGGGTGTGCAGTGGCATCCGGAGATGGGCGACGACCTGCGGGTGATGCGGGCGCTGATCGAGGCCGCTACGACCAGGTGAGCCGCTGCCTGAGCCAGGCCAGGGCCACGTCGCCCTGGGCCCGCTGGAAGGCGCGCAGCGTGGGGATGCCCGGGGGCGTGGGCAGCAGGGAGTGCCGCAGGAAGAACCCGGCGAGGCCCGCGAGGGCGGCCGTGACGGCGTCCGGGTCGGCGGCCCGGCCGAGGGGGTGCGCGGTGAAGAGCTCCTCCGGGTCCGGGCCGCCCTGGGCCCGCACGCACGGCAGCATGACCAGCAGGTCGAACCACGGTGCGGCACGTACGGCGTGCGGCCAGTCGACGAAGACGGCGCGGTCGTCGTGGTCGCCGCTGTCCCCGTTTTCGCCGGTGTCGCCGGTGTCGCCGGTGTCGCCGGTGTCGCCGGTGTCGCCGGTGTCGCCGGTGTCGCCGGTGAGCAGGATGTTGTCGGCGCGCAGGTCGGCGTGGGCGAGCGTGTCGCCGGTGACGGCCTCGGGCCAGGGGGCGGCGAGTTCGGCGAGGCGGGGCAGGTGGGTGGCGGTCCAGGGGCCGAGGCGGGCGGGGAGGTCGGTGGGAAGGCCGCCGGGGAAGCCGGTGTCCGCGTCGCCGTCGAGCAGTTGCCGCCAGCCGTCGAAGGTGTCCGCGAGGGCCGTGGCGGCGGGCGGGGCGTCGAGCGGGGAGAGTGTGAGGGCGCGGCTGAGTTCCCCCACGGCGTCCAGGACGCGCCGCAACTCGCCCTCCCGCCAGGGGACATGAGGCTGGCGCCCGGCCACGTCCTCGAAGGTGAGGGCGACCCAGGTGCCGTCGTCGTAGGCGCCGAGGAGGCGGGGTGCGGGCACGCTGGGCGGGAGCGCGGCGGCGTTGCGGGCCTCGGCGCGATGGAGGTCCGGGCTGTGCGGGTTGGTGTCCCCGCTGACGGCCTTCACGAAGGCGTGCGGGGCCGCGGTCGCGACGCGCGAAGGGTTTTCGCCCCCGCCGCCCCTACCCGTCCCATCCCCAGGGGCTCCGCCCCTGGACCCCGATCGGCCTGAACGGCCTCGTCCTCAAACGCCGGACGGGCTGGGATTGCGAGTCGGGTGGTGGGTGGGCATAGGCCGGGGGTCTGGGGGCGGAGCCCCCAGTACCGCCACCCCACCTACCCCGCGTCCTACCCCCGCGTCAACGACAACAGCTCCCTCGCCGGCCCCACCGGCCGGTGCCCCGTGGGCCACACCGCTCGCAGGTCCCGGGCCAGCGCAACCCCCGCTACCGGCACACTCACCAGGCGGCGCATCGCCAACTCCTCCCCCACGGCCAGTTCGCTGAGTACCGCCGGCCCCGCCCCGCTCACCACCGCCGCCTTCACCGCCGTAGTGGACGACAGCTCGATCAGTGGCCGGGCCAGCCCGCCCAGCGCGGTGTCCAGCACCTGCCGCGTGCCCGAACCCTTCTCCCGCAGGATCAAGGGCGTCGCCGCCAGCTCCGACGCCTCCAGTGGGCGGCGCCGGCGCGCCCAGGGATGCTTGGGTGCCGTCACCACTATCAGGTGGTCGTGGGCGATGACCACGGAGTCCAGGCCCGTCGGCACGGTGAGCCCCTCCACGAACCCGAGGTCCGCCTCGTCCGCCAGCAGCCGCTCCGCCACCGCCGCCGAGTTCCCCGCGAGCAGTGACACCGCCGTGTCCGGCCGCTGGGCGCGCAGCGCGAGCAGCCAGCCCGGCAGCAGGTACTCGGCGATGGTCATACTCGCCGCCACCCGCAGCCGGGAGTCCCGGCGGTCCCGCAGTGCCTGCGCCCCCGCGTCGAAGGCCTCCGCCGCCTCCACGATCCGCCGCGCCCAGTCCGTCACCAGGGCACCGGCGTCCGTCAGCCGGGAGCCGCGCGGTGAACGGTCCACCAGCGCCACACCCAACTGCCGTTCCATCGAGCGGATCCGGCTGCTGGCCGCCGGCTGCGTGATCCCCATCTCGCGCGCCGCCCCGCCCAGACTCCCCAGCCGCGCCACCGCCAGCAACAGCTCCAGCGCCCCGAGATCCGGCACCCGGTGCGCCACCGGCCGGGAATGTCCCTGCTCCTGACCCTGCCCCTGTCTCTCCGTACTGCTCATAAAGACAGCTTATGTCCTCATAGAGACGGACTCCCTGGTCGCGGCCCTTCGGCGGCGAGACCGTGGACACATGGTCCTCGCCGTCCGACACCTCGGACCGAACTGGTACGCCTCCGTCATGGGCACCGCCATCGTCGCCACCGCAGGTATCGCCCTGCCCGTGCGCGTCCCCGGCCTGCGCACCGCCTGCGCCGCCGTCTGGGCCTTCTCCCTGGTCCTGCTGCTCGTCCTGCTGTGCGCCCGGGCCCTGCACTGGAGGCACCATCGCGACCGGGCCCGCGCGCATCTCCTCGATCCGGCAGTGGCCCCCTTCTACGGCTGTCTCGCCATGGCCCTGCTCGCCGTCGGCGGCGGTGCGATCACCGTCGGCCAGGACTGGATCGGGACACGGGCGGCGGTGGCTCTCGACGCCGTGCTCTTCGGCGCCGGGACGGTCGTGGGACTTGCCGCCGCCGTCGCCGTGCCGTACCTCATGGCCGTACGCCGTCGGACAGCGCCGGCGGAGGCGACGCCCGTGTGGCTGCTGCCCGTCGTCGCGCCCATGGTGTCCGCCGCGCTCGGGCCGCTCCTCGTGCCGTATCTGCCGGCCGGTCAGGCGCGCGAGACGCTGCTGCTCGCCTGTGTCGCGATGTTCGGGCTGAGTCTGCTCGCGACCCTGCTCATGCTTCCGCTGATCTTCGGTCGGCTCGTCACCGGCGGGCCCCTGCCGCTCGCCCTCACCCCGACCCTGTTCCTGGTCCTCGGGCCGCTCGGCCAGTCCACCACCGCCGTCGGCAACTTCGCGGACGTGGCACCCGGTGTCGTACCGGCTCCCTACAGCCAGGGCTTCGACGTCCTCGCCGTCCTCTACGGCGTCCCCGTCATGGGCTTCGCGCTGCTGTGGTTCGGCTTCGCCACCGCCCACGTGCTGCGTGCCCGGCGGCAGGGCATGGGGTTCGCGATGACCTGGTGGGCGTTCACCTTCCCGGTGGGCACCTGCGTCACGGGGGCCGAGGCGCTGGCCCGGCACACCGGACTGCTCGTCTACGACGGGCTCGCGGTCGCGCTCTGCCTCGTCCTGCTCGCCGCCTGGGCGACCGCCGCCGTGCACACCGCGCGCGGCCTGGTCAGCGGCGAGCTGCTCGCAGCGCCTCGCCCAGCACCCGTGGCGCCTCGGCCAGCGAGGGTCCGTACCACGTCAGGAGCCGTCCGCTGACCAGCGCGCACGGCAGGCCCGGGAAGGCCTCCGGGCCGTCGTCGGGGGTGAAGAGGTAGGGCTCGTCCGGGAGGACCACCACGTCCGGCGCTGCCGCCCGGAGGTCCTCGACGGGGACGCGGGGATAGCGCTCGGCGTGCGTCGCGTACAGGTGGTCGACGCCCAGGCGGGTCAGTACGTCGCCCGCGAACGTGTCCCGGCCCAGCACCATCCACGGGCGGCGCCAGATCGGTACGACCGCTGTCGTGCGGTGCTCCGGCAGGGGCAGCGCCGACCAGGCCTGCTCCGCCTCGTCCAGCCAGCGCGGGCGTGCGCCTGCCCCACAGGCCTCCAGCACCCGGGCGAGTTCGCGGAAGGCCTGCGGTACGTCGCGCACCTCGGTCACCAGCACCTCGACGCCCGCCGCGCGCAGGGCCTCCAGGTCGGGGACGCGGTTCTCCTCCTCGTTGGCGATCACCAGGTCGGGGGCGAGCGCGAGGATCCGGTCGACCTTCGGGTTCTTGGTGCCGCCGATACGCGTGACGTCCAGGTCCGCCGGATGCGTGCACCAGTCGGTGACGCCGGCCAGCGCGGCGGGGACCGTCGCCGCGACGGCCTCCGTGAGGGACGGGACGAGCGAGACGACCCTCACCAGCATGTTCCTCTCACCGGCGCGGGCGGTCCCGGACCGCCTCGATGTGCTCGGCCACCGCGACGACGACCACACGGGTGTCCGCCACCGTGGCCCGCCAGCGGTGGCGGACCCCGCCGGTCAGGTACAGGGTGTCGCCGCGGCCAAGACGGTAGGCGCGGCCCTCCGCCTCGATCTCCACGGCGCCGTCGGCCACGTACATCAACTGGTCGTTGCGGTACTGGAATTCACGGCCCGCGTCGTGGTCGCCGGTGAACTCCGAGGCGTGCATCTGATGGTGACCGCGCACCAGGGAACGCGCCTGGGGGGCGGGCGTCGGCTCGGCGCCGTCCGCGCGTACGACGTCGACGCTGCACGCCGGGTCGGCGGCGGCGAGGAGTTCGACGGCGGTGGTGCGCAGGGCGTCGGCCACCTTTTCCAGGGAACTTCTGCTGGGGCGGGCCCGCTCGTTCTCGATCTGGCTCAGGAACGGGACCGACAGGCCACTGCGCTCGGCCACGACGGCGAGAGTGAGCTCCAGCGATCGGCGCCGGCGCCGTACGGCCGCGCCCACCCGAAGGGGCTGTTCTTTGTGGTCGCCCATCGCTCCGGCTCCCTCCTTCGCTCGTCGGTCCGCACCGCCCTTTGATGAGTTGTCTGCACCCTACGCACGTTCGGCAAACCGTTTCATGCACCCGTCACATCGGCGACACACTGGGTACCCCCGGACCTCACAGTTCGCGCCAACGCCGAGCTTCGATCAGCACGAAAAGGGTGGCGTTCAGTTCAATGCTCGAGCGGCTCGGGGTGTTCCCGGCCGTGTCCCGCGCCTGTCAGCTTGCACGATGCGGCGAAGCCCGGGTAGTGGCGTAGCGCTATGTGGTTGGCCGGATCCTTACCGTGGACGCGGAACAGGCGGCCCCGCCAGGAGGGACCGCCTGCCACATTACGAGCCCGGGAGCCGGAACGCTCTTACGGCGTCATCTTCTCCGCGTATCCCGGGTGCTGCTCGAGCCAGGTTTCGACGGCTTCGGGTTCGTGGCCCTGGCCGGCCTTCCTGATCTCGCTCTCCAAGCTGCCGAGTTCGGCCTCGGTCATCTTGAAGTTCTTGATCCACTTCGTGAGCTGCGGGTATTTCCCGGGGAAACTCTTGTTGGAGATGGTGCGGATCGTGTTGCCCTCACCGAACAGCTTCTTCTGGTCTGCCAGCTTGGTGAGCTTGTACTCGCTGTAGGCCCAGTGCGGTGACCACAGGACGACGGCGATCGGCTCCTTCTGGGCGTACGCGCGCTTCAGCTCGGCCAGCATCGCGGGCGTGGAGCCGTCGACGACCTTGTACTCCTTGTCCAGGCCGTAGCCCGGCAGCACCTTCGTCTTGAGCAGGTTCATCTCGCCGGTGCCCGGCTCGATACCGATGATCTTCCCGTCGAAGGTGCCGGCCTTGCCCTTGAGGTCCTCCAGGGACTTGACGCCCTTGACGTACGAGGGCACGGCGATCTCCAGCGAGGTCGGCTGGTACCAGGTGCCGAGGTCTGCCAGGTCGTTCTTGTACTTGTTCCAGTAGTTCGACTGGGCATACGGCAGCCACGCGTCGAAGTTGACGTCGAGGTCGCCGGAGCCCAGACCCGCGTAGACGGGGCCCACGTCCATCTGCTTGAGGTTGAGTGTGTAGCCGCGCCGCGCCAGGACGTTCTTCCACAGGTACGTGACGGCGATGTCCTCGTCCCAGGGGAACCAGGCGACGTTCACCGGGCGCTTCGCCTCGGCCGGCGTGCCGGACGAGGAGCTCTTGACCGGAGCCAGCTTGTCGACGACGCCGGCGTTCTGCTTCAGCCAGGCGCGCACGCCGTCCTGCTGCTTGCCCTTGCCCGCCTTGTTGATCTCCGCCTCGAGGCTGGTGAGCTGCGTCTCGGTCATCTTGAAGTTCTTGAGCCACTCGCCGACGACCGGGTCGTCCTGCGCGAAGCCCTTGCGGGAGATCGTGTGCACCCCGTCGCCCTTGCCCCAGGCGCCCTTCGGGTCCTTCAGCTTCGTCAGCTTGTAGTCGTTGTACGCCCAGTGCGGCGACCACAGCGTGACGACGATGGGCTCCTGCTTGGCGTACGCGCGCTTCAGCTCGGCCAGCATCGCGGGCGTGGAGCTGGCGACGACCTTGTACTCCTTGTCGAGCCCGTACTCCTTGAGGACCTTGCTCTTGAGCAGGCTCATCTCGCCGGCGCTGGACTCGATGCCGGTGATCTTGCCGCCGAACTCGGAGGCCTTGCCCTTGAGGTCCTCCAGGGAGTCGATGCCCTTCATGTAGGAGGGCACGCTCAGCTCCAGGGAGGTCTGCCCGTACCAGGCACCGAGGTCGTCGAGCTGCTTGCCGTACTTCTTCCAGTACTGCTCGTGCGTGGTCGGCAGCCAGGCGTCCGTCTGGAAGTCGACGTCGCCCTGGGCGAGAGAGGTGTAGAGCGGACCCGCGTCGAACTGCTTTGCGTCGACCTGGTAGCCACGCTCCTCCAGGATCTCCTTCCACAGGAAGGTGGAGGCGACGCCCTCGTCCCACGGGATGTAGCCGATGCTGATCTTCTTGCCCTGGCCGATGTCCTTGCCACTGGCGACGGCGGCCGTGGTGGTACCGCCCGAGTTGCCGCCGAAGATGCCCATGCCGCCCGCCACGAGGGCGAGGACCACGACACCGATCACGGCGATCTGCGGGCGGGGCCGGTACGACCAGATCTTCAGGCCCTCGGTGGCACGCGCCTTGGCGGCGGCGCGGCGGCCCAGCGGGGAGACGTAGGTGCCCAAGGCGCTGGTCATGCGGTCGAGGTAGATCGCGAGGATCACGATGGCGACGCCGGACTCGGAGCCGAGACCGATGTTGACCTGGCCGATCGCCTGGTTGACGTCGGCGCCCAGGCCCTCGGTGCCGACCATGCCCGCGATGGCCGCCATGGACAGGCCCAGCATGATGACCTGGTTGACACCCGCCATCACGGTGGGCAGCGCCAGCGGCAGCTGGATGCGCAACAGCGTCTTGCCGGGAGTGGTGCCGAACGCGTCCGCGGCCTCGACCAGTTCCTCGTCGACCTGGCGGATGCCCAGCTCGGTCATGCGGACGCCGGGGGCCAGCGCGAAGATCAAGGTGGCCACGATGCCGGCGGGGGCACCGGTACCGAAGAACAGGATCGCCGGGATGAGGTAGATCATCGCGGGCAGCGTCTGCATGAAGTCCAGCACCGGGCGGACGAGTCCGCTGACCCGGTCGGAGCGCGCCGCCCAGATGCCCACCGGAACGGAGATCACCAGCGCGATGAGCGTCGCCACGAGAACGAGCGACAAGGTCATCATCGCGTGGTCCCACAGTTCGAGGGAGTCGATGAAGGCGAATCCCACGAAGGCGAGCACACCGGCCGTCGTGCCGCGCAGCCAGAAGGCGATCACGGCGAAGATACCCGCCAGCAGCAGCGGCTCGGGGGCCTGGAGGACGGCGAGGATGCCGTCGTAGGTGCCGGTGAAGACGTCCTTGAGGAAGTTGAAGAGCCAGGACATGTGGCCGAGCAGCCAGTTGACCGCGTCGTTGACCCAGTCGCCGAGCGGAATCCTAGGCACGGGCCACCGCCTTCGCCCCGCCCTTGTCCTGCGGGGAGTCGCACGGCACGGGGTCGCCCTGCTCGTCCCCCAGGAACCCGACGAGGCGCTGTCTCGGTACGACGCCCACGAGCCCCCGCTTCGCGTCGAGAACGGCCACCGCGTGCGACACGCGGGCGCTGATCGCACACAGTTCGTTGAACGGCGTCTCGGGCCTCGCGGTCTCGCAGCCGCAGTCGGCCTCGTCGCCACGCAGCTGGGTGTCCATGACCGCGGACGCGGTCAGGACGCGGGAGCGGTCGACGTCCTGGATGAAGGAGGCGACGTAGTCGTTCGCCGGGCGGACGAGGATGTCCTCCGCGGTGCCGATCTGGACGATACGGCCGTCGCGCATGACGGCGATGCGGTCGCCCAGGCGCATGGCCTCGTTGAGGTCGTGGGTGATGAAGACGATCGTCTTCTTCAGCTCTTTCTGCAGGTCGATCAGCTGGTCCTGCATGTCGCGGCGGATCAGCGGGTCGAGCGCGCTGAAGGACTCGTCCATCAGCAGCAGATCGGCGTCCGTGGCCAGGGCGCGGGCAAGCCCCACGCGCTGCTTCATGCCGCCGGACAGCTCGTCGGGCCAGTACTTCTCCCACCCGGCCAGGCCACACAGGGCGAGCGCCTCGTCGGCGCGGCGTTCGCGCTCGGCGCGGGGCACGCCCTGCACTTCCAGTCCGTAGGCGGCGTTGTCGCGGACGCTGCGGTGCGGGAAGAGCGCGAAGTGCTGGAAGACCATGCTGATCTTCCTGGCACGGACCTCGCGCAGTTCGCGGTCGCTGAGCGCGGTCAGGTCCTGGCCGTCGAAACGGACGTGGCCCGCGGTCGGCTCGAGCAGGCCGTTGAGCATGCGCAGGAGCGTGGACTTGCCGGATCCGGACAGACCCATGACGACGAAGGTCTCGCCCGGTTCCACTGTGAAGGAGGCGTCGATCACGGCGGCGGTGGTGCCGTCGGCGCGAAGTTCCTCGCGGTCGGCTCCTTTCCGGAGCCGTTCGACTGCCTCACCCGGTCGTCTTCCGAACACCTTGTGCAGATGTTCTGCCTCAAGCCTGGATGACACGCGTACCTCTCGTCTCGACTGCCAAAAGGAGACGAAGGGGCGCAAACCGTTGAATGCGCAACCGACATCGCTCCGTGGCGGCGCCTGCCCGGGCGAGTTCAAGCCAAACGCGAGCGTGCCTCACTTCACATGACGTTTACCTCAGCCGATACCTGCGGCGGCGGAGTCAACACCGGCGGTTCCTGTCCGTCACGTACGGCATGATGCGTGACGTGACCGGACAACTGATGCTGCTCGACACCGCCTCGCTGTACTTTCGCGCCTACTTCGGCGTCCCGGACTCCGTGAAGGCCCCCGACGGCACATCGGTGAACGCCGTGCGCGGGCTGCTGGAATTCATCGACCGCCTCGTCCGGGACCATCACCCCGATCACCTGGTGGCCTGCATGGACGCCGACTGGCGGCCCCAGTGGCGGGTCGACCTGATTCCCTCCTACAAGGCGCACCGCGTCGCCGAGGAACACGAAGTGGGCCCGGACGAGGAGGAGGTGCCGGACACCCTCTCGCCGCAGGTGCCGATCATCGAGGCCGTCCTGGACGCGCTCGGCATCGCACGCGTGG
This sequence comes from Streptomyces sp. NPDC050619, assembly GCF_040654815.1. Classification (NCBI taxonomy): domain Bacteria; kingdom Bacillati; phylum Actinomycetota; class Actinomycetes; order Kitasatosporales; family Streptomycetaceae; genus Streptomyces; species Streptomyces sp. NPDC050619. Next base: position 191,211 of record NZ_JBFAIR010000011.1, on the reverse strand, counting down.
GCGTGGCCGGATACGAGGCCGACGACGTGATCGGCACGTTCACCGCGCGTGCCAAGGGCCCGGTCGACATCGTCACCGGCGACCGCGATCTCTACCAACTGGTGGACGACGGGCGCGGGGTGCGCGTGCTCTACCCGCTCAAGGGGGTGGGCACGTTGCAGTTGACCGATGAGGCGTGGCTGCGCGAGAAGTACGGGGTCGACGGCCGGGGGTACGCGGATCTGGCGCTGCTGCGCGGCGACCCGAGCGACGGCCTGCCCGGCGTGCCCGGGATCGGCGAGAAGACGGCGGCGAAACTGCTCGCCGAGTTCGGCGACCTGGCCGGGATCATGGCCGCGGTCGAGGACCCGAGGGCGAAGCTCACGCCGTCGCAGCGCAAACGACTTGACGAGTCGCGGCCGTATCTGGCGGTGGCGCCGAAGGTCGTCCGGGTCGCGGACGACGTCCCGCTGCCGGACGTGGACACGACACTGCCGCGCGTGCCCCGCGATTCCGTGACGCTGGACGCGCTGGCGGCCCGTTGGGGCTTGGGTGGATCATTGCGGCGATTGCTCGCCACCCTCGTGGCGTAATCAATGATCTCGCCCGCGGGACGGAATTCCCGAGCCAAGAAGAGCAAACTTCTGCACAAGAGATCGCGAGACCTCTCGCATGAGGGGGCATTCACCGGGGGGAGATGCTAACTTAGGTAAGCCTAACCAGAGGGACCCAGGGAGGCCGCCATGGCAGAACAACCGGGCCGCAAGCCGCGTACGGCCCGCACCGCGCAGGTCATCCGTACCGAGCGGCTGACCCCGCACATGCAGCGTGTGGTCCTCGGCGGCGAGGGGCTGGCCGAATTCTCGGCGGACACCTGCACCGACCACTATGTGAAGCTGCTTTTCCCGGCCGGGGGCGCGACCTACCCGGAGCCGTTCGACATGCAGCGCATCCGCGAGGAGTTCCCGCGCGAGCAGTGGCCGGTGACGCGGACGTACACCGTGCGCGCCTGGGATCCCGAACACCGCGAGCTGACCCTGGACTTCGTGATCCACGGCGACGAGGGCCTGGCCGGCCCCTGGGCGCTGCGGGTGCGGCCGGGCGAGACGGTGCCCTTCATGGGTCCCGGCGGCGCCTACGCGCCCGACGCCGACGCCGACTGGCATCTGCTCGTCGGGGACGAGAGCGCGCTGCCGGCCATCGCCCGTTCCCTGGAGGCGCTGCCCGAGGGCGCCACGGCGTACGCCTTCGTCGAGGTCGCGGGCCCCGAGGAGGAGCAGAAGATCGACTCCGACGTGGAGGTCATCTGGCTGCATCGCGGGAGCCGGCCCATCGGCGAGGCCCTGGTCGAGGCGGTCCGGGCGCTGGAGTTCCCCGAGGGCCGCGTGCACGCGTTCGTGCACGGTGAGGCGGCCTTCGTGAAGGAGCTGCGCCGGCTGCTGCGGGTCGAGCGCGAGATCCCCCGCGAGGACCTCTCGATCTCCGGTTACTGGCGGCTCGGCCACAACGAGGACGGCTGGCAGGCCGCCAAGCGGGAGTGGAACGCACGTATCGAGGCGGAGCAGGAGGGCGTCTCGGCGCCCTCCTGACCCACGGGGAACTACACGGACCGCTGGTAGGAGCGGAAGGTACGGATCGACAGCCATACCGCCGCCACCGCCAGCGCGAGCAGAGCCCCTCCCCGACCGAGCACGTCACCCCAGTCGGGGTCCGCCGACATCGCCGAACGGCCCGCCACCATCGCCCAGTCGAGCGGGTCGAAGTCGGCGATGTTCCGTATCCAGGCATCTGCGCGGGCGCCATGAAGGCGCTGGACAGGAAGGTCAGCGGCAGCAGCAAGAAGGTGTTGATGCCGCGGAGTCGGTTCGAGGTTCGAGACCCCGGTGGGGCTGCTGCAACAGCCTGGCCGGGGTCTGTTCATGCCCCGGTCAGGTCTCCAAGGATGTGCAGTTGGTACTCGGTCTCCACCAGGAACGGCCACCAGGTCGGACATCCACTCGGTCATCTCCTCGCGCCCGGCCTCGGTGAGCCCGTAGACGGTGCGCTCGGGACGGTTGCCCTGCCGCTCCACGTCGGTGACCTCGGCGAAGCCGTGCTTCTCCAGGTTCTGGACGACGGTGTAGAGCGAGCCGTAGTTGATCTTCGTGCTGGTGTCCTTGCGGACCGGTCAAGAGACACGATGTATCGCGTTGGAGTGCTCGAAGTGAGGGCGTGAGCACTTCGGCCCGCCCCGGACACGGCTGCGTCACGCGGCAGAAACAGCCCGTCCCTAATTTCTGTCGCTCGACAGGAATTCTTTTTCCCACTCGCCCTCTCCTGCGCCGAAGGCAGGTGCCGCCGTGACGACAACCACCCCCTCCGACGTACGCCCCGACCCACCGCACTCCCCGGACGACCGCTCCCTCACGGAGTTCGGCTACCGCCAGGAACTGCACCGCAGCCTGGGCCGGTACGCGTCGTTCGCGGCCGGGTTCTCCTTCATCTCCGTCCTGACCACCGTCTTCCAGTTCTTCGCCTTCGGGTACGCGTTCGGCGGCCCCGTCTTCTTCTGGACCTGGCCGGCGGTGCTGATCGGGCAACTGCTGGTGGCCGCCTGCTTCGCCGAGCTGGCCGCGCGCTATCCGATCTCGGGCGCGATCTACCAGTGGTCCTCGCGTCTTTCGAACCTCACCTTCGGCTGGTTCGCCGGCTGGATCATGGTCATCGGGCAGATCGTGGTGGTCGCGGCGGCGGCGCTGGCCCTGCAGATCGTGCTGCCCGCGATCTGGTCCGGCTTCCAGCTGATCGGCACCGACTCCGCGCCCACCTCCGCCGACGGCGCGGCCAACGCGGCCGTCCTCGGTGTGATCCTGCTGGCCCTGACCACGCTGGTGAACATCATGGACAACCGCGTGATGTCCGTGATCAACCGCATCGGCGTCACCGCGGAGATCATCGGCGCGGGCCTGATCATCGTCCTGCTGCTGACCCACTCCGAGCGCACCCCCGGCATCACCTTCCACACGGAGGGCGCCGCCCAGCCGGGTCTGCTCGGCGCGCTGCTGGTGGGCTCGATGGCGGCGGCGTACGTGATGATCGGCTTCGACAGCGCGGGCGAGATGAGCGAGGAGACACACCACCCGCGGCGCACCGCGCCCCGCACCATCCTCGTCGCGCTCGGCGCGGCCGGTCTGCTCGCCACCCTGATCGTCCTCGGCGGACTGCTCGCCGCGCCCAGCCTCACCGACGGGCGCCTGGGCGTCGAGGGGCTCAGCTACGTCCTCACCAGCAGCCTGGGCGACGGCGTGGGCCGGGCCCTGCTGGCCGACGTGGTGGTGGCGATCGCCGTGGCGACCCTGGCGATCCAGACGGCGGCCTGCCGGATGCTGTTCTCCATGGCCCGCGACGGCCAGCTCCCCTTCTCCGGCCGCCTCGCGCGCGTCAACCCGCGCACGGGCATGCCGAGCGCCCCGGCCCTCGTGGTCGGCCTCCTGGCGGCGGCCCTCCTCCTGCTCAACTTCGCCTCGCCGGACGCGTTCCTGGCCATCGGCACGACCTGCATCGTGATGCTGTACCTGGCCTACGCGATGGTCACCGGCCCGCTGCTGATCCGCCGCCTGCGCGGCGAGTTCACCACCGACGGCACGGACGAGACGGGCGCCAAGCTCTTCTCCCTCGGCCGCTGGGGCATCCCGATCAACGCCCTGGCCCTCCTGTACGGCCTGTTCATGACCGTCAACCTGGCCTGGCCGCGGGCCGCGGTGTACGACCCGACGGGCGGGCACTGGTACTTCCAGTGGTTCACGGTGTTGTTCCTGGGGGCGACGCTCGCCCTGGGCGCGGCGTGGCGCCTGTACGTCAGGCGTACGACCACCGCAACTGCCTGAGGAGACGCCCTCCGGGAGGAACCCGGCCTTCGCAGCGGGCCAGGGCGGTCGTCGCACGTGCGGCGACACCCTGCCCGCGGGCCGCCGCCGTGGTCCCCCGGAGTGCGCCGCGTCGTGGGCGCTCGGGTCGAACATCCTGTCTCGGTAACGAACCGCCGCCACTGCTGCCGGAATCGGGCCTGGTGCCAGCGGCGCACCGGCAGCGTGGAGGGTGCGGACGCGCATCCAGCGGCCATGACGTCCACTCCGCGCGCCGGGCCGCACTCCCTTTCCGACGGCTGGAAATCATCGCATGGTGCGAAGTGGTGGGCCGTCAGGGCAAATTGTGGACATGAGCGGTGTCGCACCCGGGGCCCCTGGGGGGTGGTGTGCTGATGTCCGCGATGCCCGCCGGTGTGACTCAGGAACGCGCTCCGCGCAACAGAACGTGGGACAAGCCTCTGCCCGACGGGCTTTCTGCCCGAAGGGCTCTTCGCGATGGTCCGCCACGGTGCCTCGCACCAGCTCCAGCCCGCCTCGAACAGTTGACGAAACCCACAGCGGCACTAGAAGGTAGAGGCGATCCACGACCTCGCCCCCGATGACGCGGTCGTGGCGGTGGTGGCCACCGATTCTCTGCGCCACCCGATGGTCGCCGTGAAGACCATGGCCGACGACTCCGCCCGGTGCGCGGTTGACGAGGCCCAGTTCGTGCACGACTCAGCCACGCTGCGGTCGCAGCGTATGGAGCACAGCGCGTAGTTCATGGACCTGGTCGACTCCGCACCCGGAGGGCATCGTGAAGGCTCTGCTCCTGGCCAGCTGCCTGGGGCCGTCCCCCTGATCGGGCACGCACACCTCAGTGGGCGTGCCTCACCCCGGCCCTGGCATGCGCCCGCCGGCGGCGCGCACTCCCCCGAGGCCTCCGATTCCGTGTTCTACCCAAGCCGAAAGACCTGAAAAAGGCTGTTCATGCCAGGTCTTGAATACGCGACGGGAGATCAGCACGATGAGCTTGATGAAGCCTCTGCCCATCTCTGGCATGCGCTCTCGCCAAGGCAGGCTCCGAGCAAAGGGAGCTTCAGATGGGTGATCTGGCGAGTTTGACGAGCCCCAAAAGCCCCGGAACTCCTGGGCAGGCCGCACCGAACCACGAAACCACCAAGTGGCGCAATTCGGTCGACTCTCTCCTTTCTGACCCTGATGCGATGGCATTGTCCCGAATGCTTTGCCATGCGATCGAGGCAGAGACCGCCAATGCCAGTCGATCCGTGTTGCGGTCGCCGAGCTCGCACCTGGATGCGGTTCGGTCCCCCGATCTCGAGGCCGTGCGCGCCTTACTGCGCCGTGAGCCGGGCCCGGTGAACTGGCAGACACTGCTCGGCAGGGACACAGGCGGGCTGTTGGCCGTCGCGTGCGACCGGCTGACGCGCAGCTCGTCGAGTCCGCCGCTGATGGGGATACGGGGGGAGTTCTCCGTCGGCCGGGCCCAGCAGTGGTGCCAACGGGCCGTGGACCGTACGGCTCATTACTCGTTCGCGATGGAGATGTCGGGGCTGTTCACCGCTCTGTGCACCGCGCCCGAGTCGAGCACCGCTCTCGAAGCCAGGACGACATTCTTCTGGGGTGTTCTGGCAGGAATCAGCGAGTACTACGCGGGAACCACGCCACACGTGCGGGAGATCGGGCGGCTCGCCCGGGACGCGGTGGCAGCGTCCCGGGAATGCGTGCGGCTGCACGGGGACGAGGGCGAGCTGGTGGTCGCCGCGCAAGCGGAGTGCGGGGCGGTACAGCTCGTCGACAACCTGACCGGAATCCTCCAACTGCCCGCTCTCTTCAGCACCGAGGAGTACATCCGGATCAGGGGCGCCGACATAGGGGTGCATATCTACACCGTCCAGGATGACCTCTCGGAACGTTTTCGGGACATCGTCGACGAGGCCACGATGGTTGCCGTGCTCGCTCATGACCTGATTGACCAGGGGCGTGATGCCGAGAACGGCAACCGCAACAATCTGGGCCTACGGCTGCCCGACAGGGAACAGCTCTGGGACATCCTGGAAGTCTGCCTGAGCCATACCTGCGCGGTTGCGGGAGAGCAGTGGCAACGTGTTGTCGCAGGTTTCGTGGTGGGCACTTGCCTGTATGCGCGAGGAGGCCGGGAACGTGTGCACGACGGCACCGAGACGGTCGTACGCAAGAGGCTTCGTCCGAGCGTGGACTGGGTGTACGCGCCCCGGCTGGCCGACTACTTCTCCCGGGCCGAGTGCACCTGCACGGAGCAGGCCGCTCCGGTCGACGTCGGGCCGGAACTCGACAGGCTCTACGCCCAAAGCTCGACCATCGTGCGCGGCTGGCTGCACGGCCGCTGGGACGCACACGTCGACGTGACAGGGCTGCAGCAGCTCGCCCTGGCGTGCGCATCGGCCGTACGGAGCGGAACCGCGCTGTTTTCCGGCCGGAACGGAGCAGAAGTGATCCCCTGAGCCGGGATCGCTCAAGACGCCGGAGGGCGAACCCGCGATGAGCACCTGACCAGCACGTACGGCCCCGGATCGGCGGCGCGCACACCGGCCGGCACCCCGGCATAGTCTTGTCGTGATGAGACGCCGTACCCCGCCCCCGCCTCCTCCCCTGCCGCAGCGCGACGGGGTCGATCCGGTGCGGGTGCGGTTGCCGCCCGGGGACGCGTGGGCGACCGTGCGGGACCATCTCGTGACGCGGCTCGCCGCCGGGGCCGGGGTGATCGACGGCATGCTGGACGCGGGCCGGATCGTGGACGCCGCCGGGTGTCCCGTACCGCGCGACATGGCGTACATGCCGGGGATGTTCGTATGGTTCCACCGCGAGCTGCCCGACGAGGAGCGGGTCCCGTTCGCGATCGACGTCCTCTACCGGGACGAACACGTGGTAGTGGCCGACAAGCCGCATTTTCTGGCCACCACACCGCGCGGCAGCCATGTCGCCGAGACGGCCCTGGCCCGGCTGCGGCGGCAGCTGGACCTCCCGACGCTGGGCGCCGCGCACCGGCTGGACCGGCTGACGGCCGGGCTGGTGCTGTTCACCGTGCGGCCCGAGGAGCGCGGCGCATACCAGTCGCTGTTCCGGGACAGACGGGTGGCGAAGGAGTACGAGGCGGTGGCCTCGTACGAGCCCCAACTGGCCCTGCCGCGCACCGTGCGCAGCCGGATCGTCAAGGAGCGCGGCGTCCTGGCGGCCCGCGAGGTCGAGGGCGAGCCCAACGCCGTCAGCCGGGTCGAGTTGCTGGAGCACCAGGACGCCCGTGCCCGGTACCGGTTGACACCGCGTACCGGGCAGACGCACCAGCTGAGGGTGCACATGAGCGCTTTGGGGGTACCGGTACTCGGCGACCCCCTCTACCCGGTGGTGACCGAACCCGTGGCGGCCGGTGACTTCCGGCGTCCGCTCCAACTCCTGGCACGGACACTGGAGTTCACTGATCCGATCACGGCGCGCGAGCACCGGTTCGTCAGCCCGCGCACGCTGCGGGCCTGGTCGTCGTACGACGAGTGGGCGCACAAGCCCTAGCCCGGGAACCCTCGGCTCAGTCGCCGCGCCACCAGCGCAGCAGGCGTCGGAACACCCCCGGCCGGGCGGCCGGTTCGGGCGTCGGCGCCGGTGCCGGCGTCGGCGCGGCGGGCTCCGGAGCCGTCGTCTGCTGCTGTGGCGTGCTGATCTGCCAGTCGCTGTGACGCTGCGCCGGTACCTGGTGCACGGGGCGCGCCAGGACGTCCTGCTGGGGCTTGGGCTCGAACGTCACCGGCAGTTCCACCAGGTGCCGGTTGGAGATGGACTCCCGCCAGCTCAGCTCGTGCTCCGCGCAGGCGAGTTCGGCGTCGGGCAGGCGGGTCAGCACCGCGTCGACGCCGACGTCGGCGATGGCGCGGCCGATGTCCTGGCCCGGGCACTCATGAGGACCGCCGCTGAAGGCGAGGTGGGAGCGGTTGCCCTGCATGTCGGCCGTGGGGTCGGGACGGACGCGCGGGTCGACGTTGCCCGGCGCGATGCCCAGGAGGAGGCCGTCGCCCTTGCGGATGCGCTGGCCTCCCAGCTCGGTCTCCTGCTTGGCGAAGTACCCCAGGACGGCGCTGAACGGCGGCTCGTCCCACATGGACTGCTCGACCGCCTGGGGCACCGTCATCTGGCCGCCGTTGAGCTGGGCGCGGAACCGCGGGTCGGTGAGCACCACCCGCAGTACGTTGGCCAGGAGGTTGGCGGTGCTCTCGTACGCGATGATCAGGACGAGCCGCAGGTGCTGGCTGACCTCCTGGTCGGTGAGCCGCGCCGGGTGGTTGATGAGGTGGCTGGTGAGGTCCTCCTCGGGCTCGGCCCGGCGGCGGGCGGTGAGCCGCATCAGGACGTCCATGATGTACGCGTTGCTCTCGATGGCCGTTTCGGTGCCCTTGGGCAGGTCGCGGGCGGCCTGCACGATCCGGTCGTTGTACTCCTCGGGCATGCCGAGGATCTGGCACATCACCATCATCGGCAGGTGCTCGGCGAACTGGCTGACCAGGTCGGCCCTGCCCTGCTCGCAGAACTGGTTGACGAGGTGCTGGGTCGCGCGGTTGATGTGGCGGCGCAGGCTCCGGTTGTCGATGGTCGAGAGGGCACCGTTGACCGCGCCGCGCAGCCGCAGGTGCTCCTCGCCCTCGGCGTGGGAGCACAGAGGCTGCCAGGCGAGGTGCGGCATGAGCGGGTGATCCGGCTTGACCGTGCCGTCCTGCATGGGGGACCACAACCGGGTGTCACGGCTGTAGTGCGAGGGGGTGCGCACCATGTGCATGTTCTCGGTGTGGCCGAGCACCACCCAGATCGGCACGTCCTCGTGCAGCAGCGCGGGAGCCACGGTTCCGTGCTCGGCGCGGAGCTCCTCGTACACGGTTCCGAGGTCCTCCGCGTCGGGGCCGTACAGCCGACGCAGTCCGCCGGGGCCGATGCCGTGTGCGGGGCAGCCGGGGGGCGGGGCGGTCGTGGGGGCGTCCGTACCGGCCGGGAAAGGGGATTCAGGCGTCACGATGATCGCTCCGAAGCTGAGGTGGATCTGACGTAAGGGAAGTGATCTGACATAGAAGAAGTGACGGAAGTGATCTGACGTAAAGGAAGGGACCGGGACACCTGCGGCGCGCCGGCACGGACGTACGCGACTCGGGGGCCGTACGTCCGTGCCACTCAGGCAACGCGTTCGCGGTTCACGGGACGTACCTGGCTCACGCAGGGGCCTTCGTCGTCAGCGAATGCAGGAACTGCAGCAGGGTCATCAGGACGTCCCGGCTGGACGCGCGGCGGCGCGCGTCGCACTCGACGATCGGGATGTCCTGGCTCAGGTCGAGCGCCGTGCGCAGCTCGTCGATGGCGTAACGGGGGCCGTCCGGGAAGGTGTTGACGGCGACGACGAACGGCACCCCGCGCTCCTCGAGCCGGCCCATGACATCGAAGCTGGTTTCGAGGCGGCGGGTGTCGACCAGCACGACCGCGCCGAGCGCGCCCTCGAACAGGCCGTTCCACAGGAACCAGAACCGTTCCTGGCCCGGGGTACCGAAGAGGTAGAGCACCAGCTGGTCGGTGATGCTGATGCGGCCGAAGTCCATGGCCACGGTGGTGGCCGTCTTGGTCTCGGAGCCGTAGTTGTCGTCGACCCCGATGCCGGCCTGGGTCATGGTCTCCTCGGTGGTCAGCGGTTTGATCTCGCTGACCGAACCGACCATGGTCGTCTTGCCGACGCCGAAGCCGCCCACGATGACGATCTTCACCGCGGCCAGCGCGGTAGGCGGAAGGTGGTCCTCCGCGCGCGGACCGGGAATCGTGTCAGAGCCTTTGAAGTCCATGCATCACCGCTTCGAGGAGGGAACGGTCGGCCCGCGCCTGGCGGATGATCGGGGCGCGCGCCGTCACCAGTTCGGCCGCCAGCAGCTCGGTGAGCAGGACGGTCACCACGCTGAACGGCAGGCTGAGATAGGCGGACAGTTCGGCCACCGACAGCGGGGCCGCGCAGAGCCTGAGCAGCGCCGCCTGCTCGGGGGTGGCGGAGGGCGGGGGGTCGGCGTCCGCCACGATTAACGTGACCAGGTCGAGCTCCGAGCGCTCGGCGCCGTCGGGGCCGGTGATGACGTACAGCCGCTCGGGGTTCTTCTTCTGGCCCTCCGGAGGTGGCTGGTCCTCCTGCGGTGGTGTCGGGTCCGGGCGCGGAGGTGTCGGGTCCGCCTGTTCCCTGGGATAGCGCCGCCGGCGTTGTGGAGGAGTCATACGGTCTGCCCGTTACGCCTCGGCGGGGTGGTCAGATGTGCGCCGATGCGGATGACCAGGTCGCCCATCGCGGCGCTCATGTGGCCCGGTTCGGTGATCACGTCGGCCAGCACCGCCAGATAGGCGTTGGGGCCGGCGGCCATCAGGTAGAAGTAGCCCCCGTTGATCTCGATGAGGACCATCTTCATCATGCCGTCACTGCCCGGGATCTCCGAAGCGACGGCGCTCGCCAGGCTCTGCAGGCCCGCGCAGGCCGCGGCGACGCGGTCGGCGGTGTCCGGGTCGCCGCCATGGCGGGCGATGCGCAGGCCGTCGGCGGAGAGCACCACGATCATCTGGATGCCCGGCACGCCCTTGGCGAGGTCCTGGAGCAACCAGTCGAAGTTGCCTCGCTGCTGGATCACTTGAGGTTCCCCTCGTCTTCGGCCTCTGCACGGGCCGGTTCGTCGGTCGGCTGGGTGCCTGCGGAAGAGGTCGGGCGCTTGAGTCCGTCCATGAACGCCTGGACCCACTGGCCCGGCGGGGTCTCGTCCGGCTTCTGGGGCTCCGGCTCGGGCTCGCGCCGGGCCGTCGACCAGATGGTCGGGCGGCCTTCCCGCTCGGCCTGCTCGATCGCGGCCTGCTCGGCATAGCGCTGGGTGAACGAGGCCTTGACCCGGCTGCGGCGCTGCGGCAGCCCGTTCGCGGTCCACTCGGTGACCTCGGGGACGTCGTCCTCCATGGAGATCGGCGTCACGAACTTGGGGCTGGTGGGACGGCGCTTCTTGATCGTGCGCTTGGGCCCGGGAACGGCGCCGAGTTCGGCCTTGGGCACGGCGGTGGCGCCGATGCCGTGGGCGAGTCCGACGCCGGGCTCCTCGGTGAGCATGGCGGTGGGCACGACGAGGATGGCGCGGACACCGCCGTACGCGGAGGCACGCAGGGACACCTGCATGTCGTACGTCTGGCAGAGGCGGCCCACGACGGAGAGGCCGAGGCTCGGCGTCTCGCCGAGATCCTGGAGGTCGACGCCGGCCTTGGCGCGCTCCAGCATGCGCTCGGCCCGGGCGCGGGCCTCCTCGCTGAGGCTGACGCCGGAGTCCTCGATCTCGATGCAGACGCCGGTCTGCACCTCGGTGGCGGTGACGTGCACCTTGCTCTGGGGCGGGGAGTAGCGGGTGGCGTTGTCGAGGAGTTCGGCGGCGGCGTGGATGACGGGCTCGACTGCCGTGCCCTTGACGTTGACCTTGGCGATCGACGTCAGGTCGATGCGCCGGTACTCCAGGATCCGCGACATGGCGCCGCGCAGCACGCTGTACAGCGCGACGGGCTCGGGCCACTGACGGCCGGGGCGGCCGCCGCCGAGGACGGAGATGGAGTCGGCGAGGCGGCCGATCAGCGCGGTGCCGTGGTCGATGCGCAGGAGGTCGTCGAAGACCTCGGGGTTGCGGCCGTGGTCCTCCTCCATCTCCCGCAGTTCGTTGGCCTGCTGGTGGACGATGGCCTGGACACGACGGGCGATGCTGACGAAGGAGCGCTGCGCTGCGTCGCGCATGAGCTCTTCGGTGTCGACGATTTTGAGCACCGTCTTGAGCAAGTCGGTCTGCGCCTTGGGGAGTTCGGCCCACGCGGGGTCCATGTTGCCGAGTTGGCGAACCACCTCTTCGGGGGAATTTCCGCGGCGCAGCCAGTGCAGCGCGGTGGGCGCGATCTCCTTGGCGAGGCGGATCATCTCGTGGTCGTGGGCGGCGATACGCCCTTCCAGATACGCGGTGTGACGGGCGTGCGAGGCCCGCAGGTCGCGCAGGGCGCGAGCGCGCCGCACCGCTTCGGCGGCCACCGCGATCACCAGCAGTGTGGCGACGGCACCGCACGAGCCGACGGCCACCCTGGCCGGCTGCGCCACCAAGGCGACGGCGGCCCCGGTCGCCATCGCCATCACTATGGCGGGCAGCAACAGTACGCGCGCGTACGGCAGTTCACGGCGCCCTGGGGGGGATTGAAGACTCACCATGTAGGCCCTCTGAAACGAATCGGCTGGGTGTCGGGGGAGCTTGCAGGGGGAAATGTCATGGAACAGGCTGTATCTTCGGTATTTTTTGGGAACAAGCGCACGAATACATCTCAACTCGGCGCGCTGCGGGCGAGCTTAGTCCGACCGGATCATCGCCGTGTCATATTCAGCAAGCACCTGAAATGGCCCTCGCGACGGGAGTACGCTCGACTCCATTTGCACGCTGAGGGTTCATTCGAACACGGGGCGTAACGGCGTACGGGTATGCGAAAATCACTCACCGTAACGGGTGAAGACCGGGCTTTCAGACCCCGGCGATGCGCAGGGCGGCGTCGGCCGTGGCCTCCGCGAACGCCGAGACGGGCCGCTCGGGATCGGAGCGGTGGACGAGGATGACACCCTCGATCAACCCGAACAGCAGGTCCGTACGCAGGTCCAGCTCGCTCTTGCCGAGCGCCCCGCCGGCCGCCGTCGCGGCGATCAACTGCCGGTAGGCGTCCTTGAGTTCGGCACGCACGGCATGGAAGCCGGCGAACCGCTCGGCCCGCACCTCGGGCAGCAGGTAGAGACCGCCGAGGTTGTGCGGCCCGCCGCACAGCACCTCGACGTCCGCCCGGCACAGCTCCCACAGCCGGCCCTCGGCCGACGTCGCGTCGTCGGCGAGGAGCTCACGGGCGTACGCCAGCGAGGGCGTGACGGTCGACTCCAGGAGCTGGGCCAGCAGCTCCTCCTTGCCGGAGACGTAGTGGTACATGGACGCCTGGCGCATGCCCGCGCGCTCGGCGACGGCACGCGTGCTGGTGGCCGCATAGCCGAGGGTGGTGAACAACTCGGCGGCGGCCACGAGGAGTTCCTCACGCGGCTCAAGGCCGCTGTCCGGCCGCTGCGCCGCCCGTGGCCTGCCCACCCGTCGGCTCCGGTCCGCACCTGCTGTCCCCATGCGTTCGATCCTCGCACACGCCCGTTCGCGGCGATCTTCGTGAGGGCCCGGTAACCGAGCGGCAACAGTGCGGCAATCACCGCGACCCGGCCCACCCTTAATTTCTGTCAAGCGACAGAAATAAGACGCCAGCAGCATGACGACACACCGGAGCCGGAGGACCCGCGATGGCGACAGCGACCACGTACGGAGCCCGCGACCACGCACGCGCCCAGGAGGGCACGCGCACCGAGGCCATGCCCGTCGTACCGGCCGGCACCTGGCCGAACCCGCCCTGCGAGGCGGGCCACCTGGTGTGGGCGGAGACGGTGGCGGGAGGCAATTACACGCACCGGGTGCTGGCCCGCGGCAGCGAACTGCGCCTGACCGACCTGCGCGGCGACGCCTGCGCCCACCTGCTCCTGTACGCGGCCGACCGGCCCTGGGAGCGGCTGAACGTCGCCGACACGGTGAAGGTGCAGTGGAACGCCTACCTCGGTGAGGGCCAACTGCTCCTGTCCGACCAGGGCCGGGTCCTGGCCACCGTGATCGCCGACACCTCCGGCCGGCACGACGCCCTGTGCGGCACCTCCACCCTCGTCCGCAACACCGAGCGGTACGGCGACGGCACCCCGCAGGGCCCCTCCCCCGCCGGGCGCGAGCTGTTCAAGCTGGCGGCCGCCAAGAACGGCCTGGAACCGCGCGATCTGCCGCCCTCGCTCGCCTTCTTCCAGGGCGTGGAGGTGCGCGAGGACGGCGTCCTCGACTTCACCGGCTCGGCCGGCCCCGGCGGCAGCGTGACGCTGCGCACGGAGCAGGACGTCACGGTGCTCATCGCCAACGTGCCGCACCCGGCCGACCCCCGCACCGAGTACGTCAGCACCCCGCTGGAGGTGCTCGCCTGGCGCGCGGAGGCCACCCGCCCCGGCACCCCGCTGTGGGAGGCCACGCCCGAGGGCCACCGCGCCTTCCTGAACACCGCCGAGTTCCTCGCCGCGAGGGGGATCGCATGAAGACCGTTGTTCCGGCCCGGGCGGCCTGGTCGTCCGTGATCCGCACCGGCGAGACCCTCACCATCACCGACCTGCACGGCAACCAGGCCGTCGACTTCCTCGTCTACGACGCCCACGACACATCGGTCCGCTACAGCGCACCGGACACCATCCACGCGCAGGGCAACATCTTCCTCACCACGGGCAGCGTGCTCATGTCCAACGAGCACACCCCGCTGATGACGGTGACCGGCGACGATGTGGGCCGCCACGACACGGTCGGCGGCGCCTGCTCCAAGGAGTCGAACACCCTGCGGTACGGCCACCACACCTGGTCGCAGCACGCGTGCGTGGACAACTTCCTCGCCGAGGGCGCCAGGCACGGCCTCGGCAAGCGGGACCTCGTCTCCAACATCAACTGGTACATGAACGTGCCGGTCGAGAAGGACGGCACCCTCGGCATCGTCGACGGCCTCTCCGCTCCGGGCCTGGAGCTGACCCTGCGCGCCGAGTGCGACGTCCTCGTCCTGGTCTCCAACTGCCCCCAGATCAACAACCCGTGCAACGGCTTCGAACCGACCGCGGTGGAGATGACGATCACCGGGGCGGGCGCATGACCTTCGACACGCTGCTGGTCGCCAACCGCGGCGAGATCGCGGTCCGCATCATCCGTACGGCCCGCGAACTGGGCCTGCGCACGGTCGCGGTGTACTCCGACCCTGACCGCTCCGCCCCGCACGTCCGGCTCGCCGACGAGGCGGTGCGGCTCGGCCCGGCGCCCGCGAAGGAGTCGTACCTCGACGCCGACCTGGTGCTGAAGGCGGCCAAGGACACGGGCGCGGGCGCGATCCACCCCGGCTACGGCTTCCTGTCCGAGGACGCGGCCTTCGCGCGCCGCTGCCAGGACGCCGGGATCGTGTTCGTGGGCCCGACGCCCGGGCAGCTGGAACTGTTCGGCGCGAAGCACACGGCGCGGGCGGCAGCCGAGGCCGCCGGAGTACCCCTGGCACCGGGAACGGGACTGCTCGCCTCTCCCGACGAGGCACTCCAGCAGGCTGCCGCGATCGGCTATCCGGTCATGCTCAAGGCGACCGGCGGAGGCGGCGGCATCGGTATGTCGGCATGTCGCTCCGCCGATGAACTGACCGAGGCCTGGGACCGGGTGCAGCGCGTGGCCGCCGCCTCCTTCTCCTTGGCCGGCGTCTTCCTGGAACGCCTGGTCGAGCACGCCCGCCATGTCGAGGTGCAGGTCTTCGGCGACGGCGAGGGCCGGGTGGTCACCTTCGGCGACCGTGACTGCTCTCTCCAGCGCCGCAACCAGAAGGTGCTGGAGGAGGCCCCCGCCCCGGGCCTCCCCGCCCACGTGCGCACACAACTCACCGACGCCGCCCGCGACTTGTGCGCCTCGGTCGGCTACCGCTCCGCCGGAACCGTCGAGTTCGTCTACGACGCCGCGCGCGAGGAGGCGTACTTCCTGGAGGTCAACACCCGCCTCCAGGTGGAGCACCCGGTCACCGAGGAGATCTACGGCGTCGACCTGGTCGCCTGGATGCTCCGCCTGGCCCAGGGCGAGAAGGACGTGGTCCACGCCCCGGGCGCACCACGCGGCCACGCCGTCGAGGCCCGCCTGTACGCCGAGGACCCCTCCCGCGACCACCGGCCCAGCGCGGGCCTGTTGACACGGGTCGAGTTCCCGCCGGGCGTGCGCGTCGACAGCTGGGTCGAGACGGGCACCGAGGTGACGACGTCGTACGACCCGATGCTCGCGAAGGTCATCGCCTACGGCCCCGACCGGGCGCACGCCCTCCAGCGGCTGGACGAGGCGCTGGCCCGCACCCGCGTCGACGGCATCGAGACGAACCTGGGCCTGGTACGGGCCGCGCTCGCGGACCGGGACTTCATCACCGCCACCCACTCGACGGCGACCCTCACCCACGTGAGCGACCCGACACCCCGTATCGAGGTCGTCTCCGGCGGGACGCTCACCACCGTGCAGGACTGGCCGGGCCGCACCGGCTACTGGCAGGTCGGCGTGCCGCCGTGCGGTCCGATGGACGACCTGTCCTTCCGCCTCGGCAACCGTGCCCTCGGCAACGACGAGGGTGCGCCGGGCCTCGAATGCACCCTCAAGGGCCCGTCGCTGAGGTTCACGCACCCCACGACCGTCTGCGTGACGGGTGCACCCGCCCCGGTCACCGTCGACGGCACGCCGGTCGCGCAGTGGGAGCCGGTGACGCTGCCCGCCGGAGCCGTACTGGAGATCGGCGCCCCCGCCGAGCACGGCCTGCGCACCTACGTCCTGGTCTCCGGCGGCCTGGACGTGCCCGCCTTCCTGGGCAGCGCGAGCACCTTCACGCTGGGCCGGTTCGGCGGACACGGCGGCCGGGCACTGCGCACGGGCGACGTCCTGCACGGCGGAAAAGTCATCGAGGGTCTGGCCGTACCGTCGGCCGACCGCCCGGACTTCGGTGCCGTATGGCAGGTCAAGGCCGTCGAAGGCCCGCACGCGGCACCGGAGTTCTTCACCGAGGACGACATCCGCGACTTCTACGCCGCCGACTGGAAGGTCCACTTCAACTCCGCGCGCACCGGTGTCCGCCTGGTCGGCCCGAAGCCGCGCTGGGCCCGCACCGACGGCGGCGAGGCGGGCCTGCACCCGTCGAACATCCACGACACCCCGTACTCCGTGGGCGCCGTCGACTACACGGGCGACATGCCGGTGCTGCTGGGCCCGGACGGCCCGTCGCTCGGCGGGTTCGTCTGCCCGGCGACGGTGATCAGCACCGACCGCTGGAAGCTGGGCCAGCTACGCCCGGGCGACACGGTCCGCTTCGCACCGGTGGACGTGTCGGGCGAGCCCCGCCCCGCCATCGTGGACGGCGGCATCCTGGCCCAGGACGCCGACGTGACCTACCGCCGCAGCGGCGACGACAACCTGCTGGTCGAGTTCGGCCCGATGCAACTCGACCTGGCGCTCCGGATGCGCGTCCACGCACTGATGGAAGCGGTGGCCGAACAGGTCCCGGACGGCATCACCGACCTCACACCGGGCATCCGCTCCCT
The DNA here is from genome assembly GCF_040654815.1 of Streptomyces sp. NPDC050619. Taxonomy (NCBI): domain Bacteria; kingdom Bacillati; phylum Actinomycetota; class Actinomycetes; order Kitasatosporales; family Streptomycetaceae; genus Streptomyces; species Streptomyces sp. NPDC050619. The sequence continues at coordinate 174,156 of NZ_JBFAIR010000011.1, read as the reverse complement.
CCAGATCCGCACGGACCCGCACCGCCTACCACAGCCCGAACTCCTCGCCGCCGTACGGGAGATCACCGCGGCCCTCCCCCCGAGCGACAGACTGACGGTCCCCTCCCGCACGGTCCACCTCCCCCTCTCCTGGGACGACCCGGCGACCCGCGAGGCGATCGCCCGCTACATGGCGGGCGTCCGCGACGACGCGCCCTGGTGCCCGTGGAACATCGAGTTCATCCGCCGCGTCAACGGCCTGGACTCAGTGAACGACGTCTATGACACGGTCTTCGACGCGGAGTACCTCGTCCTCGGCCTGGGCGACGTGTACCTGGGCGCCCCGGTCGCCACCCCCCTCGACCCCCGCCACCGCCTGGTGACGACCAAGTACAACCCGGCCCGCACCTGGACGGCCGAGAACTCGGTGGGCATCGGCGGAGCGTACCTGTGCATATACGGCATGGAGGGCCCAGGCGGCTACCAGTTCGTCGGCCGGACGACCCAGGTGTGGTCGGGCTGGCAGCAGCGCGGCGCGTTCGAGCCGGGCTCGCCCTGGCTGCTGCGCTTCTTCGACCGGATCAAGTGGTACCCGGTGGAGCCGGACGAACTCCTCGATCTGCGCGCCGACATCACCTCCGGCCGCTTCGTACCCCGCATCGAGGAGGGCACCTTCTCACTGGCCGACTACCAGACCTTCCTAGCCGAACACGCCGAACCCATCGCACAGTTCAAATCCCGGCAGCAGGCGGCCTTCTCCGCCGAGCGGGACGCATGGGAGGCGGCGGGCGAGTTCACGCGAGCGGAAGCGGCGGCCACGCCCGCCGCGCCGCAGGCGGAGGTGACGGTCCCCGCGGGCGGTCGCCTGGTCGAAGCCGAATTCGCCGCGTCCGTATGGCAGCTGAACGTCGAGCCGGGCGACGAGGTGACGGCCGGACAGCCGCTGCTCGCCCTGGAGGCGATGAAGATGGAGTCCAGGGTGCACGCGCCGATGGACGGCGTGGTGGCGGAGATCCTGGCCAGGCCGGGCGACCAAGTAGAGGCCGGCACAGCACTGCTCGTCCTCGCCCCGGCCGCGATCTGAAAGCAGAGGAACGATGTCCACCACGCTCACCCGCGTCCAAGCGGCCTACGCCCGCCTCGAAGCAGTCGACCGCGCCGAGATCTGGATCGACCTGCGCCCGCAGCCGGAGGTGGAGTCCGAAGCCCGCACGATCGACGCCCGCATCTCGGCGGGCGAGCACCTCCCCCTCGCCGGCCGCCTGTTCGCCGCCAAGGGCAACATCGACGTGGCCGGCCTGCCCACCACCGCGGGCTGCCCGTCGTACGCCTACGACCCCGAGGCCGACGCACCGGTCGTCGCCCGCCTCCGTGCCGCGGGCGCGATCGTGCTGGGCACCACGAACCTGGACCAGTTCGCGACGGGCCTGGTGGGCACCCGCTCGCCGCACGGCGCCGTCCGCAACGCGTACGACCCGGCCAGGATCAGCGGCGGCTCCAGTTCCGGCTCGGCCGTGGCGGTGGCCCTGGGCATCGTCGACTTCGCACTCGGCACGGACACCGCGGGCTCGGGCCGGGTCCCGGCCGCCTTCAACGGCATCGTCGGCCTGAAGCCGACCCGCGGCCTGGTCCCCACCACAGGCGTGGTCCCGGCCTGCGCCTCCCTGGACTGCGTGACGGTCTTCGCCCGCACCCTCCCGGAGGCCGAGCAGGCACTGGCGTACATGGCATCCCCGCCCGACCGCGACCTCCCCCCGCTCCCCCAGCGCGCCCCGGGCCCATGGCGCATCGCGGTACCGGCACGAGACCAACTCGGCGAACTGGACGAGGGCTGGACGGAAGCCTACGAGGCGGCCGTCACGCAACTCACCGCCTCCGGCGCCGACATCCGCCCCCTCGACCTCACGCCGTTCACCGAGGCCGCCGCGATGCTCTACCAGGGCGCCTTCGTAGCCGAGCGCTACACAGCAGTGGGCACCTTTGTCGACAAGGCAATAGCCCAAGCCGACGACTCCCTCGACCCCACAGTCGCCGGCATCATCACCGGCGCCCGAGACATCCCGGCCCACCAGCTGTTCGCCGACACGGACCGCCTGGCAACCCTCCGCACCCGCGCCCTGACCGAACTGGCCGACGCGGACGCCCTGTTGCTTCCCACCACCCCCGGCCACCCCACCCTCGCCGAGGTGGCCGCCGACCCCCTGGGCGCCAACGCCCGCCTGGGCCGCTTCACCAACTCCACGAACCTCTTCGACCAGGCGGCGGTCGCCGTCCCGGCCGGCCAGGTGAACGGCCTCCCCTTCGGCGTCATGCTGATCGGCCCGGCGTTCACCGACGAACGCCTGACCCGCATAGCCGCCCTGCTCCAACCGGAAACCCACCTGACGGTAGTGGGCGCCCACCTCACCGGCCAGCCCCTCAACCCCCAACTCCTAGCCCTGGGCGCCCGCCTGGAACGCACGACCACCACGGCCCCGGCCTATCGCCTCCACGCCCTGCCGACAACGCCGCCCAAGCCCGGCCTGGTGCACACAGACGAAGGAGGCGCCGAGATCGAGGCCGAAGTCTGGCGCCTCCCACCCGAAGGCCTGGGCCGCCTCCTGGCCACACTCCCCCGCCCCATGACCCTGGGCAGCGTGAAACTGACGGACGGCACCCACACCCCCGGCTTCCTCTGCGAGCCAGACGCCCTCACGAACGCCGAGGACATCACGTCGTACGGCGGCTGGCGAGCGTATCTGAACCGCTGAACCCCACCGGGCCCGCGCACCCGCCCACGGCGGGAAGGGGCCGTGCCGGGGGGTGTCCGCCCGCAGCGGTTGTCGCGTCAACCCGGGCACGTTGATAGCCGACCGATTCCGCGACGTTCCGAGGACGGACACCCCCCCGGCGCGGCCCCGCCCCCACCACAACCGAGGGCGCAACGCGCACCCCCACACACCTCCGCAGGCCTGCGCTGCGCGTAGCTCACCCCACCGACGAGTAAGCCACAACCCCCCGCAACAACCCATCAACGGCCTTCCGCGCATTCTTCGCGACCGTAGAACTCACCCCACCAGACACAGGCGCCGCCGCCGAAATCTGCCCCAGCACATCAATCACCTGCTTGCACCACCGCACAAAGTCCCCAGCAGGCATCTCCACCTCGCGCAACACCTCGTCGAGCCCCTTGCCGGACGCCCACATGTACGCGGCCCACGCAAACCCCAGATCGGGCTCACGCTGCCCCACCCCCTCCGTCTGCGAGATCCGGAAGTCCTCCTCCAGAGCGTCCAACCGCCCCCAGATCCGCACCATCTCCCCCAGCGCCGCCTTCGCCTTCCCCGACGGCAACTTCGGCACCATCGCGTCATCGCTCAGCCGCGCCTCGTACACCAACGCCGAAACACACGCGGCCAGTTCAGCCGGACCGAGCCCCTCCCACACCCCTTCCCGCAGACACTCACTCGCCAGCAGATCAAGCTCGCCGTACAACCGCGCCAACCGCTTCCCATGCTCGGTGACCTCGTCACCGCGCAGATAGTCCATCTCGGTCAGCAGCGCCACAATCCGATCAAACGTACGAGCAATAGTGTTCGTACGCCCCTCGATACGCCGCTCCAGCTGCGAGGTATCACGCACCAGCCGGTGATACCGCTCAGCCCAACGGGCGTGATCCTCCCGGTCGTTGCACCCATGGCAGGGATGCGCCCGGATCGCGGTGCGCAACCGCGCGATCTCCCGGTCGTCAGCGGCCTCCGACCGCTTCTTGCGCGCCCGCTCCGGCGGAATGTGCCCGGCCTTGGTCCGCAGCGCGGAGGCAAGATCCCGACGGGACTGCGGCGAACGCTGATTGAAGGACTTCGGAATCCGCATCCGGTCCAACGCCTCGACAGGCACCGGGAAGTCCATCGACGCCAGCCGCTTGACCTGCCGTTCCGCCGTGAGCACCAACGGCCGCGGCCCGTCGTGGTGCTCGAAGCCACGATGACCGTTGGACCGCCCGGCGGGCAGCCCCGGGTCGAGCACCAACGCCAGACCCGCGTACTTGCCGGTGGGAACATGAATCACATCCCCCGGCTTGAGCTTCTCCAGCGCGACAGCCGCTTCCGCCCGCCGCTGCGCCGCCCCCTGCTTGGCGATCTCGTTCTCTCGGTCCTTGAGCTCGCGACGCAGTCGCGCGTACTCCTCGAAGTCACCGAGGTGGCAGGTCATGGAGGCCTTGTAACCCTCGAGCCCCTCCTCATTGCGCTGCACCTGCCGCGAAATCCCCACCACCGACTTGTCGGCCTGGAACTGCGCGAATGACGTCTCCAGCAACTCGCGCGAACGGCGCCGCCCGAACTGCTCCACCAGATTGACCGCCATGTTGTACGACGGCTTGAAGCTGGACCGCAGCGGATACGTCCGCGTCCCGGCCAGTCCCGCCAGGTGCTCGGGGCTCATCCCGCGCTGCCACAGCACGACCGCGTGGCCCTCGACGTCGATACCGCGCCGGCCCGCACGCCCCGTCAACTGCGTGTACTCGCCCGGGGTGATGTCGGCATGCTGCTCGCCGTTCCACTTGACGAGCTTCTCCAACACCACCGAACGCGCGGGCATGTTGATGCCCAGCGCGAGCGTCTCGGTCGCGAACACCGCCTTCACCAGGCCGCGTACGAACAGCTCCTCGACGACTTCCTTGAACGTCGGCAGCATGCCCGCGTGATGGGCGGCGATCCCGCGCTCCAGTCCCTCCAGCCACTCGTAATAGCCCAGGACATGCAGATCCTCGGTCGGAATGGAGGCGGTGCGCTCCTCGACCAGAGCACGCACCCGCTCCCGCGACTCGTCGTCGTTCAGCCGCAGCCCCGCGTACAGACACTGCTGTACGGCTGCCTCGCAGGCCGCGCGGCTGAAGATGAACGTGATGGCGGGCAACAGCCCCTCGGCGTCGAGCCGTTCTATGACCTCGGGACGCCCCGGGGTCCACACCCGCGACCGCTGTCTGCGCTCCCGCTCGCGGTCGGCCTCGCGCATGGCGCGGCCCCGCCTGCGGTCCTGGAACGAGGGGCGGGTGGCCTCCATGCGCGCGAGGCGCGCGAGGTCGGGATTGACGGCCTTCTTGTAGCCCTCGCCCTCCTCGAAGAGGTCGTACATCCGCCGCCCGGCGAGCACGTGCTGGAACAGCGGTACGGGCCGGTGTTCGGAGACGATCACCTCGGTGTGGCCGCGGACGGTGTCGAGCCAGTCGCCGAACTCCTCGGCGTTCGACACGGTGGCCGAGAGGGAGACGAGGGTGACCGACTCGGGGAGGTGGATGATCACCTCTTCCCACACCGCTCCCCGGAAGCGGTCGGAGAGGTAGTGCACCTCGTCCATGACCACATAACCGAGGCCGAGGAGGGTCTGCGAACCCGCGTACAGCATGTTGCGCAGCACCTCGGTGGTCATCACGACCACCGGGGCATCGGAGTTGACGCTGTTGTCGCCGGTGAGCAGGCCGACCCGGTCCGCGCCGTAACGGCGGCACAGGTCGGCGTACTTCTGGTTCGACAGCGCCTTGATGGGTGTCGTGTAGAAGCACTTCTTGCCCTGCTGGAGGGCGAGGTGGACGGCGAACTCGCCGACGATCGTCTTGCCTGAGCCGGTGGGCGCGGCCACCAGCACGCCCTTCCCCGATTCGAGCGCTTCACAGGCCTCGATCTGGAAGGGGTCGAGGCCGAAGTCGTACATCTCGCGGAAGGGAGCGAGCGCGGTGGCCTGCTCGGCAGCGTGCCTACGTGCTGCCGCGTACCGCTCGGCCGGTGAGAGATCCTCTGTCATCGTACTTTCGAGCGTACCGGGCCCCACTGACAACAGGACGATCATTATCCGGATCCGCTGCCGGCGAACCCGGGATCCCCCCAGATCACGACGCTACGCCCCGCACAGCACCCCGGATGCGGCGCGGGGTGCCTCAGGTCACGTCACGTCGTCATACCCGTTGACCCGCTCCGTGGTCGCCTGCTCGGGCAGCGCCCGGCTCGCGGAGACGGTCTCGACATCGCCGATGTCCTCGGGGGTGAGGTCCAGGTCGGAGGCCTCGTCGTCGGCGGGGCCCATCGCCTCGCGGCGGCGCTTGCGCCGGTCGTTGAGCAGCGAGAAGGCTACGGCGCCGAAGTACAGCACCCAGATCGGCCCGGCGAGCGCCAGCATGGTCAGCGGGTCGGTGCTCGGCGTCGCGATGGCCGCGAAGACGGTAATGCCCATGATCATGCCCCGCCACCAGCCGAGCATCCGCTTGCCGGTGATCGCCCCGGTGAGGTTGAGGAAGACCAGCAGCAGGGGCAGCTCGAAGGAGAGCCCGAAGACGAGCACCATGCGGGTGACGAGGTCGAGCAGATCGTCCAGGGGCAGCAGGTTGGTGACGTCGGAGGGCGTGAAGCCGAGCAGCACCTTCGCCGTGGTGGGCAGCACCGCGTAGGCGAAGTACGCACCGGCCATGAAGAGCGGGGCACCCGTGCCGACGAACGCGTACGCGTACTTCTTCTCGTGCTTGTGCAGACCCGGGGCGACGAACGCCCACAGCTGGTAGAGCCAGACCGGCGAGGCGACCACGACGCCGGCCATCAGGGACACCTTCAACGCCAGCGTGAACGCGGTGAGCAGACCGTTGATCGTGATCTGCGCGCACTGCTGCTCGGAGGACGCCTTCGCCAGTTGTTCGAAGCTCGCGTCGCAGCCGACCGAGTCGAGGATCGGCCTCGTGATCAAGTTGATGATGTCGTTGTAGAAGAAGGCGGCGACGACTGTGACGGCGACGATGGCCAGCAGCGCCTTCGCGAGCCGGTTGCGGAGCTCACGAAGGTGCTCCGCGAGGGGCATCCGCCCCTCGGGATCCTTCTCCTTGTTGCGGGCAGACTTCAGCAACCCACGTTCCCATCTCGTGCGGCGGGCCGGAGGTCACCGGCCCTGCGTCAGCGCTTGGTCGTGTCCGTCGGCTCGGTGACCGGGCGCGAGCTCGTCACGTCGCCGGGAGCGGCCTGGATGGTGCGCTGGGACGGGGACTGCTCGTCGTTGTTCGGCGGACCGGCCGGGGTGGCGGTGCTGCCGCCCTCGTCCTTCATCGCCTTGGCCTCGCTCTTGAGGATGCGAGCGGACTTGCCGAGCGAGCGCGCCATGTCGGGAAGCTTCTTCGCGCCGAACAGCAGGATGATGACGACGAGGATGAGAATGATCTCGGGGGCGCCGAGCCTTCCGAACATAAGTCTTTACCTTCTCACCGAGGCGGCTGGGGTGGGGTGCTGTCCGACCGGTCGGACATGTGTCCGATCGACCGTGCTGGCAGCGATCGTAACGCTCAGGGGTAAACGTGTGGCAATCCCTGTGCGTACTCCCGGTCCGCGAACGGGCCTCGTTCTCCGATCCGCGACCAGCAGCGTACCTGGCGGAACCAGCAAGTTGACAGGGCGAAGTGGCCCAAAGCGCATCACGCCCGTGACTCACAGGGAGTCCACAGAGCGGGCCGCGCTCATGGACGCGCGCTCCAGATCCTCCGCGGCACGGCTGATGCGCCGGGCGGAGTCCGTGACCTGCCTGCCCAGACGCTGTGCCTCCAGGAAGACCCGTATGGCGAGCACCCCGAGAAGGGCGAGACCCACAAAACCCACGGCTACCGCGAACATCGGCCAGAACATGACGCCGAGCCTAGACCTCCGCGAAGTCGCCCGAGCTCAGAGGGTCGAGTGCAGCCGCAGCGTCCTGACCCCGCCCCCGGTGAGCAGTTCGACGATCCGCTCCCCGGCGGGCTTGCGGACCACGGCGCCGCAGTCGGGGCAGGTGAAGGAGTAGAAGGTGGTGCGGTTAGTAGCGCCGATGGCGAGGCGCAGCGCGCTCGCGGCGAGTTCGAAACGGCCCCGGCAGTCCGGGCAGCCCGCCCGGAACAGCACCGGAGCCACGCTCCGCATCCCGGCGAACGCGGCGGCCACCGTCATGTCCCGCACACCAGAGGTCGACGACTCGCTCAAAGCCCCTGCTCCTGCCTGTCGTACTGCCCGTCGTGAACCACGCGGGCGCCATGGGCGCCCTGTGCCTCGACCCCGTCGTACGCCGCCAGTGCCTCGCGGGCCGCCCGCCGGGCGCTGTCGGCGAGGTCCTGCGGCGAGACGATCCGGCCGTCGCGTCCCAGGCGCAGCGCCAGCCGCCGCAGCGACGTGGGATCCGGGGTGCGCAGAGTGATGCGCAGCCCGCCGTCCGGAAGCTCATCCGCACTGTCGTGCGGGTAGTACTCGGCGACCCAGCGCCCGCCCGGGCCGACCTCGACCACGACCTCCGGGTCCTCGGCGGCGGGCTGCACCAGCCCTTCGGACAGGTCCCGCAGCTCGATCTCGGGCGGCGCGGACGGCTCGTCCAGGATCCTGATCTCGGCGACCCGGTCGAGCCGGAAGGTGCGGCGCGCCTCGGACCGGCGGCACCAGGCCTCGACATAGGTGTGGCCGACGCTGACGAGCCGGATGGGGTCGATCTCGCGTTCGGTGACCTCGTCACGGGCCGGCGAGTAGTAGCGGATCCACAGGCGGCGCCGTTCGGAGATCGCCCGATCGACGTCCGCGAAGACACCGCCCTCCGACTCGAAGGTCACGGAGAGCCGGGAGCTGGCGCCCGCCTGCTCACCGGCCGCGGCCTCCACCTTGGCCGTGGCCCGCAGCAGCGCCTGCCGGTCGCTCTCGCGCAGCCCGGGCAGGGTGGACACCGCGCGGGCGGCGACCAGCAGCGCGGTGGCCTCGTCGGCGGCGAGCCCGAGGGGCTCGGCGACGTCATCGGGGTTGTGCCACCAGATGCGCTCGCCGTCGGTGTCGATGTCGAGCAGATCGCCGCCGCGGAAGCTGGTGCCGCACATGGGCAGCACGTCGAGGTCGGAGACCAGCTCGTCCTCGGTGATCCCGAAGGCACGGGCGACGTCCTCGACCCGGGCGCCGGGGCGCTCCTTCAGATACGTCACCAGGGAGAGCATCCGCCGGGTCTGGTCGATGGCGTTCGTGGGCCTGGCCGGTTTTCCCACCACTTTCCTACGCCCCCTCAGCCCTTGGCCACGGCACGCAGCCGGTCCACCACGTCGGCCCGCAGTTCGGCGGGCTCGAGGACCACCACGTCCGGACCGAACTCGACCAGCCAGGCGTCCAGTCCGTGCCCGTACGGAATTTCCAACTCGTCCCAGCCGTCGCCCAGCTCCCGTACCGAGCCGGCCTTCGCCCGCAGGGGGTACCCGGCGCCGGTACGCAGCCGGATCAGCGCGGAGCGGTCGGCGTTCTCCCCCGCCCAGCTCGCGACGGTCTCGCGCACGGTGACGACATCCGGCACCGGCGCGGTGTAACGGCTGCCACGCGTGCGTACCTTCCCGGTGATCCGGGACAGCCGGAACACCCGCTCGGCGCCCCGGTCGCGGTCCCAGCCGGCGAGGTACCAGTGGCCGCGCCAGCACTCCAGCGCCCACGGCTCGACATTCCGGGGCTCGGGGCGGGCGGCGGTGGCCTTGCGGTAGTCGAAGACGACCGGGCGGCGGTCGCGGCAGGCCAGCATCAGCGGCTCGAACGCGACCTCGTGCACCGGGATACGCGGCTCCAGCGCGCCATGGGCCCCGTACGGGTCGACGTCCTCGGGCAGCCCCGCCGCGCGCAGCTTCTGGAGGGCGCCGCTGGCCGCGCCGGCGAGCCGGGCCTGTTGCCAGACCTTGGCGGCCAGCCCCAGGGCGGCGGCCTCCTCGGCGTCCAGGGTGACGGGCGGGAGGCGGTTGCTGTCGCGGCGGGCGAGGTAGCCGACCTCGCCGTCCAGGTTCTCAACGGTTTCGATCACCAGTCCGAGCTCGCGCAGATCGTCCTTGTCCCGCTCAAACATGCGGTTGAAGGAGTCGTCCGATCCCGCTTCCAGGTAGGCCTCGATGGACTCACGCAGCTCACGCTTGCTGAGCGGCCGCCGCGTCCCGAGCAGACACAGCGCCAGGTTCATCAGTCGCTCGGCCTTGGCAATGGCCATCGACGCCCTTCGCCTCCCTATGGTGCTTACGGACGATGACCGTACCGCCCCGAAGTGGCGCGGCAAAAGCCGAGGGCCCATGCCCGACAGGCATGGGCCCCAGGTGATCGGGTCCGGTCGGATCCCGCCCGAAGGTCGTACGGCGATCGGACGGTCCGTGATCCCTTACGACTCCCGTACGACGATTACGACTCCTGTACGACGATCAGACCCCGAGGAGGTCGACCACGAAGATCAGGGTCTCGCCGGGCTTGATCGCCGGAGTCGGGCTCTGGTTGCCGTAGGCGAGGTGGGCCGGGATGGTCAGCTGGCGACGGCCGCCGACCTTCATGCCCTGCACGCCCTGGTCCCAGCCCTTGATGACTCGGCCCCCGCCCAGCGGGAAGCGGAACGGCTGACCGCGGTTCCAGCTCGCGTCGAACTCCTCGCCGGTGCTGAAAGCGACGCCCACGTAGTGGACGGTGACGGTCTGGCCCGCCTGCGCCACGGCGCCGTCGCCCTCCCAGATGTCCTTGATCTCCAGGTCCGCCGGGGGCTCGCCGCCCGGGAAGTCGATCTCGGGCTTGTCGATGCTCACGTCTCTAGCTCCTGCTTGTTCGCGGAAAGGCAACACGGACAGTCTTGCACCTCGAAGGGGTCACATCTTCGCCAGGATGTCGACCGAGAAGACCAGCGTGGAGTCCTTCTTGATACCGCTGCCGGCCGGCGGGCTGTCGCCGTAGCCCAGCTTCGGCGGGATGGCGATGAGGACGCGGCTGCCGACCTTCTTGCCGGTCAGGCCCTGCGCCCAGCCCTTGACGACCTGCTGGAGCGAGAACGACGTCAGCGAACCGCCGCTGTACGTCGAGTCGAACTCCTTGCCGGTGTCCCACAGCACGCCCTTGTACTGGACGAGCACGGTGTCCGCGGCGGCGACCTCGGCGCCGTCGCCCTCGATGACGTAGTTCGCCACCAGCTTCGTCGGCGCGGCCGCCTTGGGGACGTCGACGGAGGGCGCCTTGCCGTCGGTGTTGGTGCCCACCTTCGGCAGGTCGGCGTTGTCCTGGGCGACGTTCGTGCCCTTGGCGGAGCTCTTCCCGTTGAACGTGTCCTGCACATCGACGACGAAGACCAGCGTGTCGGTGCCCTTGATGCCCGCCTGCGGCTGCCCCTGCGTGCCGTATCCCCAGGTGGGCGGGACGGAGAACTCGACCCGGCTGCCGGCCTTCTTGCCCGTCAGGGCGTACCGCCAGCCGTCGATGATGCTGCCCGCGGCGAGCTGGATGATCAGCGGCTTCTTGCGGTCGTAGGAGTTGTCGAAGACCTTCGCCGTGTCCCAGATCTGACCGAGGTAGTTCGCCTGGATGTAGTCGTTCTCCGCGACGGTCTTGCCGCTGCCCGCGACGAGCGTCTTCACCGCGAGCTGCTTCGACGGGTCGCCGCTGCCCTTGGCGATCGTCGGCTTCGTGTCGAACTTCGCGCCCGCCGTGATCGCCGGCAGCGGGCCGTCGACGATCTTCGGCCGGGGTGCGGACGATGCGGGGGCCGAAGGTGAGGGCGATGCGCTGTCGCTGGCTTTGCTGGAGTCCGCCTCGTCGTCACCGCATCCGGCGAGTGTGACCAGTCCTGCGGGTACGGCGATGAGAAGTGAGCGTCGGCGCACGGTGGGGGCCTCGTAATCGGTCGATCTTGTGATGGCGTGCGCGCAACTCTACGGCGTGAGAAGGGCGCCGTACGTGAAACGTACGGCGCCCGTGTTGCGTTCCGGTGTTTCAGCCGAAACACACTGCTCACATTCCGGCGATGAGCTTCTCCACCCTGTCGTCCACCGAACGGAACGGGTCCTTGCACAACACCGTGCGCTGCGCCTGGTCGTTGAGCTTGAGGTGGACCCAGTCGACCGTGAAGTCACGGCGCTGTTCCTGGGCCCGCCGGATGAAGTCGCCGCGCAGGCGGGCCCGAGTGGTCTGCGGCGGAACCGACTTGCCTTCGAAGATCTTCAAGTCGTTGCAGATCCGCTTGGCTTGGCCCTTCTTCTCCAGCAGGTAGTACAGGCCACGACGGCGGTGGATGTCGTGGTAGGCGAGGTCTATCTGCGCGACCCGGGGATGCGACATGGTCATGTTGTGCTTGGCCCGGTACCGCTCGATGAGCTTGTACTTCATGACCCAGTCGATCTCGGTGCCGATCCGGTCGAGGTCCTCGGCCTCGATCGCGTCCAGCGTGCGGCCCCACAGTTCCAGGACCTGGTCGACGGTGCCGGTGCGGATGCCGCGGCGCTCGACGAAGTCCACGGCCTTCTCGTAGTACTCGCGCTGCACCTCGAGGGCGGAGGCCTCGCGGCCGCTGGCCAGACGCACCTTGCGCCGGCCCGTGATGTCGTGGCTGACCTCGCGGATCGCCCGGATCGGGTTCTCCAGGGTCAGGTCGCGCATCACCGTGCCCGCCTCGATCATGCGCAGCACCAGGTCGGTGGCGCCGACCTTGAGCAGCATGGTCGTCTCGGACATGTTGGAGTCGCCCACGATGACGTGCAGGCGGCGGTAGCGCTCGGCGTCCGCATGCGGCTCGTCGCGCGTGTTGATGATCGGCCGGGAGCGAGTGGTCGCCGAGGAGACGCCCTCCCAGATGTGTTCGGCCCGCTGGCTGACGCAGTACACCGCGCCCCGCGGGGTCTGCAGCACCTTGCCGGCGCCGCACAACAACTGCCTCGTGACGAGGAACGGAATAAGGATGTCCGCGAGCCGGGAGAACTCCCCGTGCCGGGCCACCAGATAGTTCTCGTGGCAACCGTAGGAGTTGCCCGCCGAGTCGGTGTTGTTCTTGAAAAGGTAGACGTCGCCCGCGATTCCTTCCTCGTGCAGGCGTCGTTCGGCGTCTACCAGGAGTCCTTCCAGAATGCGCTCGCCTGCTTTGTCGTGGGTGACCAGCTCGGTCACGTTGTCACATTCGGGTGTCGCGTATTCCGGATGTGATCCCACGTCGAGATAGAGGCGGGCACCGTTCCGCAGAAAGACATTGCTGCTGCGGCCCCATGACACGACACGGCGGAAGAGGTACCGAGCCACCTCGTCGGGAGACAGGCGGCGCTGTCCCCTGAACGTACACGTGACGCCGTACTCGTTCTCCAGCCCGAAAATGCGGCGGTCCATGAGTGAACATTACGCCCGATCCCCCGAGCTGAAACGAGGTTCGACAGCACGGTTTGGATCATTTTCCGCTGAAGACGCAACCACCGCTCCCCCGGCGGCAGCTGCGCGGACCCGCGCCGTGGCCGGCGGAACGAGCCGCGAGACGGCCCCAGCGGCGCCCGGTACGGACGGAAGCCCCGCAGGGCATCCCCGGCCTCGACGACCGGCCCCGCGGGCTCCGCTCCGACGGACACGCCGACTGTGAACGTCGTCACAAGCCGGGCGCGAGGACCGTCAGAAGCCCTACCAGTACCTCCTGTCGCCCCGCCCGCGTGCCCGATGGCGCGGTTGACTCGAATCGGCTCACCGGCTAAGTGTTACGTATAACGTAGCCTCCCCGTTTCCGTTGGCCAGGAAGGCGCCCCATGAGTTATCTGAGCGTGCTGCGGAGTCCCCATGTAACCCGGTTGCTGGTGGGCACCCTTGTCGGGCGGCTGCCGAGTGCGATGGCCGCCGTCGCGATCCCTCTGGCACTGCGCGAGGCGGACGCACCGTACTGGTTCGTCGGGTTCGCCGTCGGCGCGTTCGCCATCGCCACGGCCGTAGGGGGGCCGCTGCTCGGCCGTCTGGTGGACCGTGTCGGCCAGACCCTGGTACTGCTTCCGGCAGCCGTGCTCGCGGGCTGCGGGTTCCTTGTGATCGCGGCGGCCCCCGGCCGACAGGTTTTTGTCGTTGCCGGGGCGGTCCTGGCGGGAGCGGCGACGCCGCCGTTGGAGCCCTGTCTGAGGTCACTGTGGCCGACGGTCGTTGCCGCAAAGAAGCTGGAGTCGGCCTACGCCCTGGATTCCGCCTCCCAGGAGCTGATCTTCGTGGGCGGGCCGCTGATCGTTGCCGGCTGTGTCTCCGTCGCCTCACCTGTGGAAGCCCTGTGGGCCGCCGCGATGCTGGGGCTCGCGGGTGTGCTCGTGGTCGCCACCGCGGCGCCCGCCCGGGCCTGGCGGGCGCCTGCTCGCGAGACCGACTGGCTCGGCCCGCTGCGCAGCCAAGGTCTCGTCATCCTGCTGGTCAGCCTCACCGGTGTAGGGGTCGCGCTCGGCACGCTCAATGTCGTCGTCGTGGCCTATGCGGAGGAACACCGGTTGCCCGGGGGCGCCCCGACACTTCTGGCTCTCAATGCCCTCGGTGCCCTGATCGGGGGACTTGCCTACGGCGCTGTACGCCACTGGTCGGTCCGGCCTGCGCGACGGACTCTGCTGCTGACCATCTGCCTGGCACCGGGCTATGCGCTCCTGTGCCTGTCGCCCGCGCCGCCCTTGATGTCCGGCCTGATGGTGCTGACCGGGCTGTTCCTCGCACCGGTGCTGACCGTCACCTTCCTCCTGGTCGGCGAGCTCGCCCCAGCGGGCACGGTCACCGAGGCGTTCGCCTGGCTCGTCACGCTGATGACCACGGGTATGGCGCTCGGCTCCGCCGTCGTCGGGCTGGTCCTGGAGCACGGCGGTCCGGGTTGGGCGGCGGCGTGCGGCGTGCTGGGTCTCACGGTCAGCATTCTCATCCTCCTGGCCGGGCAGTCACGGCTGGACGCGGACCGGAGTGCGCAAACCCGAGCGGCGGCTGTTTCCACGGCATGACTCGCACCCGTCGGTGTGGACGGGACCGGGCAAGCGCATGAGGTTGGTGGTACGTATAACACCCGTCGCCCTACGTACCATGTGCGCTGTTCACACGCCCAGACGAAAGAGCAGGCAGCCGGTGGCACGAGGCAGCACCCGCCCCACCAGCCGTGACGTCGCCCAGGCCGCCGGCGTCTCCCAGGCCGCGGTCTCCCTGGTCCTCGGCGACAAGTGGCGCGGGCGGGTGTCGGAGCCGACGGCCGAGCGCGTGCGGGAGGCCGCGCGCGAGCTGGGCTACCGGCCCAACCTGGCCGCCCGCAACCTGCGCCTGGGCCGCACCCGCACCGTCCTCCTCGTGGTCCCGGCGCTGACGACCGAGTTCTTCGCGGGGGTCTACACCGGCGCGGCCCGCGTCGCCGCCGAGCACGGCTTCGGCGTGGTCCTCTACCCCTCCCCCGAGGGCATCGGCCCCGCCCGGGACCCCTTCGCCTCCGCCCAGGCCGCCCTGGACGGCGTCATCGCCTCCTCCATGGCCGCCGACGCCCTCACCGCGATCCGCGGCGACCAGCTGCCCCTGGTGATGCTCGACAGCGACCCCGAGGGCAGCCCGGGCGCGGCGGCCACGGTCAACCTGGACATCGCGGACGGCGTACGGCAGGTCACCGAGCACCTGCTGGGCCTCGGCCACCGCCGCTTCCTGCACCTCGCGGCCGACGTGGCGTCCTGGACCTTCGAGGTACGCGCCCGCGAACTGGCCGCCCGGACTGGCCCGGTCCCCGGCACCTCGGTCCGCACCGTCCACGCGCCGATCTCCATCGACGGCGCCCGGACCGCCGCCGAGGCCGCGCTCTCTGCCCCGGGCCCGCGCCCCACCGCGCTGGTCTGCGACGACGACAAACTCGCGGCCGGCGCCTACAAGGCACTGCGCCGACTCGGCCTGCGGGTCCCCGACGACGTCTCCGTCACCGGCCTCGACGACCTCGCCCTGGCCACGGCCATCGACCCGGAGCTGACGACCGTACGACTGGACGCCGAGCTGTTCGGCGAACGGGGCATGCGGGCCCTGCTGGCGGTCCTGGAGGGCCGTGAGCCCGAGGCGGGCAACATTCCCGTCGAGCTACTCGTACGGGGCTCCACGGCGCCACCGAGGGCCTCCTGAACCACCTGTGCCCCGGCCGAGGGTCGGCCGGGGCACATCAGGGATCGGTGGGCTACTTCTCGTCGGGTTCCTCGGCGCTCTCCGCCTCGGTCGTCGCTCCGCCGGCCTCCAGCAGCCGGGCGAGCTGACGGCCGACGATGCGCTTGAACTTGCGCGCCTGCGGACGCGTACGGTCCAGCACCGCGACCTCCAGGCGCTCGGCGGGGATCTCCCGCTCACTGCCGTTGGTTTCGCGGGACAGGGACTGGACGGCCAGGGCGAGCGCCTCGGAGAGCGACATGCCGTCCTGGTGGCGCTGGTCCAGGAAGCTGCTGATCGTCTCGGCGTTGCCACCGACCGCGACCGAGCCGTGCTCGTCCACGATCGATCCGTCGTGCGGCAGCCGGTAGATCTGGTCGCCCTCGGGTGTGTCCCCGACCTCGGCGACGACCAGCTCCACCTCGTACGGCTTCTCGGCGTTGCTGGAGAAGATCGTGCCCAGCGTCTGGGCGTAGACGTTGGCGAGACCGCGGGCGGTCACGTCGTCACGGTCGTAGGTGTACCCACGAAGATCGGCGTACCGCACACCGCCGATGCGCAGGTTCTCGTACTCGTTGTACTTGCCGGCGGCCGCGAAGCCGATCCGGTCGTAGATCTCGCTGAACTTGTGCAGCGCGCGGGACGGGTTCTCGCCGACGAAGACGATGCCGTCGGCGTACTGCAGCACGACCAGGCTGCGGCCACGGGCGATGCCCTTGCGGGCGTACTCCGCCCGGTCGGCCATGGCCTGCTGGGGTGAGACATAGAACGGCGTCGACACCGGTTATCCGTCCCTCTCTTCTGGGTTCCGTCGAATTCCCTGGATCACCTTGACCTGGATCACCTTGACCTGAATCACCATGAGCAAGAACCAGCCGCCCGCTAGAGCAGCGCGGCCCGCGGGCCGTCGGGCTGCTCCAGGCGCCGCTCCAGGATCGAGCGGGCGATCTCGGAGGACTCGTCCTCGGCGAGCCTGCGGAAGCCGTCCTCGGTGATCACGGTGACGATCGGGTAGATCCGGCGGGCGACATCGGGACCGCCGGTCGCCGAGTCGTCGTCTGCCGCGTCGTAGAGGGCCTGCACCACGAGCATCGTGGCCTCGGCCTCGGTCAGGCCGTCATGGAAGAACTTCTTCATGGCGCCCCGGGCGAAGACCGAGCCGGAGCCGGTGGCGGCGAAGTTGTGCTCCTCGGAGCGGCCGCCTGTGACGTCGTAGGAGAAGATGCGCCCCCTGCCGCGGTCCACGTCGTACCCCGCGAAGAGCGGGACCACGGCCAGGCCCTGCATGGCCATGGCCAGGTTGGAACGGATCATGGTCGACAGCCGGTTCGCCTTGCCCTCCAGGGAGAGCTGGGCCCCCTCGACCTTCTCGAAGTGCTCCAGTTCCAGCTGGAAGAGCTTGACCATCTCGACCGCGAGACCGGCGGTGCCGGCGATGCCGACGGCCGAGTACTCGTCGGCCGGGAAAACCTTCTCGATGTCGCGCTGCGCGATCACATTGCCCATCGTCGCGCGGCGGTCACCAGCCAGCACGACGCCGCCCGGAAAGGTCACGGCCACGATCGTGGTGCCGTGCGGCGCCTCGATCACACCCTGTGTGGGGGGCAGTTGCCGATTGCCGGGCAGGATCTCCGGCTGGTGCTCGGACAGGAAGTCCATGAAGGACGACGACCCAGGCGTCAGGAAGGCAGCTGGTAGACGCCCGGTGCTACGAGTGTTGGGTTCCACAAGGTTCCTTCCGGTAGGCGGCAACCCGACGTGCAGTGTCGGGGGTCAACTCCCAACTTGCCCATGGCCGAATTGCAGTTGAAGCACGGTACGCCTCGGACCTTACCCGTCCTGCGGCGGTGATCCACATGAACGGACGGACGGCTTGGGGACAGATCACGCACGGCCCGCGGGCCGCTTCGGCACGACGCGTGCTGCCCGCGGCCCGAACCTTCTCGTACCGCGAGCAGCACTGCACCGTCTACTTCTGACGCACCCGCCCCCGAACCAATGATTCGAAGGAGAGACCGGCCTACTGGCCGCCCTTTTGAACGAAGGAGCGCACGAAGTCCTCGGCATTCTCCTCAAGGACGTCGTCGATCTCGTCCAGGACGGAGTCCACGTCGTCGCTCAGCTTCTCCTGGCGCTCCTTGAGGTCCTCGGATGCCTGCGCCTCGGGCGCCTCCTCGACCTCCTCGGTGTTGCGCGTCGCCTTCTGCTGTCCGCCGCCGGTGTCCTTGGTCGCCATAACCCTCACCCCGCTCGGTTCGACGTTCTTGATCAGACCCTACAAGCAGGGTCCGACATCGGCCCCGCAGTTCTCTCAACGTCCGGGGACCACCTCGATGATTCCCGGACGCCGAGAATTCCACCCTGTGGGACCGAGTCGGCCCCGAGTACCCCGTCAGCCGCCCGACAGCACCCTGACCAGGTCCTCCGCCGTACGACAGCGGTCCAGGAGCTCCTTGACGTGATTACGCGTTCCGCGAAGCGGTTCCAGGGTTGGGACCCGCTGGAGCGAGTCCCGGCCCGGCAGATCGAAGATCACCGAGTCCCAGGAGGCCGCCGCCACGTCGTCGGCGTACTGCTCCAGGCAGCGTCCGCGGAAGTATGCGCGCGTGTCCTCAGGCGGCTTCGTACGGGCCCGCTCGACCTCGTCGTCGTCCAGGAGCCGCTTGATGCGGCCGCGGGCCGCCAGCCGGTTGTAGAGGCCCTTGTCGGGGCGTACGTCGGCGTACTGGAGGTCGACCAGGTGCAGCCGGGCGGCGTCCCAGTCGAGGTTGTCACGGCGCCGGTAGCCCTCCATGAGCTCCCGCTTGGCGACCCAGTCCAGCTCGCCGGCCAGGCTCATCGGGTCGTTCTCCAGGCGGTTGAGCGTGTCCTCCCACCGGGTCAGGACGTCCTTGGTCTGCTCGTCGGCGTCCGCGCCGTACCGCTCCTCCACGTACTTGCGGGACAGCTCGAAGTACTCCATCTGCAACTGGACCGCGGTGAGTGTCCGGCCGCTGCGGAGCGTGACCAGGCGCTTGAGCGTCGGGTCGTGGGAGACCTGGTGCAGGGTACGGACGGGCTGGTCCACCGCCAGGTCGACCGCGATGAAGCCGTCCTCGATCATGGACAGGACCAGGGCGGTCGTGCCCAGCTTCAGGTACGTGGAGATCTCCGAGAGGTTCGCGTCGCCGATGATCACATGGAGGCGGCGGTACTTCTCGGCGTCGGAGTGCGGCTCGTCGCGGGTGTTGATGATCGGGCGCTTGAGGGTGGTTTCGAGGCCGACCTCGACCTCGAAGTAGTCGGCGCGCTGGCTGAGCTGGAAGCCGTGCTCGTGCCCGTCCTGACCGACACCGACGCGGCCCGCTCCGGTGACGACCTGGCGTGAGACGAAGAACGGCGTGAGGTGGCGCACGATGTCCGAGAACGGGGTTTCCCGCTTCATCAGGTAGTTCTCGTGCGTGCCGTAGGAGGCACCCTTGTTGTCGGTGTTGTTCTTGTAGAGGTGGATCGGCTGGGCGCCGGGAAGCTGGGCCGCCCGCTCCGCCGCCTCCGCCATGATGCGCTCGCCGGCCTTGTCCCACAGGACGGCGTCCCACGGATTGGTGACCTCCGGGGAGCTGTACTCCGGGTGCGCGTGGTCGACGTAGAGCCGCGCGCCGTTGGTCAGGATGACGTTGGCCAGGCCGATGTCCTCGTCGGTGAGCTGGCTGGCGTCGGCGGCCTCGCGGGCGAGGTCGAAGCCTCGCGCGTCCCGCAGCGGATTCTCCTCCTCGAAGTCCCAGCGGGCTCGCCTGGCCCGGTGCATCGCCGCCGCGTAGGCGTTGACGATCTGGGACGAGGTGAGCATGGCATTGGCGTTGGGGTGACCGGGGACGGAGATCCCGTACTCCGTCTCGATGCCCATTACTCGCCGTACGGTCATGCGGCCCTCCTTGCCCGGCGGCGCCCTCGGTCGGGGGCGCCGCTCAAGTACCGCTGGCGCTCCGGTGCGTGTGCGGTGCCCGTCCCCGCACTGCGCGACTCGGCGGTATGGAAGAGCCTAGAACGCCTTTGCGCTGGTGGGGAGATCATTTGCGTCATTGCCTTGCTCCAGCCGTGGCCCTGAAAAACAGTCGGCTGCGGGTACCCGGTGAGGGCACCCGCAGCCGCCCTGTCTTTTACAGGTACTGACCGGTGTTCGCCACCGTGTCGATGGAGCGTCCGGTGTCCGCACCCTGCTTTCCGGTGATAAGGGTACGGATGTAGACGATCCGTTCGCCCTTCTTACCGGAGATGCGAGCCCAGTCGTCCGGGTTGGTGGTGTTCGGCAGGTCCTCGTTCTCCTTGAACTCGTCCACGCAAGCCTGGAGGAGGTGGGAGACCCTGAGGCCCTTCTGCTTGTGCTCGAGGAAGTCCTTGATCGCCATCTTCTTGGCACGGCCCACGATGTTCTCGATCATGGCACCGGAATTGAAGTCCTTGAAGTACAGGACTTCCTTGTCGCCATTGGCGTAGGTGACCTCCAGGAAGCGGTTCTCCTCCGATTCGGCGTACATCTGTTCCACGGCCGTCTGGATCATGCTCTGGACCGTGGAGGACCGGTCGCCGCCGTGCTCTCCGAGGTCCTCGGAGTGCAGCGGGAGGCGCTCGGTGAGGTACTTCTGGAAGATGTCTTTGGCCGCTTCGGCGTCCGGACGCTCGATCTTGATCTTCACATCGAGCCGGCCGGGCCGCAGGATGGCGGGGTCGATCATGTCCTCGCGGTTGGAGGCGCCGATCACGACCACGTTCTGCAGGCCCTCCACACCGTCGATCTCGGCGAGCAGCTGCGGGACGATCGTGTTCTCGACGTCCGAGCTGACGCCCGAGCCTCGGGTGCGGAAGAGGGACTCCATCTCGTCGAAGAAGACGATGACGGGGGTGCCCTCGCTGGCCTTCTCACGTGCACGCTGGAAGACCAGGCGGATCTGCCGCTCGGTCTCGCCGACGTACTTGTTCAGGAGCTCGGGGCCCTTGATGTTGAGGAAGAAGCTCTTGCCGGTGGCCTGACCCGTCACCTCGGCGACCTTTTTGGCCAGCGAGTTGGCGACGGCCTTGGCGATCAGCGTCTTGCCGCATCCGGGGGGCCCGTACAGCAGCACGCCCTTCGGCGGCCGCAGCTCGTGCTCCTTGAAGAGGTCGGGGTAGAGGTACGGAAGCTCGACCGCGTCGCGGATCATCTCGATCTGGCCGCCCAGACCGCCGATCTGCTCGTAGCCGATGTCCGGGACTTCTTCGAGGACGAGTTCCTCGACCTCGCTCTTGGGAACGACCTCGTAGACGTAGCCGGAGCGGGATTCGAGCAGTAGGGCGTCGCCGGGACGGATGACTACGTCCAGCAACGGCTCGGCGAGCCGTACCACCCGTTCCTCATCGGTGTGCCCCACCACGAGGGCGCGCTCGCCGTCCTCGAGGATCTCCTTGAGGGTGACGATGTCGCCGACGCTCTCGTACTCCATGGCCTCGACCACGTTGAGCGCTTCGTTGAGCATCACTTCCTGGCCGCGCCGGAGCTCGTCGAGTTCCACGCTCGGGCTGACGTTCACCCGGAGCTTGCGGCCACCGGTGAAGATGTCGGCTGTGCCGTCCTCGTTCGCCGTGAGGAAGACACCGAAGCCGGCCGGCGGCTGTGCGAGCCGGTCGACCTCCTCCTTGAGGGCCACGATCTGGTCTCGGGCCTCACGGAGCGTGTTGGCGAGTCGCTCGTTCTGGGCGGACACGCCGGCCAGGTTTGTCTGCAGCTCGACGATCCGCTCTTCGAGAATCCTCGTGTGTCGCGGAGAGTCGGCGAGCTTGCGTCGCAGGACGGCGATCTCCTGCTCAAGGTAGGCAATCTGCCCGACGGGGTCCTCGGACCCTCGTCCCGGGCGGATGCCGCGGTTCATGTCGTCGTCGTGGGCTGCCACGGTCCTCACCTCCTCCAAGGGGAGCTGGACGCTTCCAGACCCTACCTGGGTGGGTGTCGATTGAAACCCCTAGATCACAAAGACGGTAGAGGTGTGTCCGATCTTCACCCTTGCGCTCTCCCTCACGCCAGGGGAATACCCACCGAACATGATTGGAAAGCGGCCGAAGGTAGGGTCGAAGTGTTCAACACCCGTCAGAGCTGGCCGGATTCCCGGTCGGCTCGACGGAGAAACGGCAGGAGATGAGCGTGCAGCAGCAGGCCGAGACCGGCGGCGAGGCATTGGAGGTCTGGATCGACCAGGACCTCTGTACCGGTGACGGAATCTGCGCCCAGTACGCGCCCGAGGTCTTCGAGCTGGACATCGACGGTCTGGCCTATGTCAAGGGCGGGGACGAGGAGTTGCTCCAGGACAAGGGCGCCACCACACCCGTTCCGCTGCCGCTCCTCACGGATGTCGTGGACTCCGCGAAGGAGTGTCCGGGCGCGTGCATCCACGTACGTCGAGTTTCGGACAGGACCGAGGTCTACGGGCCGGACGCGGAGTGACCGAATTGGTACTCCACGTCACCCCTGTCTGATTTCTCACACTGGTCGAGGGCCCGCCGGTGACCCGCCTCAGGCGGTTTGGGTTCCGGCGGGTGTCGAGCGGACGAACACGCCGTTCTTCCATCGCCACTTCGCGCCGGTCTTCACGTCCGGGCAGCAACTGGGCACGTCGGCGGTGGAGTAGCCGAGCAGCGTCGCGGAGACGGCCCCGTCCCGGACGGCGAAGTGCGTCACGGTGAGGCGGTCCTTGGGGGTGACCAGGGTGGCGACCACGCGGGGTGCACCGCCGTCCGCGGCCCGGGTGAGGACGTACACACCGTCGGGCGGGGTGCCCATCGGCGCGTCGCAGTGCACCACGACCACCGTCTCCGGTTTGCCGTCGCCGTCGAGGTCTCCGGAGGCCTTCTTCACCACGAGCTCCTTCACCGGACCGCACTCGATCGGGAAGTCGACGCCGGCCGGGTCGGGGGGTGAGGACGCCGCCGGGGCCGTTCTGCTCTGCGGGCCGGACGCCTGGGCCGCCGTCGCCGGATTGGGCTGGAGGACCGAGGACAGGGCCACGACACCGGCGACTGCGGTTGCGGTGGCGACCCAGTGGATCGGACGGGGGTGGTTGTGGGCCAGTTCCGGGACGGCGGACTGCTGCACTAGGAGCGTCTCCTGGGAGGGCTGTGCCGGTGGGGTGGCCAGCATGGTGCCACACGTCACAGTGCGGGGGAACGGCGGGGTCGGTGTTCCGAAGCCGTGAGCAAGCCGTGAGCGTTACGGATTCTGGTGCCGTGTCAACAGGAACGCGCCGTGGCCGAGTTCCCGCTCGTCTGCGGGAACTCGGCCACGGTCCTTGCACGTTGTCGCGGCACGAGGCCGCCCGGGGCGGCTCTAGCGGCCGGTGCCTCCGTCGGCGTTGGGGCCGGTGTAGTCCTCGCCGTAGGCGCCCTTGGCGGGGCGGCGGCGGCGCATGGGCGGCTCGACTCCGTCGGCGAGGCGGCGGGCGGTGAGCAGGAAGCCGGTGTGGCCGATCATCCGGTGGTCCGGGCGGACGGCCAGGCCCTCGACATGCCAGTTGCGGATCATCGACTCCCAGGCGGTCGGCTCGTTGAAGGAGCCGATCTCGCGGATGGACTCGACGGTCCGGGCGAGCTGGGTGGTGGTCGCGACGTAGCAGCACAGGATGCCGCCGGGCACGAGCGCCTTGGAGACGGCCTCCAGGCACTCCCAGGGGGCGAGCATGTCGAGGATGACGCGGTCGACGTCCGTGTCGGAGAGGTTGTCCTGGAGGTCGCCGACGGTGAGCTGCCAGGCCGGGTGCGGGGAGCCGAAGTAGCGCTCCACGTTCTGCTGGGCGATCTCGGCGAAGTCCTCGCGGCGCTCGTAGCTGTGCAGCATGCCCTGGTCGCCGATGGCGCGCAGCAGGAAGCTGCTGAGCGAGCCGGAGCCTACGCCGGCCTCCACGACGCGTGCGCCGGGGAAGATGTCGGCGAAGGCGAGGATCTGCCCCGCGTCCTTGGGGTAGACGACGGCTGCCCCGCGGGGCATGGACAGGACGTAGTCGGGGAGCAGGGGGCGCAGCGCGAGGTAGGCGACGTTCCCGGTGGTGCGGACAACGCTGCCCTCGGGAGCACCGATCAGTTCGTCGTGCGGGAAGGAACCCTTGTGGGTGTGGAAGTTCTTCCCGGCTTCGAGCGTGAACGTGTAGTGGCGGCCCTTGGGGTCGGTCAGCTGAACCTGGTCCCCGACCTTGAAGGGCCCGCGACGGCGGGCGGCACCGGTCGGTTCGGACATGTGAACAGCCTACCGGCGATTGCGGGGGCCGCCGACCACTAGGTCCTGTCGTCAAATTCCCGTCGTCCGCCCGAAGGGCGGGCCTCGCGCCCGCCGCGGTAGCGGCTTGTGTCGCTGTAGGTGCGTGCTCTCGGCGTGCCGGGTACAGGCCCTCGTAAGGACCTAGCTCGACTGGGCCGACGGCCTGGCCATCGCCTTCACGAAGGCGCGTTCCACGTCGGCCGCGGACAGGACGCCGTAGATCTCGCCGGTCTCCTCGACGACGAGGTACTCGGTGGCGGGGGTGGCCCGCAGGGCGTCCAGGAGGTCCTCGCCGGCCAGCTCCGCGGAGACGCGCATGCCGTCGGTGAGGTCCTGGGCGAGGCCGCTGACGGCGACCCAGGGGCGGCGGTGCTCCGGTACGCCGACGATGGCGGCCTCGCGGACCAGGGAGACGGGGTGGCCGTCGGCGTCGACGACGACCAGGGCGCGGGCGCCGGCGGCGTTGGCGCGGCGCAGGGCCTCGGAGAGCGGGGTGTCCGTCTCGACCGGGACCGCGCGGCGGGTGAGGTTGCGGGCGCGCAGCTCGGGGAGGTGCTGGCGCAGGCGGGCCATGCGCAGGCTGTTGCCGGCGCCGGTCCAGATGATCGCGGCGAGGATCGCGGCGAGCAGGGCGTCCATGACGGTGTCCATGCCGACGTTGTCCGCGGCGTTGGAGCCGAGCGCCCCGGTCTGGGTGAGCAGGGGCAGGCCGATCAGGACGCAGACGGCGAGGGCACGGCCGACCCAGGCGGCGGCGACGGTGCCGCTCATCGGGCGGCCGGTGATCTTCCAGACGACCGCGCGGAGCATACGGCCGCCGTCGAGGGGCAGGCCGGGCAGGAGGTTGAAGGCGGCGACGATGAGGTTGGAGATCATCAGGCCGGCCAGCAGCACACCGGGGACCGTGCCGGGCTCGACGGGCTGCATGGCGAGGTAGAAGAGGCCGGAGAGAACGAGGGAGAGGAGCGGGCCGACGAAGGCCAGCCAGAACTCGCGTCCGGGTGTCTCGGCCTCCTTCTCGATCTCGGAGACCCCGCCGAAGAACTGGAGCTGGATGCGGCGGACGGGCAGCTTGAAGCGCAGTGCGGCGACCGTGTGGGCCAGTTCGTGGACGAGGACGGAGGCGTAGAAGGCGACCGCGAAGAAGAGGGAGACGAGGTAGCGAGCCGCGCCGAGTTCGGGCAGCACGCGGTCGAGCTGGCCGCCGAACACCCAGGTGATCAGCGCGGCGACGAGGAACCAGCTGGGCGCGACATACACGGGCACCCCGAACGGCCGCCCCATCAGCAGCCCGCCCCCGGGTCCCCGGTCGCGCCGGGGCCGGCGCTCTTTGCCGCCATCGGCGTGGGCGGGGGTCCGGCCGCCGCCGGGGGTGTCGGTGTGGCGGGCGGACGGGCGGGCCTCGGCGCCGGGGGTGTGGGCCGGCCGGCGGTCGCGGTCGGGCGTGTCCGCGTGGCTGTCGCCCGGGCGAGCGCCGTCGGCCGCGGTGCCGGTCTCGGGAGCGGGTCGGTCGGTGGAACCGGCGGGGGTCTGCGTGGGCGCGGGTGCTGCGGCGGGCCGGGGCGATCGGGGCTCCGTGTCGTGCCGCTCGGCGTCGCGGACCTGTGCGCGCTGACGCTCGGCGTCGCGGACCTGCGCACCCTGCCGCTCAGCGTCGCGACCCTGTGCGCGCTGACGCGAGGTGTCGTGGGCCGATGCGTCGTCCTCGGCAGGGTGGCCCGACGCGGGGTCCTCGGAGGCCGGGCTCTGGGGGTCCGGCCCGTGCTCTCCGGGGGCCTGGGGTTCGGGACTGTGTGCCTCGGGACGGCCCTTGGACTCGTGGCCCTGGGCGTCGTGCTGGCCCGGGTCGTCGTCGGGGGAAGCGTCCAACCGGCGTACGACCATGGTGGGTTCGTCGGGCGGTGTGGCCGCCGCGGTGTCGGCATCGTTGTCCGTGCGCGAGGGCGGGCCGGAGCGTGTGGGGCCGGTGGCCGGGGTCGCAGGTGTGGCGTGGCGCTCGGTCGACTCGTCGTTGCCGGACCGCGGCTGCCCGCTCCCGCCGCTCTCGTCCACGGTGTCCCCTCGTTCGAAGCGTCTCCCGCGCCTGCCGGGCGGAAAGGTCTCAAGTCGATGGTATGCGGCCCTCGCGACGCGTTCCGCCTCGGCACCCCCTGTGTTTCCTCCGTCGCCGCACCGCCCACGACCGCGGCGGGGTCACTGTCAGTGGCGGCCCGTATGGTCTGTGGTCATGGAGACGAGCACCGAGGGCATGGCACAGGCCCCGACCGGCGGACCCGCAGCGGCGGACCCGCCGGTCGTTGCCGAGCCGACGGCAGCAGCGGCACCAGCGGCAGTGGAGACGGCGACCACCGCCGGGACCATCGCCATACCGCCGGCCTCCCTGTCCCCCTCGCGGGCCGGCGACTTCATGCAGTGCCCGTTGCTCTACCGGTTCCGGGTGATCGACCGACTGCCCGAGAAGCCGAGCGAGGCCGCGACCCGGGGCACCCTGGTGCACGCGGTCCTGGAGCGGCTCTTCGACGCCCCGGCCGCCGAGCGGACCGCGCCCCGTGCCAAGTCGCTCGTCCCCGGCCAGTGGGACCGGCTGCGGGAGAGCCGGCCGGAGGTCGTGGAGCTGTTCGCCGACGATCCTCAGGGCGAGCGGCTGACGCGCTGGCTCGGTGAGGCGGAGCGGCTGGTGGAGCGCTGGTTCACGCTGGAGGACCCGACCCGGCTCGAACCGGCCGAGCGCGAGCTGTTCATCGAGGCGGAGCTGGACTCCGGGCTGAAGCTGCGCGGAATCATCGACCGGGTCGACGTGGCGCCCACCGGCGAGGTGCGGATCGTCGACTACAAGACGGGCAAGGCGCCCCGGCCCGAGTATGCCGAGAGCGCGCTGTTCCAGATGAAGTTCTACGCCCTGGTGGTGTGGCGGCTGAAGAAGGTCGTCCCGCGGCGGCTCCAGCTCGTCTATCTCGGCAGCGGCGACGTGCTGACGTACGACCCCGTCGTCGCCGACCTGGAGCGTGTCGAGCGCAAGCTGCACGCGCTGTGGGAGGCGATCCGGCAGGCCACTCGGACGGGCGAGTGGCGGCCCCGGCCCACCAAGCTCTGCGGCTGGTGCGACCACCAGGCACACTGCCCGGAGTTCGGCGGTACTCCCCCGCCCTATCCATTGCCGGTCGACGTCGGGGAAGTACAGCCCTCGCCGGTGAGGGCGCCGGAGTCCGGTGGCGTGGCGCAGGGCAGAATGGGGCCGGACTAGCGAAGGAGACTTACGTGGCCATCCGCGTCCTACTGGTCGACGACCAGCCGCTGCTGCGCACCGGCTTCCGGATGATTCTGGAGGCCGAGCAGGATCTCGCGGTCGTCGGTGAGGCCGGAGACGGCCTCCAGGCTCTCGACCAGGTGCGGGCACTCCAGCCCGATGTGGTTCTGATGGACATCCGTATGCCGCGGATGGACGGTGTGGAGGCGACCCGGCAGATCACCGGTCCGGGGCGGGACGGCCCGGCGAAGGTGCTGGTGCTGACCACCTTCGACCTCGACGAGTACGTGGTGGAGGCGCTCAGGGCGGGAGCCAGCGGATTCCTGCTGAAGGACGCCCCGGCCAACGAGTTGGTCCAGGCGATCCGGGTGGTGGCCGCGGGCGAGGCGATGCTCGCGCCGAGCATCACGCGCCGGCTGCTCGACAAGTACGCCACGCATCTGCCGTCCGGCGACGAGCCGGTGCCGGACACGCTGCACACGCTCACCGAGCGCGAGGTGGAGGTGCTGAAGCTGGTGGCGCGCGGGCTGTCCAACGCGGAGATCGCCGCCGACCTCTTCGTCAGCGAGACCACCGTCAAGACGCATGTCGGTCATGTGCTGACCAAGCTGGGCCTGCGCGACCGGGTACAGGCCGCGGTGTACGCGTACGAGAGCGGGCTGGTGCGCCCCGGCGCGCAGTAAGCAGTCTGATCGGTCTGCTTCGCTCGTACGACCCTGAGGGCGCCCCCTGTTCGCAGCGGGCGCCCTCAGCCTTCGTACGGCGTCGCGTCCCTCAGCCCTTGCTCAGTTCCCAGAACCGGAACACCGTCGAAGCGTCGAGGCAGTACTCCAGGCCGTAGACGTTCTCGCGGGTGACCGCGTACTGCTTGGCCTGCCAGACCGGGAGGACGGGGAGGTCCTCGGCGACGATGTCCTGGAGCTTGGCGTAGTCCGCGTCCGTCGCGGCGCGGTCGCTCTCGGCGGCGGTCCGCGGGATGAGCGTGCCGGTGATCGCGGTGTTGGCGTAGTTGTTGCTCAGCACGTTGCCCTTGCCGAAGAAGGGGGCCGTGAAGTTGTCGGCGTCCGGATAGTCGGGCACCCAGCCCTTCACGTACACGCCGTACTTGCCGTCGGCGATGTCCTTCTCGTACTGGTCGAAGGCCACGGACTTCACGTCGGCGTCGAACAGGCCGCTGGCGCCCAGCTGGCCGGCGATCGCCTCGAGCTCGTCGTCGGTGGCCGGGCCGTAGCGGGACGGCGTCGACCAGAGGGTCAGCTTCACCTTGCCGGTGATGCCGTCGGCCCGCAGCGCGGCGGCGGCCTTGGCCGGGGAGGGGCGGGCGCCGTAGGTGTCGAAGAAGGACGTGTTGTGGCCCGCGATTCCGGCCGGGACGATCGAGTACAACGGGGTGGCCGTGTCCTGGTAGACGTCCCTGATCAGGGCGTCACGGTCGATCAGGTAGGCCATGGCCTGGCGTACGCCGAGTTGTCCGGCCACCGGGTCGTCCATGTTGAAGACCAGGTGCTGGACCTCGGCGCTGCTGCCCTCGACGACTTCGACGCCCGAGTCGTCGGCGGCCGTCTCGATGTCCGCGATGTCGCTCGCGCCGAGCCCCCGGTAGGCGATGTCGATCTTGTTGGCGAGCAGGTCCGTCTTCAGGGCGGACTGGTCGCCGTGGAAGAACTTGAGCGTCACGCCGGAGTTCTGGACCTCGGCGGTGCCCTCGTAGTTGTCGTTGACCGCGAAGACGGCCTTGTCGTCGCCGAACGAGTCCAGCTTGTAGGGGCCGGAGCCGACCGCCTCGCCGTCCTCGCGCAGTCCGTCGGCGTCGTACTGCGTGTGGTCGACGATGGAGCCGGCGCCGGAGGCGATCTTGCTCGGGAAGGTGGCGTCGGGTGTGTTGAGGCGGAAGACCACGGTCTTCTCGTCCGGCGTCTCCACCTGGTCGAGCATGGGGAACATGATCGCCGGGCCGGCGTCGTCGTTGATCTTCAGCATGCGGTCGAAGGAGAACTTGACGTCCTGAGAGGTGAGCTCGTCACCGTTGCTGAACTTGAGGCCGTCCTTCAGGACGCACTCGTAGACCTTGGTCTCCGCGTCCGTGAAGGAGCACTTCTCGGCGGCGTCCGGCTGTGGTTCGGTGCTTCCCTTGGGGAAGGCGAGCAGCGACTGGAAGACGTTGTTGAACAACAGCCAGGAGCCGGGGTCGTAGCCGGAGGCCGGGTCGGTGGCCAGGACGTCGTCCGACATCCCCATCACCACGGCGGAGCTCCCGCTCCCGGAGCCGTCGGAATCCGTGCCGCAGCCGGTCAACAGACCGGAGGCCAGCCCCGCCACGAGGGGCAGGACCGACCACTGGTTGCGTAAGTTCACGTGCAGAGCCTTGTCGTCGTTCTTCGGTACCCCGGAGCCACCCTCCCGGGCCCCGGGCAGGGGGGTGTCAGCCGCTCACACCGCGGCCGAGCTCCCACAGCTGAAGCGTCGAGGAGGAGTTGAGCGCGTACGCGGTGCCCGTGATGTCGTCGCGCGCGGCGACGTACTGCTTGCCCTGCCACAGCGGGAGGAGGGGAACGTCGTTGGCGACGATGTTCTGAATGTCCGTCAGGCTGGTGACGGCGGAAAGACGGTCGGCCTCGCGGCGCGACTCCGGGATCAGCGAGTTGCGGATCTGGCTGTTCGCATACGGCGTGCCGATGGTGTTGTCCTTGTCGAGGAACGGCGCGAGGTAGTTGTCGGCGTCCGGGAAGTCCGGGAACCAGCCCATGCCGTAGACGTCGTACTTGCCCTGCTGCTCGGCCTGGCGGTAGGTCGCCCAGGGCGTGCCCTTGATGCTGACGTCGAACAGGCCGCTGTCGTTGAGCTGCTTCTGCAGGATCTCGAACTCCTGCTTGGTGGCCGGACCGTAGTGGTCGGTCGTGTAGTGCAGGGTCAGCTTCACCGGCGTGGTGATGTCGGCCTGCGTCATCAGGGCCTTGGCCTTGGCGATGTTCGGGTCGCCGTACTTGTTGAAGAACGAGTTGGAGTGGCCGGTGATGCTGGCCGGGACCATCGAGTACAGCGGCTCGGCCTGGGAGCCGTAGACCTTGGAGACGAGTTCACTGCGGTTGATGATCTGGGCCATCGCCTCGCGGACGGCCTTGGTCTTCACCGTCGGGGCGGCGGTGTTGAAGCCCAGGTAGCGGATCTCCAGGCCGGCCATCTCGACGATGTCGACGTCGCCGCCGGTGGCGTTGGTGAGCTTGTTGATCTGCTCCGGCGACATGGTGCGGGTCATCACGTCGATGTCGCCCTTCTCGAGCGCGGCGCCCATGGCGTCGGCGTCCTCGAAGGAGCGGATCTCGGCCTTGCCGTTGTTCACCTCGAGCGTCCCCTTGTAGTTGGGGTTCTTGGTGAACACAGCGTCGGTGAGCTCGTCGTTCTTGACGTCGGAGTGCAGGGTGTACGGCCCGGAGCCGTCCACCGAGAAGCCGTCGCGCAGCTTGTCCTTCTGGTAGTCGTCGGGGTTGACGATGCCGGCGACCGGGGTCGACAGCTTGTACGGGAAGGTGGCGTCGGCGGTCTTGAGGTGGAAGATCACCTCGTCGTCGCCCTGCGTCTCGACGGTGTCGATGGTGGACAGCAGCGCGAAGACGCCGCTGTCGGCCTTGATGGCGAGGGCGCGGTCGATGGAGAACTTCACATCGGACGCGGTGATGGCGTCGCCGTTGGCGAACTTCAGGCCCTTGCGCAGCTTGCAGGCGTAACGCTCGTTGCCGCTGTCCGTGAAGCCGCAGCTCTGCGCGGCCTCGGGGACGGGGTCGCCGTCGCCCTTCGGCATGATCATCAGGGTCTGCACGGTCTGGCGCAGGATGTTCCAGGTGCCGACGTCGTAGGCGTACGCGGGGTCGAGGGGGGCGGGCGCGTCCTTCGTCGCCGTGAACCGGTCGGTGGTGCCGACAACGATCGCGTCGCCGCTGCCACTCCCGCTGTCGGACCCACCACAGGCAGCGAGCACCGGCGCGAGCAGGCCGATCACGGCCGACAGCACCAAAGTCTTGCGGTTCATGCTCGAAGTTCTCCAGAGCGTCGAGTCCGTGTATCCGGCATGCAGGGGTGTCGCGGCGGATCACGGGGTAGGGGCGATGTTGTCGCTAGGAGATTAGTCCGCACCTGCACGACGGTTTGCGGCGACCGGAGTTGAACGCCCATCACACAGCGAAACCAGCTGTGGACGGACCGGAAACCCGTCGGCGGAAGGATTAGGTGCAGGGTCTCATCAAACAGGACACAAGGGCCTGCTCAGGCTTCCCTTACCGGGGTGCACGGCACATCGCGGTCCCACTGTCGATCCCGAGGACAGTGAGGAACTTCACATACCCAACGGTGTAGAACAACACCGGAATTCGGCCATCTGCACGGGTTCGAATTTCCTTCGGACACGGCCTGGGAATTTCGCTTCTATCGGCGCCGCACGCTGGGTGAACGCCTAGCGCATTTCCGTCATCGAGCCGGTGTCAGAACGTCATCAGACCGCGCAGAAATGCCAGGTCCACCTCTTCGAGCGAGGCGACGACCGTGCGCCGGGCAGCCGGGGCGATGGTGGCCACCGAGGGCACCGCCACCACATGACAGCCCGCCGCCTCCGCCGCGGCGACGCCGGTCGCGGTGTCCTCGACGACCGCGCATCTGGCCGGATCGACGCCGAGCCCGGCGGCGGCGAACAGGTAGGGGTCGGGGTGCGGCTTGGTGCGCCGCACCTCGTCTCCGGCGACGGTCAGCCCGAAGTGCTCGCGGCCGAGCGTGGTCAGCACCCGGTCGATGATGCGCCGGTGCGAGGCGGAGACCAGGGCCGTGGGGATCTCGTGTGCGGCCAGTTCGGCCAGCAGCCGGGTGGCTCCCGGCATCAGCGGCAGCGCCCGGTCGATGCGGTCCTCGAAGCCCTGGTTGAGGAGAACCGTGAGCTCGGCGAGGGTGATGTCCGCGCCGGTGGCCTCGATCAGGAACCCCGCGCTGCGGGTCATGGGGCCGCCGACCACGACATGGCGCCAGGAGTCGTCGAGCGCGTGACCGAGACCGGCGAAGACCTCGACCTCGACGTCCCACCAGAAGCCCTCGGTGTCCACCAGGGTTCCGTCCATGTCGAGGAGCACGGCCTGTAGGGCTGAGCCTTCGGCCGTACGGGTTAGCGATGCGGGAACCGTGCTGGTCATCCACGTACCTCCTTGAGGGACGACCAGGCCGGTTCCCACATGGGGAACCGGCCTGCGGTGGACCGACCAGTGTACGACTTATCCGATCAGCGCGCTCTGTGAGACACGCCTCAGCGTGCGTTGAAGTACTTCGCCTCCGGGTGGTGGATCACGATGGCGTCGGTGGACTGCTCCGGGTGCAGCTGGAACTCCTCGGACAGCTGGACGCCGATGCGCTCCGGCTGGAGCAGGTCGGCGATCTTGGCACGGTCCTCCAGGTTCGGGCAGGCGCCGTAGCCGAGGGAGAAGCGGGCGCCCCGGTACTTCAGGGCGAACATGTCCTCGACGTCGCTCGGGTCCTCGCCGGCGAAGCCCAGCTCGGAACGCACGCGCGCGTGCCAGTACTCGGCGAGCGCCTCCGCCAACTGCACGGACAGGCCGTGCAGTTCGAGGTAGTCGCGGTAGGAGTTCGCCTCGAAGAGCTTCGCGGTCTCCTCCCCGATCCGGGAGCCGACGGTGACGACCTGAAGGCCGACGACATCGGTCTCGCCGGACTCCTCCGGGCGGAAGAAGTCGGCCAGGCACAGCCGACGGCCGCGGCGCTGGCGCGGGAAGGTGAAGCGGGTGCGTTCGTTGCCCTGCTCGTCCAGGAGGATCAGGTCGTCGTCCTTGGACACGCACGGGAAGTAGCCGTAGACGACGGCCGCTTCGAGGAGGTTCTCGGTCTGGAGCCTGTCCAGCAGGCCGCGCAGCCGCGGGCGGCCCTCACTCTCGACGAGTTCCTCGTACGTCGGCCCGTCGCCGGTACGCGTCTCCTTCAGGCCCCACTGGCCCTTGAACAGCGCACCCTCGTCCAGCCAGGAGGCGTACTCCTTGAGCTGGACGCCCTTGATGACCCGGGTGCCCCAGAACGGCGGGGTGGGTACCGGGTTGTCGACGGCGACGTCGGAGCGGACGTGGCCCTCCTCCGGCCGCTCCTCGACGGCCGTCTGCGCGGTGGCCTTGACCCGGCGCTGCTTGAGCTCGGGCAGCTTGGCCCCCGGTACGCCCCGCTTGACGCCGATCAGCGCGTCCATCAGCCGCAGGCCCTCGAACGCGTCCCGGGCGTAGCGGACTTCGCCCTGGTAGATCTCGTGCAGGTCCTGCTCGACGTACGCCCTGGTCAGTGCGGCGCCGCCGAGGATGACCGGGAAGTCGGCCGCCATGCCGCGCTGGTTGAGCTCCTCCAGGTTCTCCTTCATGATCACCGTGGACTTGACCAGGAGCCCGGACATGCCGATCACGTCGGCCCGGTGCTCCGCGGCGGCTTCCAGGATCGCGGAGACCGGCTGCTTGATGCCGAGGTTGACGACGTTGTAGCCGTTGTTGGACAGGATGATGTCGACGAGGTTCTTGCCGATGTCGTGCACGTCGCCGCGCACGGTGGCCAGCACGATCGTGCCCTTGCCCTCGTCGTCCGACTTCTCCATGTGCGGCTCCAGGTAGGCCACCGCGGTCTTCATCACCTCGGCGGACTGGAGCACGAACGGCAGCTGCATCTGGCCGGAGCCGAACAGCTCGCCGACGACCTTCATGCCGTCCAGGAGGGTCTCGTTGACGATGTCCAGGGCGGGGCGCTCCTGGAGGGCCTCGGCGAGGTCGGCCTCCAGGCCGTTCTTCTCGCCGTCGATGATGCGCCGCTTGAGGCGCTCGTCCAGCGGCAGGGCGGCCAGTTCCTCGGCCCTGCCCGCCTTCAGCGACTTGGTGGTGGCGCCCTCGAACAGGGCCATCAGCTTCTGCAGCGGGTCGTAACCCTCGGCGCGGCGGTCGTAGATCAGGTCGAGGGCGGTCTGCACCTCTTCCTCGGTGAAGCGGGCGATCGGGAGGATCTTGCTCGCGTGCACGATCGCCGAGTCGAGGCCGGCCTTGACGCACTCGTCGAGGAAGACCGAGTTGAGCAGCATGCGGGCGGCCGGGTTGAGGCCGAAGGAGATGTTCGACAGGCCCAGCGTGGTCTGTACGTCCGGGTGGCGGCGCTTGAGCTCGCGGATCGCCTCGATGGTGGCGATGCCGTCCTTGCGGGACTCCTCCTGACCGGTGCAGATGGTGAAGGTCAGGGTGTCGATGAGGATGTCCGACTCGTGGATGCCCCAGTTGCCGGTCAGGTCGTCGATCAGCCGCTCGGCGATCGCGACCTTGTGCTCGGGCGTGCGGGCCTGGCCCTCCTCGTCGATGGTCAGCGCGATCAGCGCGGCGCCGTGCTCCTGGGCGAGCTTGGTGACCTTCGCGAAGCGGGATTCGGGGCCGTCGCCGTCCTCGTAGTTGACCGAGTTGATGACCGCGCGGCCGCCGAGCTTCTCCAGGCCGGCCTTGATGACGTCGACCTCGGTGGAGTCCAGCACGATCGGCAGCGTGGAGGCGGTGGCGAAGCGTCCGGCCAGTTCCTCCATGTCGGCCACGCCGTCGCGGCCGACGTAGTCCACGCACAGGTCGAGCATGTGCGCGCCCTCGCGGATCTGCTCGCGGGCCATCTCCACACAGTCGTCCCAGCGGGCGTCCAGCATGGCCTCGCGGAACTTCTTCGAGCCGTTGGCGTTCGTCCGCTCGCCGATCGCCATGTACGCGGTGTCCTGACGGAACGGCACCGTCTGGTAGAGGGAGGCCGCTCCCGGCTCGGGCCGCGGGTCACGTGCGGTGGGCGTGAGATCGCGGACGCGCTCGACGACCTGGCGCAGGTGCTCGGGGGTGGTGCCGCAGCAGCCGCCGATCAGGCTCAGGCCGTAGTCGCGGACGAAGTTCTCCTGGGCGTCGGCCAGGCCCTCGGGGTCGAGCGGGAAGTGCGCGCCGTCCTTCGTGAGGATCGGCAGGCCCGCGTTCGGCATGCACAGCAGCGGGATGCGGGAGTGGCGGGTGAGATAGCGCAGGTGCTCGCTCATCTCGGCCGGGCCGGTGGAGCAGTTCAGGCCGATCATGTCGATGCCGAGGGGCTCCAGCGCCGTCAGCGCGGCGCCGATCTCGGAGCCGAGCAGCATGGTGCCGGTCGTCTCGAACGCCATGGAGACCACCAGCGGCACGTCGGCGCCGGTCGCGTCCAGCGCGCGCCGGGCGCCCAGGACGGAGGCCTTGGTCTGGAGCAGGTCCTGCGTGGTCTCGACGATCAGGGCATCGGCCCCGCCGGCCAGCAGGCCCTCGGCGTTGGCCTGGTAGCCGTCACGGATCGTGGTGTACGCGATGTGGCCGAGGGTGGGCAGCTTGGTGCCCGGGCCGATCGAGCCCAGCACCCAGCGCGTGCGGCCGTCGCGGGCGGCGTGCTCGTCGGCCGCCTCGCGGGCGATACGGGCGCCCGCCTCGGACAGCTCGTGGACGCGGTCGGCGATCTCGTACTCCGTCGCGGCCGAGTGGTTGGCCCCGAAGGTGTTGGTCTCCACGCAGTCGACGCCCGCGGCGAAGTACTCGTCGTGGACGGAGCGGACGATGTCGGGGCGCGTGATGTTCAGGATCTCGTTGCAGCCCTCGAGGTTCTCGAAGTCCTCAAGGGTCGGATCCTGGGCTTGCAGCATGGTGCCCATCGCTCCGTCGGCGACCACCACACGGGTGGCGAGCGCCTCGCGGAGAGCGGACACACGGGTCCGGCTGTCGGTGGAAGGGGTCGGTGGCAACGAGGCCATGAAAGGGCTCCCTCAGATGCGACGGCTGTCGGCTTTGCGCCACCCGTGAAAGGTTTCGCGACGGGCGCACGCCGCAAGCGTAGCCGGGTCCGGCCCAGGATGGGTCAGAGCGTCCACGGGACGGACGAGGATGGCGGCCCGGTCACCGACGGGATACGAGTGACCCAACACCATGCCGAACACCATGCCGACGGATCCCGGACAGATACGGCCCGACTGTTGGCGAGAGGTCGGCATGGACCGGTAGTGTTCGACATTGCCGAACGGCGGCAGCGACGTCGCGGGGCGACGGTCGAAGAGGACGGAGGCAGGACGGCGATGGCACGGAACATCCAGTCGCTCGAACGGGCGGCCGCGATGCTGCGGCTCCTCGCGGGCGGCGAGCGGCGCCTCGGCCTCTCGGACATCGCCTCGTCACTGGGCCTCGCCAAGGGCACCGCGCACGGCATCCTGCGCACCCTCCAGCACGAGGGCTTCGTCGAGCAGGACGACGCCTCCGGGCGCTACCAGCTGGGCGCCGAGCTGCTGCGCCTGGGCACCACCTACCTGGACGTGCACGAGCTGCGGGCCCGGGCCCTGGTGTGGACCGACGACCTGGCCCGCTCCAGCGGCGAGAGCGTCCACCTGGGGGTCCTGCACCAGCGGGGCGTGCTGATCGTGCACCACGTCTTCCGGCCCGACGACAGCCGGCAGGTGCTGGAGATCGGGGCCATGCAGCCCCTGCACTGCACCGCCCTGGGCAAGGTCCTGGCGGCTTACGACCCGGTCGCGCACAGCGAGGCGCTGGAGGCCGACCGCAAGGCCTTCACCGACCGGACCGTCTGCGAGCTCGACGCGTTCGAGCAGATCCTCGACCTCACGCGCGCGCGTGGCTACGCGGCGGACGTCGAGGAGACCTGGGAGGGCGTCGCCTCCGTCGCCGCGCCCATTCACGACCGGCGCCGGATGCCGGTGGGCGCGGTCGGCATCACCGGCGCCGTGGAGCGGCTGTGCCCGGACGGAGAGCTGCGTCCGGAGCTGATCGCGGCGGTACGGGACTGCGCCCGCGCGGTGTCGCGGGACCTGGGCGCCGGGCGGTTCTGAGCGACACGGGACGACAAGACGACCGGGGCGCCGCAGGCGTTCCGGTCCCCGTCGTGCGCCGAGATGCCCGAACCTCCCCGGCGGCGCAAGATCGATAGCACAGGGCGATCAATAACGATCGTGTTTTCGACAACAGAACACTTGACGCGCCTGTAACGCCAGAGCAAGACTCCCGTCCATCGGTCGACATTGTCGAACACCGACCGGCAATAAGCGTTACAGTATGACAACGCCAAGGGCCGGCACAGCTCTTCCCCTGGACGAAGGACAAAGGAGTCGCGGGTGTCCAGCTCCGACATCTTCATCGGCGAGACCATCGGTACCGCCATACTCATTCTGCTCGGCGGCGGCGTCTGCGCCGCCGTCACTCTCAAGGCTTCGAAGGCTCGTAACGCCGGCTGGCTCGCCATCAGCTTCGGGTGGGGTTTCGCCGTTCTGACGGGCGCGTACACCACGGCCCCGCTCTCCGGCGCCCAGCTCAACCCGGCCGTGACGCTCGCCATCGCCATCAAGGACGGCGACTGGGGCGACGTCCCGGTCTACTGGGCCGGACAGCTGCTCGGCGCCATGATCGGCGCGACCCTGGTCTGGGTCGCCTACTACGGCCAGTTCCACGCGCACCTCACCGACAAGGAGATCGTCGGCGGTCCGGGCGCGCAGTCCACCAAGGTCAAGGCCGTCGAGGCCCAGGAGAAGGGCGCCGGCCCGGTGCTGGGCATCTTCTCCACCGGTCCCGAGGTCCGGGTCGTCTGGCAGAACCTCGCCACGGAGATCATCGGCACCTTCGTGCTGGTGCTGGCCATCCTCACGCAGGGCCTGAACGGGGACGGCGACGGCCTCGGCACCCTGGGCGTCCTGATCACCGCGCTCGTGGTCGTCTCGATCGGCCTGTCCCTCGGCGGCCCGACCGGTTACGCGATCAACCCGGCCCGTGACCTCGGTCCGCGCATCGTGCACGCACTCCTGCCCCTGCCCAACAAGGGCGGCTCCGACTGGAGCTACGCCTGGATACCGGTGGCCGGTCCGCTCATCGGCGGCGCAATCGCCGCGGGCATCTACAACGTCGCGTTTGCTTAAAGCGGTACGTCCGCTCAGAGCCGTAAGCGAGACGCCGTCAGCGATACGCCGTAAGCCAGCCCCTTGACCACGGACTTCCAGGAGCACACAGTGACCGACGCCCACACCGCAGGCCCGTTCATCGCCGCGATCGACCAGGGCACGACCTCCAGCCGCTGCATCGTCTTCGACCGCGACGGCCGTATCGTCTCCGTCGACCAGAAGGAGCACGAGCAGATCTTCCCGAAGCCGGGCTGGGTCGAGCACAACGCGACCGAGATCTGGACCAACGTCCAGGAGGTCGTCGCCTCCGCCATCGAGAAGGCCGGCATCACCCGCGACGACATCAAGGCCATCGGCATCACCAACCAGCGCGAGACCACGCTGCTCTGGGACAAGAACACCGGTGAGCCCGTCCACAACGCCATCGTCTGGCAGGACACCCGCACCGACGCCCTGTGCAAGGAACTCGGCCGCAACGTCGGGCAGGACCGCTTCCGCCGCGAGACGGGCCTGCCGCTGGCCTCGTACTTCGCCGGGCCGAAGGCCCGCTGGCTGCTCGACAACGTCGAGGGGCTGCGCGAGCGCGCCGAGGCCGGCGACATCCTCTTCGGCACCATGGACAGCTGGGTCATCTGGAACCTGACCGGCGGCGTCGACGGCGGCCGGCACGTCACCGACGTCACCAACGCCTCCCGCACCCTCCTGATGAACCTCCACACCATGGAGTGGGACGCGAAGATCGCCGAGTCCATCGGCGTACCCCTGGCGATGCTGCCCGAGATCCGCTCCTCCGCCGAGGTCTACGGCGAGGTCACGGGCGGCAAGCTCGGCGACATCCTCGGCGGCATCCCCGTCGCGTCCGCGCTCGGCGACCAGCAGGCGGCCCTGTTCGGCCAGACCTGTTTCGCCGAGGGCGAGGCCAAGTCGACGTACGGCACCGGCACGTTCCTGCTGATGAACACCGGTGAGAAGCCGGTCAACTCGTACAACGGCCTGCTGACCACGGTCGGCTACCGGATCGGCGACGAGAAGGCGGTCTACGCCCTGGAGGGCTCGATCGCCGTCACCGGTTCGCTGGTGCAGTGGATGCGCGACCAGATGGGCCTCATCTCCACCGCCGCCGAGATCGAGACGCTGGCGCTGACGGTCGAGGACAACGGCGGCGCGTACTTCGTGCCGGCCTTCTCCGGCCTGTTCGCCCCGTACTGGCGCTCCGACGCCCGCGGTGTGATCGCCGGCCTGACCCGGTACGTCACGAAGGCACACCTCGCGCGTGCCGTCCTGGAGGCCACGGCCTGGCAGACCCGTGAGATCACCGACGCCATGACGAAGGACTCCGGCGTCGAGCTCGCGGCCCTCAAGGTCGACGGCGGCATGACCTCCAACAACCTGCTGATGCAGACCCTCTCGGACTTCGTGGACGCCCCCGTGGTGCGCCCGATGGTCGCCGAGACCACCTGCCTCGGCGCCGCCTATGCCGCCGGCCTCGCCGTCGGCTTCTGGACCAGCACCGACGACCTGCGCGCCAACTGGCGCCGGGCCGCCGAGTGGACCCCCAACATGGCCGCGGAGAAGCGCGACCGTGAGTACAAGAGCTGGCTCAAGGCCGTCGAGCGGACCATGGGCTGGCTCGAAGACGAGAGCTGACGAGAGCGGCTACCAAGAGAGCTCTCGGAAGCTCTGACGAGGAGTAAGAACCCCACATGACCAGTCAATCCACCCTGCAGTCCGTGCCCGCCCTCGGTACGCGCCCGGCCTCCGGCTCGAACCCGAGCCGAGCCGAGACCCGGGAGCAGCTCGCCAAGGCGTCGTACGACCTTCTCGTGATCGGCGGCGGCATCCTGGGCATCTCCACCGCCTGGCATGCCGCGCAGTCCGGCCTGCGGGTGGCCCTGGTCGACGCCGGCGACTTCGCCGGCGCCACCTCCTCCGCCTCCTCCAAGCTGCTCCACGGCGGTCTGCGCTATCTGCAGACCGGCGCGGTGAAGCTGGTGGCGGAGAACCACTTCGAGCGCCGCGCGGTCTCCCGTCAGGTGGCCCCCCACCTGGCGAATCCGCTCACGTTCTACCTCCCCGTGTACAAGGGCGGGCCGCACGGCGCGGCGAAGCTCGGTGCGGGCGTCTTCGCCTACTCCGCGCTGTCGGCGTTCGGCGACGGCGTCGGCCATCTGCTCTCGCCGGGCAAGGCGCAGCGGGACGTGCCGGAGCTGCGCACCGAGAACCTCAAGGCCGTGGCCGTGTACGGCGACGACCAGATGAACGACGCGCGCATGGCGCTGATGACGGTCCGCGCGGCCGTCGAGGCGGGCGCGGTCGTGCTGAACCACGCGGAGGTGTCCGGCCTGCGCCTCACCAAGGGCCGGGTGACCGGAGCGGACCTGCGTGACCGCCTCTCCGGTGACGAGTTCGGCGTGAGCGCCCGTCTGGTGCTGAACGCGACCGGCCCGTGGGTCGACCACCTGCGCAGGATGGAGGACCCGCACGCGGCGCCGTCCATCCGCCTCTCCAAGGGCGCGCACCTGGTCCTGAAGCGCACCTCGCCGTGGAAGGCCGCGCTGGCGACCCCGATCGACAAGTACCGCATCACCTTCGCCCTCCCCTGGGAGGACATGCTGCTGCTCGGCACGACCGACGAGGTGTACGAGGGCGACCCGGCGGACGTCGCGGTCACCGAGAAGGACAGGGCCCAGATACTCGACGAGGCCGCGTTCTCCATCCGCGACCAGCAGCTCGACCGGGACCTGATCACGTACGCCTTCGCCGGTCTGCGCGTGCTGCCGGGCGGTCCCGGCGACACGGCGAAGGCCAAGCGCGAGACCGTGGTGACCGAGGGCAAGGGCGGGATGCTGTCCGTCGCGGGCGGCAAGTGGACGACCTTCCGGCACATCGGCCGTACGGTCATGCAGAAGCTGGAGGCGCTGCCGGGCCACCCGCTGGGCAGCGACTTCGAGCCCATCTCCGCGCTCCCGAAGAAGCTGCCGCTGCCGGGAGTCGCCAATCCCCGGGCCGTGGCCCACCGCCTCCTGGCCGACCACCCGGCAACCGGCCCGCGCATGGCCGCCGACACGGCCAGGCACCTGGCCACGCACTACGGTTCGCTGGCCTTCGACATCGCCCGCCTGGCCAACGACGACCCGGAGCTGGCCGAGCGCGTCCACCCGGACGCCCCGGAGATCTGGGCGCAGGTCGTCTACGCCCGCGACAGCGAGTGGGCCGAGACCCAGGACGACGTACTGCGCCGCCGTACGACACTGACGATCCGCGGCCTGGCGACGGACGACGTCCGCGCGAAGGTGCAGGACCTGCTCGACAAGAAGTAACCCGGCAAGAGGTGAGCGGGACGACGGGTAAGGGGCGGCTCCACGCCGACGGAGCCGCCCCTTCTCTGTTCGCCGGCCAGGACTTCGGCACTCCGTCCGGACCGGTGGGCCCCATAATGGCGGGAGACATCGGATGTCTGAACGACGTGCCCGAACCACAGGGAGGCCGGCCATGGCAGTCACCGACGAGGCGATCGAGAAGATCAAGGGCATGATCGTCTCCGGCGCGCTGCGCCCCGGCGACCGGCTGCCCAAGGAGAGCGAACTCGCCTCGGACCTCGGGCTCTCCCGCAACTCCCTGCGGGAGGCCGTGCGCGCCCTGTCCCTGATCCGGATCCTGGACGTGCGGCAGGGCGACGGCACCTACGTCACCAGCCTCGACCCGCAGCTGCTGCTGGAGGCGCTGAGCTTCGTCGTCGACTTCCACCGCGACGACACGGTCCTGGAGTTCCTGGCCGTACGCCGCATCCTGGAGCCGGCCGCCACCGCGATGGCGGCCTTGCGGATCAGCGAGCAACAACTCGACGCGCTGACCGCTCAGCTGGACAAGCTCGGGGATGCCCCGTCCGTGGAGGAACTCGTCGCCTGCGACCTGGACTTCCACCGGGGCATCGTGCAGAGCTCCGGCAACTCGGTGCTGTGTTCCCTGCTCGACGGCCTCTCCGGGCCCACCACCCGGGCCCGGATCTGGCGCGGACTGACCCAGGAGGACGCGGTCAGCCGCACCCTGCACGAACACCGGGCGATCCTGGGCGCGTTGCGGGACCGGGACGGGGAGGCGGCCCGGTCCTGGGCCACGGTGCACATCGCGAGCGTGGAGCAGTGGCTGCGGTCGACCTTGTGAACTACCGCTCCGCGTCGGCCAGTCGGTGCTGGACCGCGCCCACCCGGCGCGGCGTCCCCCGGTCATGGGCATCGGCGAGGAAGGCCATGAGGCCGTACGGGGCTCCCGGCCGCAGGGCGAGGTAGCAGCGGGCGACCGCGTACTGGCCCCGGGCCGCCTGCCGGATCCCGACGGCCGGTCCCCTCAGCAGTGCTGTAATCAGCCCGACGGCGAACACCCACAGGGGCCCGCCGACGCCCTCCGCGCGGCGCACCAGCCCTGGCCGCCGATCACCACGGCGCCGACCACCGCCGCCGCTGTCAGGACGCGGGTGCCGAGCGTGCGCCGGTCGTTGGCCGGCCGGGCCCGGCCGTCGACCGTGGCGCCGAGGTCCACGGGGACGGCCCGCAGCCCGTGCACCAGCGGCAGGACACGGTGAACACCGCCCCGAGCCGCACACCCGCCCAGGCCGCCACGAGCGGCTCGGGCGAGGCGACGTACTCCTTGTCCGCACCGCCCGAGACCAGGACCGTCTTGCCCGAGCCCGGGTCGCCGAGCACTCACAGCCGCCGGGCGGGGATCCGCTCGGTGAAGACGACGGTGAGCTCCCCGTCCCGGCCGACCGGCCACCGGCAACGGATACGGCTCCGCCAGGCGGCGGGGCTTTGTCTCCCGGCCACCTCGGCCCGCTCGGCCCGCTCGGCCTGGGGACGACTCCGCTCACCCGACGGAGAGTTGCGCACGAGCGCGGCCGGTGGACGCCGGTTCGGTGTGACGCCCCACGAGTGGGTGAAATGACCGGGCAAGCCGGACATCGGACGTTTCGTGTTTCTCCGACGGATGGCATCGGCCCGCCCTCCGTGCCCGACGGCGGCCACAGGCGGTGCCCGGCAGCTCGGATGGCTCCCGGGTGTTCCGGGCAGGCGAACGGGGCAGTGATCCGTTCACTCCCCCGTGCAAGGGGGCTGCGGGCGCCCCCGCCGCACGCCGTAAGGTTGGGTGGTCAAGCGAGGGCACGTCGGAAGGAGGCGCTGGGTGATCGAGCTGGAGGGAGTTCCCGAGCTGATCGACCCAGTCATGGTGGCCGCGTTCGAGGGCTGGAACGATGCCGGCGACGCCGCCTCCACCGCGGTCGCGCATCTGGACCGGGAGTGGAAGGGCGAGGTGTTCGCGGCGCTGGACGCCGAGGACTACTACGACTTCCAGGTGAACCGCCCCACGGTGTGGCTGGACGGCGGCGTACGCAAGATCACCTGGCCCACGACCCGTCTCTCGGTCGTCCGGGTCGGCGGCGAGAAACCGCGTGATCTCGTACTCGTCCGAGGTATCGAACCGTCGATGCGATGGCGCTCGTTCTGCAACGAGATCCTCGGCTTTGCCCATGAACTGGGCGTGGAACTGGTGGTGGTCCTGGGCGCGCTGCTCGGTGACACCCCACACACCCGGCCGGTCCCGGTCAGCGGGGTCACGTCCGACGCGGACCTGGCGCAGCGCATGGGTCTGGAGGAGACCAAGTACGAGGGCCCCACGGGCATCGTCGGCATCCTCCAGGAGGCGTGCACGCACGCGGGCGTCCCGGCCGTCTCCCTGTGGGCGGCGGTGCCGCACTACGTGTCGCAGCCGCCGAACCCCAAGGCGACGCTGGCGCTGCTCAACCGCCTGGAGGACCTGATCGACGTGCGGATCCCGCTGGGCGAA
This sequence comes from Streptomyces sp. NPDC050619, assembly GCF_040654815.1. Lineage (NCBI taxonomy): Bacteria > Bacillati > Actinomycetota > Actinomycetes > Kitasatosporales > Streptomycetaceae > Streptomyces > Streptomyces sp. NPDC050619. Next base: position 130,021 of record NZ_JBFAIR010000011.1, on the reverse strand, counting down.
CTGCCCGAGGACGCGCGCGCCTGGCAGGTGGGCGTGGACCAACTGGCCGCCGAGGACAGCGAGGTCGCGGAGTACGTCCAGACGCTGGAGGAGGCCCGGGACACCGCGGAGCTGCCGGAGGCGTCGGGCGATGCGATCGCCCGCGAGTTCGAGCGGTATCTGCGGCGCCGGGACGGCGGCGGTCAGCCCGGTCAGCCCGGCGGGCACGCCACGGCGGACGGCAGCGAAGGCCCGCCGTCGCCCCCGTTCCTCAAGGACAACCCCAGCGGCCGTACGCGACCGCCGAAGCCGCCGAAGCCCGGGGCGGACGACGAGGACTCGTCACCGGAGGACTGAACCGGTGAGGGCGGTGCGCCACGTGCGCACCGCCCTCGCACGGCGTAGTGGACGCGCACGGGAGGGACGCTTCCCCGGCGGGGAGGAAGCGCCCCTCTCACGAACTCCCGTGGGCTACAACGCCACACCCAGCAGAGCGTCCACCGCCCGCGACACGACACCGGGGGCGCCTTCGTCCGTGCCGCCCCGCTCCTGCTGGAGCGCCGCCCAGCGGTCCACGGCGGCCAGCGCGGCCGGGGCGTCCAGGTCGGCGGCGAGGGCCTCGCGGATCTGAGCGACCAGCGTCTCGGCGGGCGGGCCGTCGGGCCGGGAGACGGCGGCACGCCAGCGGTCGAGCCGGGCGAGGGCGTCCTGGAGGACCTGGTCGGTCCACTCCCAGTCGGACCGGTAGTGGTGGGCGAGCAGTGCGAGCCGGATGGCGGCCGGGTCGACGCCGTCGCGCCGCAGCTGCGAGACGAAGACCAGATTCCCCTTGGACTTGGACATCTTCTCGCCGTGCAGGGCGACCATGCCGGCGTGCACATACGCCTTGGCCATGGGGAACTCGCCGGTCAGTGCCTGGGCGTGCGAGGCGCCCATCTCGTGGTGCGGGAAGGCGAGGTCGGAGCCGCCGCCCTGCACGTCGAAGCCCATCCCGAGGTGGTCGAGGGCGATGGCGACGCACTCGATGTGCCAGCCGGGCCGGCCGCGCCCGAGCGAGGCGCCGTCCCAGCTGGGCTCGCCCTCGCGGGCGGCCATCCACAGCATCGGGTCGAGCGGGTTCTTCTTGCCCGGACGGTCCGGGTCACCACCGCGCTCGGCGGACAGCAGCCGCATCGCGGCGGCGTCCAGGTGGGACACCTTGCCGAAGTTCGGGTCGGACTCGACGGAGAAGTAGATGTCTCCCTCGAGTTCGTAGGCGGCGCCCGCGTCCCGCAGCCGTTCGACGAGCGGCACGATGCCGGGTATCGCCTCGACGGCGCCGATGTAGTGCTCAGGCGGCAGCATCCGCAGGGCGGTCATGTCCTCGCGGAAGAGGGCCGTCTCCTGCTCGGCGAGGGCGACCCAGTCGATGTCGTCGCGCTGGGCCCGCTCCAGGAGCGGGTCGTCGACGTCGGTGACGTTCTGGACGTAGTGAACCTGGCGCTTGGTGTCGAGCCACACGCGCTGGACGAGGTCGAACGCGTTGTAGGTCGCCGCGTGACCGATGTGGGTCGCGTCGTACGGCGTGATGCCGCAGACGTAGATACGGGCGACGGGACCGGGATCGAGGGTGACCAGGTCACCGCTCGCGGTGTCGTGGATCCTCAGGTCGCGGCCCTGACCGGGCAGGGCGGGGACCTCGGAAGCGGGCCAGGCATGCATGTCATGAGCCTAACCGGACGGATGTTCCGCATACGAACCGGACCGGGGGTAATTGGCCGGTACGGCGTTCTTGCGCGATGCGCCCGGACGTGCTGCCGATGAGACGTGCCGCCGATTCGGCGTGCTGTCGACGTCGGCCGTACGGCTAGACGGGCGGCCAGGGAATGGCCGGCCACTCCCCGCTCGGCTCCGGGTGCTTCCCGGAGGCCAGCAGATCGTCGACACGCGCGCGCGTGGCGTCGAGTTCGGCGGCGGTGACCAGGTCGGCCAGCCGCACGGCCAGCGCCCCGGACGGCGCGAGCGTCTCCTTGAGGCCTTTGAGTACGTCGACCGCCTCCCCCGTCAGCGGCTCCCCCGCCCAGCCCCACAGCAGTGTCCGCAGCTTGTTCTCGACGTTGAAGGTGACCCCGTGGTCGATGCCGTACAGATGGCCTTCGGCGTCGGGCAGCAGGTGTCCGCCCTTGCGGTCCGCGTTGTTGATCACGGCGTCGAGCACGGAGAGCCGGCGCAGCCGCTCGTCGTCGGCGTGCACGAGCAGCGCCGACTGTCCGTCACCGACCTCGGCGAAGACGATCGCCTTCCAGCCGGGCTCGGGCTCCTCCGCGTCGACGAGGGCGAGCAGTTCGGCCCCGGGCGTCACCTCGATCCACAGCTGGCACATGCCCTCGCCGTACGGCCCGTCGCGCAGCACGGTGGGCGGTACGAGCCCCCAGCCGGTCGCCTCGGAGACCTCGTACGCGGCGACCTCGCGCCGGGCGAGGTTCCCGTCGGGGAAGTCCCACAGGGGCCGCTCCCCGGCCACCGGCTTGTAGATGCAGGTGGCCTCCCGGCCGTTGTGGGAGACCGTGCAGTACAGCGCCGCGTTGGACGCCTCCCGGATGCGGCCGCGCACGGTCAGCTCACCCTCGGCGAGCAGTTCGGCCGACATCGCCAAGGCCGTCATGCTCCGCGGCGGTATCCGTTCTGGCGCGGACATACGTGTCCTTCCGGGTCGAGCGGGAGACTGCACAGCGGACACGGCGGCCGCCCCGCGTTGACGACATCCAGGGCACGCTTGGCGAAGGCTCTCGCCTGCGCGCCGGTGAGCCGGACCCGCAGCATCGGGGGACCGTTCTCCTCGTCCTGAAGCAGCCGCTCCTCGGCTTCGGCGAGATCCTCGTCGGTGTCGGCGTCGAGCTCCACGAGAGCCTGCGCCTCGACGATCATGCGCTGCTCCTCGCCGTCCCAGGCGAGGGCCATCGTGCCGACCCGGAACTCCTCCTCGACGGGGGCGTCCAGGGGGCGGGTGTCGGCGACTTCGGTGGGCGTCACAGCCGGGACGGCGGCGCTGCCGCCACTACGGCGCACCACCTCGTCCAGAAGCTCTTCCATGCGCTCGGCGAGCGCCGCGACCTGCGTCTTCTCCAGGGCCACGCTGGTCACCCGGGAGCCGGCTGTGGCCTGGAGGAAGAACGTACGGCGTCCGGGCAGTCCGACCGTACCGGCCACGAACCGGTCCGGGGGGTCGTAGAGGAACACCTGACGGGACACGTCCTGTCTCCATTGAAATCGTGAGTGCGTGAGCGTGAGTACGTGATCGGGGTCGAACATCCATACGTGAGCGCGCGTGCGTGAACCGCTTCACCCTACTGCGCCCGACGATCACGGCGCGCCCGCACCGCCCCCGACCGCGGCCTCGTCGGCCGGAGGGTCCGCGCGCGGTGCCAGCGACGCGAAATCGCCGGTGTCGCCGAGGCGGACGAGAAACGGCCTCAGACGTGTGTAGCGGATCACGGTGATGGAACACGGTTCGACGGAAATCCTCTGGAAGAGGTCGAGATGAAGTCCCAGTGCGTCCGCCACGAGCGACTTGATGACGTCGCCGTGCGAGCACATGAGGTAGACGGCGTCGGCTCCGTGATCGCGCTCCACGCGCGCGTTCCACTCACGCACCGCCTCGGCGGCGCGGGTCTGCATCGCGCGCATCGACTCACCGCCGGGGAACGCGGCCGCCGAGGGGTGCGCCTGCACGATCTCCATCAGCGGCTCGTCCGTGAGCTCGGCGAGCTTGCGGCCGGACCAGTCGCCGTAGTGGCACTCCCCGATCCGCTCGTCGGTGTGGGCCGTGAGACCGGGCCGGGCGTCGAGCAGCGGCCGGACCGTCTCCTCACAGCGCTGTAGCGGGCTGGTGACGACTTCGGAGACCGGCAGCTCGGCGAGCCGCCCGGGCAGAGCGGCGGCCTGCGCGGCGCCGCGCTCGTCCAGGGCGACGCCGGGGGTCCACCCGGCGAGCAGTCCCTCGGTATTGGCGGTGGATCGTCCGTGCCGGACAAGGATCAACGTGGGCATGCGGCCCAGCGTAGGCGTACGCCGAAACGCCCGGGCCCCGGGGCCGAATCCGCTCCGTGATCGTCGACTGCGCCAACTCCCGGGAGGATCGTCGTACGGACGAACGACGACATGCGGAAGACTCAGGCGAACTCGGGGGCCGAGGCCGCCGGGCCGCCCAGCGCGTCCCGGCGTTCCGGCATCTTCAGGGACACCATCCGGCGCCAGCCCACGAGGCGTTCGTACCCGTACATCGCGCGGATGCCCGCCGCGAGCACCGTCGACTTCGCCCTCGGCCAGCCGAGGATGCGGCCCATGTGGGCCATGACGGCGAGGCTGACGTCCCGGTAGATGCCGATCTCGGCGAGCGCGCACTCGCGCAGCGTGCGCTGGATGAGCCGGCCGTGCCCGGCGGCCGCGAAGCGCAGCAGTTCCTCGTGGGTGTACGCGAGGTGGTTGTCCTCGTCGTTGGAGATCAACCGGACGGCCTTGCCGACCACGGGGTGGTCCACGAAGTACTTCCGCAGCATGACCATCTGGTCGGCGGCACGCTGCTCGGTGACCCGGCTGTGTGCCAGGTAGGTGATGACGTCCTCCACCGAGAGCGGCTGGTCGCCCTTGAGCCGCTCGTGGGCCAGGCCGATACCGTGCTTCTCCAGGACCATCGTGTAGTCCGTCTCGGGCGGGACGGGGACGGGTTCGAGGTCGCGCTTCTTCAGCAGGGCTTTGAAGATCCGCCCGTGCTTGTCCTCGTCCGCGCCGTGCCGGGTGATCTTGGGGGCGAGCGCACGCTCGCTCTCCGGGACGAGCGCGGCGATGCGGGCGTTCTCCCAGCCGCCCTGAGACTCCCCACTGGCCGCGATGGAGCAGAACAGGCGGAAGGACTCGTCGTTGTCGAGGATCTCTTCGAACAGGCTCTTGGCCGAAAGCATCGTGGGCACCTCTCTGCAGGACTCCGGACTCCGCAGGATCCGCAAAGAACGAGTCAAATGCGGAGAGAGAGGTGCTGCAACAGCTGTGTCGGACAACTCCTCCAAAAGGAGGACCCTCTGGGTCGCGAGCGGGGCGTAACCGCGCGGGCCCCGGCGCGTTGTTCCGCGTGACGGCCGTGGCGGGGAAGACCCCCGAGCCCCCACCACGGCCGTAGGAAATCTCCGGTGGTTCCACCCGGGTTCAACCCGCTGTCACGCGAGCCCGGCGCGCTCCAGCGCCTCGGTGCCGGCCCGGAGCGCGGCGATCCTCTCCTCGGGCGAGAAGCCCGCGGGGCTGAGGGTGAGGGTGGTGACTCCGGCCGCGGCGTACGCCTTCATGCGGTCCGCGATCCGGTCGACGGAGCCCAGGAGAGCCGTCTTGTCGATCAGGTCGTGCGGTACGGCGGCCGCGGCGGCCTCCTTGTCGCCGGACAGGTACTTGTCCTGGATCTCGGCTGCCTCCCGCTCGTAGCCCATCCGCTGGGCGAGCTGGTTGTAGAAGTTCTGCTTGCGGCTGCCCATGCCGCCGACGTACAGCGCTGTGTACGGGCGGAAGGTGTCGGCGAGGGTGGCCACGTCCTTGTCCTCACCGACGGCGAGGGGCAGGGTCGGGCAGACGTCGAAGCCGTCGAGGGTCTGGCCGGCCTTCTCACGGCCGGCCCGCAGGTACTTGATCGCGGTGTCCTCGAGGTGCTCGGCGGAGGGAAAGATGAGCAGGGCTCCGTCGGCGATCTCGCCGGTCTGTTCGAGGTTCTTCGGGCCGATGGCGGCGATGTAGAGCGGGATGTGCTCGCGCTGCGGGTGCACGGTGAGCTTGATGGGCTTGCCCGGGCCGTCGGGGAGGGGGAGCGTCCAGTGCTCGCCCTCGTAGGACAGGCGCTCGCGGCTCATCGCCTTGCGGACGATCTCGACGTACTCGCGGGTGCGGGAGAGCGGCTTGTCGAACTTGACGCCGTACCAGCCCTCGGAGACCTGCGGGCCGGAGACGCCGAGGCCGAGGCGGAAGCGGCCGCCGGAGAGCGAGTCGAGGGTGGCGGCGGTCATCGCGGTCATCGCCGGCTGGCGGGCCGGGATCTGGAAGATGGCCGAGCCCACGTCGATGCGCTCGGTCTGGGCGGCGACCCAGGTGAGCACGGTGGCCGCGTCGGAGCCGTAGGCCTCGGCGGCCCAGCAGACCGCGTAGCCGAGGCGGTCGGCCTCCTTGGCCACGGCGAGATTGCCCGCGTCCATGCCGAGACCCCAGTAGCCGAGGTTGATCCCGAGCTGCATGCCGAATCCCCTTACCGATCAGTAACGTCTCTTGTCGGAGACCTTAACGCGGGGGTGCGGGATCGACCATGGCCAGGGTTGGCGGTCCCCGCCCCTTCCGCTGTCGGAAACTGGTTATCCACAGGCACCCACACGGCAGGTTCTGGCCAGTAATCTCGGCGTTCATGGAGCAGAGGCATCTCGGCCGCACCGGCCTGCGTGTGTCCCGGATCGGGCTCGGCACCCTCACCTGGGGCCGGGACACCGACGAGCACGACGCCGCGGACCTCTTGAAGACGTTCTGGGAAGCGGGCGGGAGCCTCGTCGACACGGCGGACGTGTACGGCGACGGAGAGGCCGAGTATCTTCTCGGCCGCCTCATAGAAGGCCTCGTGCCGCGTCGCGACCTGGTCATCTCGACGAAGGCCGGCAGCGTGCCGGATCCCGATCGCCGGTTCGACGGCTCCCGCGGGCATCTGCTCTCCGCGCTGGACGCCTCGCTGGCCCGGCTCGGCACGGACTACGTCGACCTGTGGCACATCCACGCCTTCGACCCGGACACCCCCTTGGAGGAGACCCTCCAGGCGCTGGACCTTGCGGTCAGCAGCGGGCGGGCCCGGTATGCCGGCGTCTCCAACTTCTGCGGGTGGCAGCTCGCCAAGGCCGCGACCTATCAGCTCGCGGCGCCGGGCACGCGCACCCGGCTGGCGAGCACGCAGCTGGAGTACTCGCTGCTCCAGCGCGGTGTCGAGCGCGAGGTGCTGCCGGCCGCCATCGACGCGGGAATCGGCTTGCTGCCCTCGTCGCCGCTCGGTCGCGGGGTGCTCACGGGCAAGTACCGGCACTCGACGCCCGCCGACTCGCGGGGTGCCTCGGAGCATCTGGCGCCGTTCGTCGCGCCGTACCTCGACGACACGGCCGGCCGCATCGTGGACGCCGTGGCGACGGCGGCCGACGGGCTCGCGGTGACGCCGCTCCAGGTGGCCCTCGCCTGGGTCCGCGACCGGCCGGGCGTGGCCGCCCCCGTCGTCGGCGCGCGCAACGCACAGCAGCTCACGGCGGCATTGTCAGTGGAGGCCCTTAGTCTTCCTGACGAGATCTGCCGGGCGCTCGACGATGTGTCGGCGCCCGTGCACCGCTATCCCGATCACGACTGGAGCACGCTGTGAGCACGGAGCCGGAGCCCGCTGAGGACGCGGGGAACGCGGAGGACGCGGAGGACGTCGAGCCGGGGACGCCGGGCGCGGCCGAGGAGGGTGACACCGCGGAGGGGGGTGACTCCGCCGAGGGCACGGCCGTCGAGGGCGCGGGCACGGCCGTCGAGGGCGCGGGGCAGTTGTCCGAGGCCGCGGCCGAGCTCGCCGCACAGCGGCTGGAGCGGGAGCGGATCGCGCAGCGCAAGGCCGAGAAGAGGGCTCCCATCCCGGCCGGGGCCAAGCTCAGCGGGCAGGCCGCCGATCTGCTCGCGGCCGTACGGGCCGTGGAGAGCGGTGAGAAGCCGGTGGCCGCCGTCTTCAGCGAGCCCGCGGCCGCAGCGCCTCGGCCCGCACCGGAGCCCAGGCCGCGGCCGGTCGCGGCGGGTGCGGGTGTCGCGCCCGTGGTCTCCTCGCCGGGGGCGATGGAGGCCGTGCGGAGCGTACTGACCGAGGGGGGCGCCCCTGAGGCGCTCGCGCCGCAGGTCGCCTCGGCTCTGGGAGAAGGTGCCGAGGAGCGGTTGCGGGCGGATCCCTGGCAGTTGCTGCGGGTGAGCGGCGTGCGGCCCGAGCAGGCCGACGGGTTCGCCCGGGCGTTGCTCGGCGCGGAGTGCGGGCCGGACGACGAGCGGCGGGGCCGGGCCGTCACCGTCTGGCTGCTGGAGCAGGCCGCCCTCGCCGGGCACACCGCCCTGGAGATGCCGGCACTCACCGCCGCACTCGCCAAGCGGGGCGTGCCGGATCCCGAGGCGGCCGTGCAGGACTCGATCGCGGAGGGCGACGCCCTGGTCTTCCACGACCCCCTCGACCCGACCGCCCCGCAAGCGGAGACGAACCAGGAGGACGGGGAGGACGAGGAGGACCAGGAGCGCCCGGTCCGCGTACTCGTCGGGCTGGAGCAGTACGCCCTCGCGGAGGAGAGCCTCGCCGACGGACTGGGCCGGCTGATCAACTCCGTTCCGAAGGAGGACGGTTCGGGTGCGGAGTGGGAGCGGGTCGCGGACGGCCTCGGCGGGTCCGCCGCCGAACTGGTCCGGGCGGTCGCTCGCCACGGTCTCGTACTCCACACCGGTGGGGAGGCCTCGCTGGCCGAGCCTGCCGCGCTGGTGGGCGCGGCCGGGGGTCTGGGGCTGCGCGCCTGGGCCGCCGCCCACAGCCCGGTCGGGCGTGATCGCTTCGCGGCGCTGACGGGCGGGGCGCGGGGGCACGATTCGGGGTCCGACGGCCAGGACGACGACTCCCCCGGTGTCGCCACCGTCGCCGGGCTGCTGTCCGGTGCCGAGGGGCCCGGCCGGGATGCCGACGGCGCGCTGGACCTCGACCTGCTCGTCGTGCTCGACGCGCCCCAGCTGGACGTGGAGACGGCGGCTCTGCTCACGGAGTCGCTGCCGGACGGCGCCCGGCTGGTGCTGGCCGGGGACCCGGCGGTGCTGTGGTCCGTGGGACCCGGGCGGGTCTTCGCCGATCTGCTGGCCGCGCGGGTCTGCCCCCAGGTCGCCTCGCGGCGGCCGGATCCCGGGCCGCTGGGCGAGCTGGTCTCCGGTATCGGCATCGGCGAGCTGAGCCAGGTCGAGGCCCCCGGCAAGGAGGTCGTGATCGTGCCTGTCCGGGACGCGGGCGAGGCCGTGCACCGGACCGTGCAGCTCGTCGCGGACTCGGTACCGCGGGCGATCGGGATCCCTCCCGAGGAGACCCAGGTCATCACGCCGGGACACGGCGGCGCGGCCGGCACCCGCGTACTGAACGCGGCCCTCAAGGAGCGGCTCAACCCGGGCCCCGGCCGCTTCGGCGGCTTCGACCCCGGGGACCGGATCGCCTACTCCCCCGTGCCCGGTCGTACGCTGCCGGGCCATGTGGTCAAGGCCGACGCCGACGGACTGCACCTGACGTGCGCCGGCGAGGCCGTCGTCGTACCGAAGGAGCAGGTGGAGCAGTCCGTGCGGCACGGGTGGGCGCTGACCGCGCACCAGGCGGTGGGCGGGCGGTGGCCGGCGGTGGTCGTGGTGCTGCCCGGCGATGCCGCGCAGGTTCTCAGCCGTCCGTGGGTCTACACGGCGTTCGGGCGGGCGGACCGGCATCTGTCCGTGGTCCACGGCGTGGACCAGGCACTTCCCCGGGCCGTGGCCGAGGTCCCGGCGAAGCCTCGTACGACCCGGCTGCCCGTGGTGCTCGCCCCGCAGGTCCCGACAGCGGGCTGACGCGCGACGGCGGCAGTCACGAAGGGCAGAACCTCCGTGACCGCCGCCGTCGTGGTTACCGCCGGCGCGTGCGCTCAGCGATCCGCGTCCAGTGGCTCCAGATCCTCGTCCTCGTCCAGATCCGCGTCGAGTTCGAGTTCGTCGGTCTCGTCCTCAGGCTCGGGCTCGTCCTCGACGTCCTCGGTCTCGTCGTCCACGTCGTCGATCTCGTCGTCGAAGACCGCGCTGACGTCGAAGCGGCAGACCACCCGCTGCGCGTCGATCTGCTCGAACGGCGCCTCCAGCCACTCCCCGGGGTCGGCCGGTTCGTCCGCGGCCGTCACCCAGAGCGTGGAGTCGCCCTCCTCGAGACCGAACTCCTTGTGCCGCGAGGCGATCTCGTCCGCTTCGAACTCGCCGAACAGGATGCCCAGCGCCCCGTGGACCGTGCCGGATGCCGCCGTGTCGTCGCCGATGTCGTCGTCCGCCGCCTCGATCCGCTGGGCGTGCGCCAGCAGCCGCTGGGGCTCCGCCACGGAGTAGTCGCGGCGGATCAGCACGCTCAGCGCGTTCGGCTCCTCGGGACCCGTGTACGGCGGCAGTGAATCTTCCGCTCCGGGGATCTCGAAGGGTGTGACCTCGTCATAACGGTCGTAGAGCAGTTCGTCGTACACCTCGGCGGCCGCGGCCAGCTCGTTGAACGCCTCGTAGACGGCCGGGTCGTCCTCGCCCGACCGGCGTTCGACCGCGGCCAAGTGGCGGTCGAGCGCGGTCTTGACCGCCTCGGCGGCGGCGCGTACCTCGGCAGCGGTGGGCTGCACAGCATCAGACATAGTGCAGACGCTATCCGTACAGGGGCTCTGCACGCACAATAGATGCGATGCCGGAATACGAATTTGTCGACGTGTACGTGCCGCGCGGGGTCTCCCGCAAGGACGCCACGCGTCTGCTGACGGACCATGCCGAGTACGGACACTGGGAGTTGGACCGCCTGAGCCTGCTGCGCGACGGCAGCCGCAGGGTGCGGCTGCGTCGGAGGATCATCCGCCAGGTACGCGCCACGTGGTGAGCTGAGGCGACGAGAACGGAGCGGGCCCCCATCGAGGCAGGGCCCGCTCCGTTGTGCGCACCCCGGGGAAGTTCGTGGTGCTTTCCGGCACTGTGTGCCGCTTTACGCCGAGACGCGCGCCTTGCGGTAGAGGACCGCGCCCGCCAGCAGCGCCCCCGCGCCTACGGGGAGGACGAGGCCCATCGCCAGGTCACTGCCGGTGTGCGCGAGCTGTGCGGCACCCTCGGGCTGGACGACGGACTGCGCCCCCGGCTGGTTGGCGTGCGAGGAGTCGCCCGGCGTCCGGTCGTCCGAGGTGGGCGGCGCGGTCGGGGAACCGGGGCGACTGGGTTCCACCGGATTGCCCGGGTTCTCCGGGTTGCCGGGCTGCTCCGGCGTCCCGGGAGGCGTCGTCCCGGGAGGCGTCGTCCCGTTGTCGCCACCCGGCGGCGTACCGGGGTGTCCGCCGCCGTAACCGCCGTCGTTCGCGCAGTCGTCGGCCGTGGTGGTGTTGCCGATGCCGATGATGTCGACGCTGTTGCCGCAGACGTTCACCGGCGCGTCGATCGGCGCCTCGACGTGGTTGCCCGAGCCGACGCCCGGCGAACCGCCGGTGTGCCCGCCCGCCTGCGAGCCCCCGGAGCCGGCGGAGCCGCCGTGACCACCGTGGCCGTCGTGCCCCCCGTAACCGCCGGAGGAACCGCCGCCACCGCTGCGTACGCCGGTGTTGACGCACTTGTTGCCCATCGCCGGGTTGAGGAGCCCGACGACGTTGACCGTGTTGCCGCAGACGTTCACCGGTGCGTTCACCGGCGCCTGCACCGAGTTGCCCGACAGCACGCCGGGCGAGTTCGTGCTCGATCCGCTCGCGCCCGAGTCGGCGTGCGCCCCGCCGCCGGTGGCGGCGATCACGCCGGTCGCGGCGGCCACGGTCATCAGGCCCTTGCGGGTGACCTGTCGCATTGCTGAATCCCTGCCTTCGACCTTGTACCGAAAACTCGACGTCCCGAAATCTCGACGTCCCGAAAAGGCCGGTCGGCCCCGGAGCACATGGCGTGCGCTCCGGGGCCGACCGGCTCAGCCCCTCACGGGGCGAGGCACAACGTCACTTGTTGATGCAGACGTTGCCGAAGGCGGGGTTCAGCAGCCCGATCACGGAGACCGTGTTGCCGCAGACGTTCACGGGGACGTGAACGGGAACCTGGACGACGTTGCCGGAAAGGACACCCGGGGAGTGCACGGCCGCACCCTGGGCACCAGAGTCGGCGACGGCCATGCCCGCGCCCGCGAGAACCAGACCACCAGTGGCAGCGGCAGCAGCGACGATCTTCTTGATCATTATTCTCTCCTTGTTGGCAATGCGATCCCAAGTAGCGGATCGCATCACCAGTAACGAGGAGGGAGTAATGGAGCTACGAGCTTATGGTCGGATTCACTCTTCTCAGTCAATTCCGCACGGGCGGTCGATTGTTGAAGTTTCGTTTCAGTGGGCGAATCCAGGACGGGACGCCTTCAGGACGCGTCGATGAACCGATCGAGCACGCGCACGCCGAACTTCAGTCCCGCCACCGGCACCCGCTCGTCGACTCCGTGGAACATGCCCGCGAAGTCCAGCTCCGGCGGCAGCTGGAGCGGCGCGAAGCCGAAGCCCCGGATGCCCAGGTCGTCGAAGGACTTGGCGTCCGTCCCGCCGGAGAGCATGTAGGGAATCGCCTTCGCGGTCGGGTCCTCGGCCAGCAGCGCGGACTGCATCGCCGCCACGAGCGCTCCGTCGAAGGTGGTCTCCACCGCCTTGTCCGCGTGCACGTCCTCGCGCCGCACCGTCGGCCCGAGGATCCGGTCGAGGTCGGCGAGGAACTCCTCCTCGTGCCCCGGCAGGAAACGTCCGTCGACGTGTGCGGTGGCCTCGCCCGGAATGACGTTGACCTTGTAACCGGCGCCGAGCTGCGTGGGATTGGCCGTGTTGCTCAGGGTCGCACCGATGAACTTGGCGATGCCGCCGAGCCTGACGAGGGTGGACTCCATGTCCTCCGGGTCGAGCTCGGTGCCGAGCGCGTCGCCGAGTTCGTCGAGGAAGGCCCGGGTCGTCTTGGTGACCCGCACCGGGAACGTGTGCCGGCCGAGCCGCGCGACGGCCTCCGACAGCTCGGTGATGGCGTTGTCCCGGTGGATCATCGACCCGTGCCCGGCGGTGCCGGCCACGGTCAGCTTCATCCAGTGCATGCCCTTCTCGGCCGTCTGGATCAGATAGAGCCGCCGCTCCTCGCTCACGGTGAACGAGAACCCGCCCACCTCGCTGATCGCCTCGGTGACGCCCTCGAAGAGGTCGGGATGCTTCTTGACGAGATGCTTGGCGCCGTACGTGCCGCCCGCCTCCTCGTCCGCGAGGAACGCGAGCACGATGTCGCGCGGGGGCCTGCGCCCGCTGCGCAGCCGATCGCGTACGACCGCCAGGGTCATCGCGTCCATGTCCTTCATGTCGACCGCGCCACGGCCCCACACGCAGCCGTCCGCGATCTCGCCGGAGAAGGGGGGGTGGGTCCAGTCGGCCGCGTTGGCCGGTACGACATCGGTGTGGCCGTGGATGAGCAGCGCGGGCCGGGACCGGTCCTCGCCCTCGATCCGGGCCACCGTGGAGGCGCGTCCCGGGTGCGACTCGAAGATCCGCGGTTCGAGACCCACCTCGGCGAGCTTCTCGGCGACGTACTCGGCCGCCTTGCGCTCGCCCGGTCCCGAGTGATCGCCGTAGTTGCTGGTGTCGATCTGGATCAGCTCGCGGCAGAGGTCCACGACCTCGTCCTCGCCGGTGACGCCCCTGGCCGTGTCCGTCTCGCTCACGTGCTTCCTCCCGCGCTGTCGCTGCTGGTGGTCCCCCTCATCCTCCCTCTCCCCCCGGTCGCTCCCCAAGACCGGCCCCGGCCCGTCACACGCCGTTCACGCCCGGACGGGGGTGATCGGCCACCCCTGGGAGCCTGGTAATGTTTCTTCTGTCGCCGCGGGGGAAACTCCGCTCGACAGACACCTTGTCCGGGTGGCGGAATGGCAGACGCGCTAGCTTGAGGTGCTAGTGCCCTTTATCGGGCGTGGGGGTTCAAGTCCCCCCTCGGACACGATCAATACACCTCGCGGGAGGCGTCGGCCGGGATTCGGTCGGCGCCTCCTGTTTTGCTGCAGCTCCCCATCACCACGGCGACCCGGCTGGGGCAGTCGGCCGGAGAAGTGATGGTCAAGACTGCACATGAACGCTTGTGGGCTTTCGTGGCGGCGGCAGATCATGGCCGGATCCCGCCCGTACCACGAGCACGCAGGAGCTCCCGGTGACCGCTGGCCAACTGACTTCCGAGCCGGGCGGCACGCCGGCCGCAGCCCAGGCGGAGCGGCAGAAGCTGCGCAAGCACTTCGGTCGCTTCGACATCCTTTTCTTCCTCCTCTGCACCATCGTCGGGGTGGACACCATCGGCACCGTGGCCTCGTCCGGTGCCGAGGCGTTCACCTGGCTCATCGTGCTGGCCGTCGTGTTCTTCGTGCCTTCCGCACTGCTGACCGCCGAACTCGGGGCCGCGTTCCCCGACGAGGGCGGCCCCTACATCTGGACCAGCCGGGCCTTCGGGCGACTCGCCGGTGCCGTCAACAACTTCCTGTACTGGATCACCAATCCGGTCTGGCTCGGCGGCACGCTCGCCGTTTCCGCCGTCACGGCCTACACCACCTTCTTCAACGACGGGAAGGACCTGAGCACCCTGGCCTTCTACGCCTTCACCCTTGTGTTCATCTGGGTGGGCGTGCTCGCCGCGATCCTCTCCTTCGACGTCGGCAAGTGGATTCCCACCATCGGCGCCTGGAGCCGTTTCGTCCTCCTCGGCCTGTTCACCGCCACGGTCGTGGTCTACGGCATCCAGCACGGCCTGCACGGATTCGGGATCGGCGACTTCTCCCCTACCTACGTGGGATTCGTCGGGCTGGTGCCCGTCCTGATGTTCAATTACGTCGGTTTCGAGCTGCCGAATACCGCGGGCGACGAGATGAAGGACGCCCAGAAGGACGTGCCCTTCGCCATCTTCCGCAGCGCCTTCCTCGCCGTTGTGCTGTACGCGCTGCCGATCCTCGGCATCCTGCTCGTCCTGCCGGTCAAGGCCATCACCGGCCTCGGCGGATTCATCGACGCGATCCGGCAGGTCTTCACCGTGTACGGCGGCCACGTCGCCGCCGACGGCACCGCCACGCTCAGCGGCGCCGGCAGCCTGCTCGGGGACCTCGCGGCCATCATGTTCATCCTCACGGTGCTGTCCTCGGGCGTCACGTGGGTCATGGGCTCCGACCGCGCGCTCGCCGTCTCCGGCTACGACGGCGCCGCGCCCCGCTTCCTCGGCGTCATCTCCAACCGGTTCGGCACCCCGGTACGGGTCAACATCCTCAGCGGGGTGGTCTCCACCGTCGTCCTGGTCCTGGCCCACGAACTGACCAACGGCAGCGCCGCCAAGCTCTTCGGCGCCGTCCTCGGCCTGGCCGTATCCACCACCCTCGTCAGCTACCTGGGCATCTTCCCGGCACTCGCGGTGCTGCGTCGCAAGGCCCCCGACGTCCCCCGCCCCTACAAGGCGCCTTTCCCCCGCACCATCAGTGTGGTGCTCACCCTGCTCGTCCTCTTCGCGAGCGTGCAGCTGGTCGCCCCCGGACTCGGCGACCACTGGTTCGGCTCCGACTACGCGCCGGACGGCTGGAGTTACGGCGAGCGCTGGAAGTACCTGCTGACGGAGGCCGTCCCGCTCGTCGGGTTCATGCTCCTCGGGGTGCTGTTCTGGGCACTGGGCAAGCCGACCCGCACTTCGCGTGCCGCCGAGGGGTAGCACGACACGAGGGGTGGCCTCAGGCCTCTTCCAGGGCCTCGCCGAACTCGCGCAGCACCCGGCCGTGATGGCTGTGGGCGAGCTGGTGTCCGACCGCCAGGACCAGCGCCACCGGCCATTCGAGAATCTCGAAGGCGGCCAGTGCGCCAAGGCCGGCGATAAAGGCGAGCTGCTCGGGAGGGAGCAGTTCCAGACGCGCGCCGAACACGTCGAGGGTCACGGCGTTGTGTGCGACAGCGTGCTCAGCGGCCGCGCCGGGCAACTTGGCGTCCGGTCCCGGGGCACCGGGCTCAACGGGACGGGCATCCGGAGAGGTGACAGGTGATGCGGTCATGATTGCCATCCGTTCCATCGTCGACCGCGTTGCCGTCGGCGAAGCGTTTTGGCATGTTTCGCTGTCTTTTCAACCATACCGAGGGTCCGCAGACGTCGCATGGGTATGCGGCGGGGCCGAGGTCGGCGGGCGCCGGCCGCAGCATCGGGCAGCCGTCGGCTACCGGCCCGCTGTCGGTAGCCTGAACAGCGCCTTCAGTGAGTGGCGCGGGAGTCTGCGGGCGGCGTGGTGCCGTCCAGGAATTCGCGGATCGCGAAGCCGACCAGCGTGAGCACCGCAGTCCACACCACGACCATCGTGGTCGGGTAGGTCCAGGTGAACAGGACGACCGCGGCGACGACCAGGATGGCGACCCCGATCCAGCGCTTGAAGCGGTGCACGAACCGCCCGACCGCACCGAGGCGAAGCCCCGCCGACACCGCCACGTCGCGGAGTGCGGCAATGCTCCTGCGGCAGCCCGTACGAGTGAGGACGGCGATACGGGACGGGCCGGCGAGGAACGCGCCGACGGCGGTGAAGAGGGCGACCGCGGCGAGCGCCCGCACTCCGGCGCGCAGAAACCTGACCAGCGCGTCGTAGACGGCTCCGGCAGCTGCCTGGGACGTCCCGGGAGGCAGATGATCGAGGTAGACGTCGCGCACGACGGTGAGGGAGATACCGAGGACCAGCATGGCCACGAACACCGCCAGCGCGGCCCCGATCAGCGCGTGACGGCGGTTGACCGCCACGTACACCCCTGCGGCGGCGATCAGCAGGGCGATAACGGGCAACCAGCCGCCGAGGATCTCCAGCACTCGCAGATAGGTCTTGACCTCGTCGACCTCCTTCGACGCGAACACGACAAAGTTCGTATGGACGTCCGGGATTCTCGCGGCGGGAGCGAAGCCGGCGCTGACCAGCCGGTCCTTGACCTCGGCGACGATCGGAGCCACGTCGATGGCGACCTGGTTGTCCTTCAGCGAGACCACATCGTCGGATTGACCCGTCAGGGCCTCGTCGAGCGCGGTGTGCACCCTGCGGTTGGCGCTCACCCACACCTTCTCGAAGGCACTGCTGGTGACCACCCGCTCCACTGTGCTGCTGACCAGCTGTTTCAGACCGTTGGCGATCGGCTGGTCCAGGTCGCCCAGCAGCTTGGCCGCGCGCGGCGGGACACCTTTCTGTGCGGCCGCGTCCGTCAGTTCCTTGACGAGCGCGTCCACGTCGATCTGTGCCAGTACCGCGGCGGTGACCCGGTTGGTGACCGCCTTCTGCACATCGGGATCACTGGCCAGCGGTCCGACGGTGGCGACGTAACGGTCGGTGTCCTGCACGATGCTGTTCGCCCACACCGCGACGACGGACAGCAGCGACAACAGCGCGGCGAGAAGGATCAGCAGGACCGAGCCGAGCGAACGGAAGGGGTGATGGCCCGCCGCCCGCCGCGGCCCGGCAGCCTCCAGGGCACTCAACCGGTGTCGCAGTTCGTCCAGCTCACTGCGCTCCTGCTTCGAGAGCCGGGCGTCGCCGTTGTCGCTCATGAGCTCAAAGCAATCGCCGCGGCGGGCGACCCGCGACCTGGGCGAAGCAGGTGGGTGAACACACCGAGGTGCACCTGACCGGCGACGGCGAGCTCGGCCTACGCGGACCCCGGCTCCGGGGCAGGAGGAGGTGTGAGCCTCTCTGTCCTCTCTGTCCTCTCTGTCCTCTCTGTCCTCTCTGTCCTCTCTGTCCTCTCAGCATCGCGGCGCTCATCGCTCCGATACCCATCAGCATGCCGCCCGCCGCTCCCACGAACATCGCGGGAAAGATCGGGCCTCCCCTGAAACTGCTGAGCGATGCGCAGTAGGCCAGGCCCTTGCACAACACCAGCAGCGACAGCGCTCCCACCGAATACGCGGCGCTGTGCGCGAGGAGTGGATCCAGCGCCGTCTGCCCCGAATACAGCACATCGGTCGCCGCTTTGCCGGTGCCCTCCGCGTAGCCGATCGCCAGCCCCGCCACGACGAGGCCCATGACCACCGTGGCCGGCACCCGTCGCCTCTCGACGTGCGTCTTGAGCCGGACGGCGAGCCATCGGATTCCCACGCCCAGGAGAGCGGCTGACAGTCCGATGACCAGAGCCCAGCCGAATTCCGCCGCTGTCGGGGCGGTGGCCTGGGGTACGTCGGTCAGTGCCAGCGAGTACGTGCCAAGACCGGTCCATGATCCCAGCCCGACGAAGATGAGAGCGCCGATGCCCGCGGCCAGCAGGCCGGGCAGCAGCACCAGGGCCATCATCGGCCCGCCCAGTCCCGAGGCTTCCATCAGGAGGAACGCTCCGAGCAGGGGTGATCCCAGCAGCGAGCTGACGGCGGCGAAACTTCCCGCCGCGCCCAACACCGCGCTCATCTGCTTGGGCGGGTCCCCTTTGACGAGGCGTACGGCGCCGGCGGCGAGCCCGCCGCCGAGTGCCAGGAGAGGGGCCTCGGGCCCGAGGACAGCGGCGAAGCAGAGCGTCGCCAGGGCGGCGAAAATGATGCCGGGCAGCTCGATGGGTGTGGGGGCTCCGCCGGCCTTGAACCCGGCTGTGGGTTCATGACCGCCGTGTCCCGGCACCCAGCGACTCGGGCAGATCCGTGTAGATCAACGGCTGGACTTCGTCGACCAGCGCGAGGAAGCCGAACGCCGCGGCGGACACCGGCACGCCGATCAGCGCGGCCATCACCAGGAGCACCAGGTACGCGCGGCTTCGAAGAAGCGTCAACGGGTCCGGGGGGTGCCCCGGTCCCGGATCCAGTCCTGGCGACCGGCATGCGCATTGCCTCCTCGCGATGGGGACGTGATGCGCACGGCGCGATTCCGAGCCTGGCACGCCATTTACATGCGGGCATGTCAACGCCGCCCGTGGGTGTGGCCAGGGGTCAGCAGGACGACCGTGTCCCCCGGCCGGGGCAGTGGTCTGCTGCCTTCCGTGACCGGATCGAGGCGGCCGTCCCGCCGTACGAGGAACAGCACGTCGCAGCCGGGCGGCAGGGCATCGGCGGCGGGCTGCGCCAGGACGGCCGCTCCGTCCTCGTATCTGCGGGACAGGGCCGCCCAGGTCAGATCCGTGCCGAACAGGACTTCCCCGCCGATGAACGGTCCCACCGCTCCATGGCTGTCGGGCGGTGCGTTGAGGCGATGGACCGCCTCCTCCACGCTGCCGCGCAGCATCATCGCCGCCAGTGCGTTGAAGTCGTCCTCGGCCGTGAGGAAGTACACCGCTGTGACGCCCTCCAGCTCGGCGGCCCCACCGGTGGCGGCCGCCAGCAGCTCACCGGGCGCAAGCCCGATCCCGGCCTGCCTGATGCGTTCGCGCTGCTCCTCCTCCCCTGCCCACATCAGCACCTCCAGCCCCGTGGATCGCAGGGCCACACCCAGGTCGACGACCCAGGGGTCGCCGCCGACCAGCAGCGGACGAGAACGGGCCGGGCGTACGACACCCAGGTGCCGGGCCACGGGCGAGGCGGTCAGGCCGTAGAGCGTCACGGTGGCGACGATGACCACGAACGTAGCCGGAAGGATCTTCGAGGCGCCGTCGATCCCTTGGGCCACCAGGGCGGCCGAGAACGTCGACGCGGTGGCGGCCGCGACGATGCCGCGCGGCGCCATCCAGCCGATGAAGCCCCGCTCGCCGCGTGTCAGGTCGGTGCCGAACGCGGACACGAGCGCCACCAGCGGCCTGACGGCCAGCACCGATACGGCGGCGAGCCCGAGCGCGGGCAGGATCACATGGCGCAGCGACTGCGGGGTCACGGTGGCCGAGATCGAGATGAAGAGCAGGCCGATGATCAGGCTGACCAGGGTCTCGAAGAACGCCCGGCGCGCCGGTGCGTCGATGCCGGGGAGGTTGGCGACGGCCAGGCCCATCACCACTGCGGCGATGAGGCCCGTGTCGTCGCGCAGGACATCGCAGAACGCCGCCACACCGATCACCGCGGCGAGCTGCGCCGTGGTGCCGAGCACCTCGCCGAGCCGCAGCACCCGGAACAGCAACCACAGCAGAGCCGCCCCGACCACTCCCCCGGCCGCTCCGACGCCCACGCCGGCCAGGAAGCCCGCCGCCACGCTGCCGAAGTGGTGATCCGTGCTCGCCACGACCGCGTGGAAGACCAGTGCTCCCAGGATGCCGCCGACCGGGTCGATGAGGGAGCCTTCCCAGATCAGGATGCGTTGGAGCCGGTCCTTCGGCCGTACGAAGCTGAGCAGCGGTCCGACGACCGTCGGCCCCGAGACCACGAGGATCGCGCCGAGCATGACGGCAGCCCGCTGGGACATGCCCAGCAGCGGCGCGGCCAGGAGCGTGCCGAGCGCCCAGGTGATCAGGACACCGATCCAGATCAGCCGGACGACGACACGGCGGGTGTGCCCCTTCAGCCTCGCCAGGTCCAGCCCGAGGCCCGCGTCGTAGAGGATCACGGCGACGGCCAGCGACACCAGCGGTGAGAACGCCGACCCCAGCAGCCGCTCGGGGTCGACGTCGTCGATCAGCGCGCCGGCGGCGAAGCCGACCGGCAGCAGGACGATGAGGGCGGGGATACGCAGGCGGCTCGCCAGGATCTGCGATCCGACGGCGAGGACCAGGGTCAGACCCACGCCGATGAGCACCTGGTTGGTCGTCACGGGGGCCCTTTCGGTGGGTGGTGGCCGGACGGGTCTCGGCCGGATGGGCGTCAGGTCGGGGACCGTGACGGTGCCCTCACTCTCCCCACGGCGTGATGCCCCACCGGACGGTGTGCTGCGCGCCGGGTCCGAGGCCGACCAGCGAGGTGCCGCTGCGGGAGACGTCCGGCGGGCAGGTCATCGGCTCGATGGCGACCGCGCGACGGCGCTGCCCCGGTGGGAGGGTGCCGCGGGTCCAGAGCTGTAGGTAGCCCGGCGCCCTCACCCAGTCAGACGTCCCGCGCGGGGACGGTCAGTACCGCCTCGTCGACGAGCGCGGTACCCGCGGCGATATGGGGATGCCGGCCGAAGCCGTACGGTGCGGAGCTCGCGTCGAGATTCCGGGCGGTGACGGCGACCTCCAGCCCGCCCTGTCCCAGAGCGCCGCCGATCCGGTCCTGTTCGGCGAAGCCGTGGACCACGGTGCGTTCGCCGGCCCCGTACGACCTGAGCGCCGCGCCGCGCCCGGCTCGACGATGACGGCGCGGTGGGCTCCGTGACGGAGTGGCAGTTGCCGTCCGGTGCGGCTCTCCTGCACGCGTGGCCTCCTCGGTCCGCCGCGTGCCCTCGTACGCGGGCGTGGTGGTGGTCTGCGGTGGCGGCTCTCTCGTCGGGAGGGTGCGGTCCCCGCTCAGACCCGGTCAAGCGCGACACGTTTCCGCGGACGGATCGCACGGCATGTTCGCCCTTTCGAGGGCCGCAGGCAGCGGGCCCGCACGGTCAGCAGTCGGACCGTCCGGGAGGTGAGATCACGGGGGCTCGACTCCTGCCGCCCGGCCCCTTCGGCCGCCTCACCGGCCGCGGCGGACCTGCGACCGTCGCCTCGACGCGCCAGGACGACAGGGTTGTCGGATCGTAGGAGGGGGGACTTCGTCCGAGACGCGGAGCAGCCATGGAGCGCTACCCTCCCATCGCAGACCACGGCCTGGTGGGCGACCTGCAGACCGCCGCGCTCGTCTCGTCGCAGGGCATCGTCGACTGGTTCGCCGCTCCCAGATTCGACTCGCCCAGCATCTTCGCCGCCCTGCTCGACCACGACGGCGGAGGGTATCTGCGACTGGCCCCCGAGCACCCGGACGGGACCTGCAAGCAGCTCTACTACCCCGACACGGCCATCCTGGTGACCCGGTTCCTGTCGCCGGACGGCGTGGGCGAGGTGGTCGACTTCATGCCCCCGGACCAGACCGGGACCGCTACCGACCGGCACACCCTCGTACGGGTGGTGCGTGCCGTGCGGGGGTCTGTCGACTTCACGCTCGAGTGCCGGCCGCGCTTCGACTACGGCCGGGCCGAGCACCAGCTGGAACTCGGCGAGAACGGCGGCCTGTTCCGGGCCCCGGGGATCGACGCGTACTTGCAGACGAGCTTCCCGCTGGAGCAGGACGGAGCGGACGTACGCGGCAGGGTGACCCTGAATGCCGGCGAGTCGGGTGGCGTCGTGTTCACCGTCTGCGCGTCCGGCGGCGAGGCACCCGCACCCCTCACGGTCGACGGGGTCACCGCACAGTTCCGGGAGGTCGCCGACTTCTGGCAGAACTGGCTGCGTCAGTCCCGCTATCGGGGCCGCTGGCCCGAACTGGTGCACCGCTCGGCGATCACCCTCAAGCTCCTCACCTACGCCCCCACCGGCGCGCTGGTCGCGGCGGCCACCATGGGCCTGCCGGAGCAGGTCGGCGGAGAGCGCAACTGGGACTACCGCTTCACCTGGGTACGCGACAGCGCGCTGTCCGTGCGCGCCATGCTCGATCTCGGCTTCGTCGAGGAGGCCACCGCCTTCGTCCACTGGCTGGTTGCCAGGCTTCAGGAGCGCGAGGGCAAGGAGGAGGAGCCGCTCCAGACGATGTACCGGGTCGACGGCGACCCCGACCTTCCGGAGGAGACACTCGACCACTTCGAGGGTTACCGCGGCTCCTTCCCCGTCCGCATCGGCAACGGCGCCGCGAATCAGCTCCAGCTGGACATCTACGGCGAGGCCGTCTACGCGCTGTCCCAGGGCCGCGAGATCGCGCAGCAGGCCACCTACCAGGGGTGGAAGACGCTGACCAGGACGCTGGACTGGTTCGCGAAGGCCTGGGACCGGCCGGACGAGGGCATCTGGGAGACCCGCGGCGGCCGCCAGGACTTCACCTACAGCCGGGTGATGTCCTGGGTAGCCTTCGACCACGGGCTGCGGATGGCCGAGGAATTTCGCCGGCCGGCCGACCTGGAAGGTTGGCGCGCGGCCAGGGACGCCGTCCTCGAACAGGTCATGGAGCGCGGCTGGAGCGACAAGGAGGAGGCCTTCGTCCAGCACTACGGCGGCGACGTCCTGGACGCCTCCCTGCTGCTCATGCCGAGGGTCGGCTTCATCGGCCCGAAGGACCCGACCTGGCTCTCCACACTCGACGCGATGGACCGCACACTCGTCTCCGACAGCCTCGTCTACCGCTATGACCCGGCGGCCTCGCCCGACGGACTGCGCGGCTCGGAGGGCACCTTCAGTCTGTGCACCTTCCTCTACGTCGACGCACTGGCCCACGCGGGGAGACTCCCCCAGGCCCGCTACACCTTCGAGAAGATGCAGACCTACGCCAACCACGTCGGGCTCTTCGCCGAGGAGGTCGGTCCGAGCGGGGAGCAACTGGGCAACTTCCCCCAGGCGTTCACCCATCTGTCCCTGATCATGGCGGCCGTCACCCTCGACAAGGCACTCGACGCGGAGCAAGGGCGCTGACCCATTGGTCACGCACGCCCCTCCGGGAGGATCGCCGTGGCCGGCCGGGGACGAGTTCGGCGTGCTCTACCGACGCCCGCTCTCCCGCGCCGCCTGGGCCTCGGGGGAGCGCGGCGCCCTGGAGGCGATCACTCCAGCCCGGGTGGCGGCCACCACCCGGGAGGCGCGGACCGGCCGGACGGTCACGCTCGCCGCGCCGGTGGAGACGTGGTCCGGTCCGGACAACCCGGAGCCCGCGAGGCACCGGATGAGCGGGCAGCCGGACGAAGACGTCTCCAGCGGGCTCCACTTCGCGAGAGACAGCTTCGCGATGAACGTGCACGGCGACGCCGACAGCCACATCGACGCGCTGTGCCACGTGATCTACGACGGCACACTGCACGGCGGCGTGTCCGCGCGCAGCGTCACGGCGGACGGGGCCACGGCGCTCTCCGTCGAGGCGGCTCGCGACGGGATCGTCGGACGCGGCGTACTGCTGGACATCCCGCGGCTGCGCGGCGTGCCCTGGCTCGAACCGGGCGATCCCGTGACCGCCGACGACCTCACCGCGGCCGAGACCGCCCAGCATGTCCGCGTGAGCGAGGGCGACCTCCTCTGCGAGGCGGAGGGACGCTGGTCTTTCCTCTGCGTGATCGCCCCGCTGAGGCTGCCGGACGCCACCGGCTCACCGTGGGACTGCCGCTCGCTCAGCGGCTCATGGTGTCCTTCCTGGAGGCGGACGATGTCCACCCGGCCGCGAACCGCGCCAATTGGCCGCCGGCCGTCCGCTCGACGACGAGGACCGACGGCCGTGGCTGCTGTCCCTCGCCGACTGGATCCGGGAGCGGTCCGACTCCGGTCAGGGCGGCATGATGGCGTGCTCGGCCCTCACGTACGAGTACCGCGACCTGTTGCGCGGCGCAGGGGCAGGCGTGTGGTTTCTGCACCTGGCGAGCCCGGCCTGACGGTCGATGCGACGGCCGGCCCACAGACGATCGTGGACGAGGCGGTGCCGGCTGTGCGGGCCGTGCGGGCCGTGCGGGAGAACCGGTGACCACACAGCTGTCCGGCTCCCGCCCGGTCGCCGCCACCCGACCCACCCGTTGGCTTGAACGCGGTGGCTACCTGCCCCGGGAGCGGGACAACTGGGACTCCACCGCCGTCTTCGTCAAGGGCAAGTACCGTGCCCCGAGTTCTGGTACGACAAGCACGGCAAGGAGTTCCCCCCGGAGGTGAACTACTACGTCGGGGGGCAATACCAAGTTCTACGGCGCCGCGCTCTTCCGGCTACGGCCGGAGGACTTGGGCGAACTGCGCCACCACGACGGCATCTCTCCGGCCTGGCCGATCCGCTACGAGGACCTGGAGCCGTACTACACCCAGGCCGAGCACCTCTACCTGGTGCGCGGCCGGCACGGCGAGGACCCCACCGCGGGGCCGACCAGCGCGCAGTACGCCTACCCGCCGGTCGCGCACGAGCCGCGGATCCAGCAGCTCAGCGACGATCTGGGGAAGGCCGGCCTGCACCCCTTCCACCTGCCCATCGGCGTCAACCTCACCCAGGACGAGAACGGCGGGGCCGCCCATGACAGCGTCTGTATCCGCTGCGACCGGGTCGACGGCTTCCCCTGCCTGGTGGGCGCGAAGTCCGACGCGCAGGTGCTCTGCGTCGACCCGGCGCTCGAGTACGACAACGACTGCGGGGGATGCTCAGGCACCTGGGCATGCACGAGCACCACCTGCTGCCGCACAGCATCTACCTGCACAAGGGCATGCCCATCGCCCACGACCTCGACAACCTCTACGTCGTGGACACCAGCTTCTTCCCGAGCATCGGGGCGGTGAACCCGTCGCTGACCGCCATCGCCAACGCCCTGCGGGTCGGCGACCACGTCGCCGCCCGGCGGGCTGACGGCATTTCGCACGCGGCGCGCTACAGGTTGTCCCCCGGCGTGCTGGCGGACATCGTGTCGGCGTCGGTGAGCTCCTCCAGCTCACCGAGAGTGTCCAGCCGGTAGAGCAGCACCAGCGCCGGGCCGACCAGCACGATCGCGATGGCTGTGACGATCACCAGCCAGCGCAGGGTGTGAGCGGCACCGGCCGCTTCGGCCACCGTCAGCGAGGTGGGCAGCAGGTAGGGCCGCTGCGCGAAACCCCAGGCGCAGACGGTCAGGGCGACGCTCGCCACCGAGGTGTGGCGGGACCAGCCGTGGGACCGGCGCAGCACAAGCAGCACCGTGGCCAGACCGCAGACCGCGGCCAGGATGATCATGAGCAGGCCCAAGCCCTCGGTGAGGCCCTCCCAGACGTAACGGGCGTCGTCGTGAGTGACGGGCAGGGCGATGAGCGCGAGAACGACGACGACGGCGAAGGCGATCAGCGCCCGCGGGCGGAAGTAGTCGACGAGGTCGTCGGCGCCGAACCGTCGGGCGTCGGAGCAGAGGAAGACCGCCCCGAGGAACGCCGTGGCGGCGATGGCCAGCAGTCCTGCGAGGACGGACGTTCCATTGGCCCAGGCGTCCACCGAGGCGGTCGTGCCCACCGTGACCCGGCCGGAGGCGATACCGCCGAGCACCGCCCCGAGGAAGAACGGCGTGAGCAACGACGAGACGGCGAACATCGCGCCGTAGATCCGTTGTTGGGCCATGCGGCGGGTCGGCTTGCGCAGGGCGAACCCGGCGCCGCGGAGCACCAGGCCGACGGCGGCGAGGGCGAGCGGCAGCCACAGCGCGGAGAAGACAGCCTGGAACATCGTCGGGAAGCCGGTCCACATGATGATCAGGACGAAGATCAGCCAGACGTTGTTGGCCTCCCAGACCGGTGCCATGGCGTGGTCGATCAGCCAGCGGGGCCGCTTGCCGCGCTCCGCGCCACCGGCCATGAGGTCCCAGAAGCCCGCGCCGTAGTCGGTGCCCCCGGCGCAGGCGTAGGCGGCGATCGCCAGCACCATCACCCAGGCGATGAAATCGGCCATCACGACGCACCACCAGGAGTGTGTTCGGACCCGCTGTCGGGCGCGACCCCGACGGCGGCGGGCTCGGGCTCGCTTCTGGGCCCGTAGGGGGTGTCCGCCTCCGGAGGCGGATCGCGGCGCGCCGCGGCCCAGCCCTCGTCGGCGATGCGCCAGCGGGTGCGCATCTTCAGCACCACGGCGAGGAACGCCCCGAACACGGCCACGTACACGGCCATGACGATGCCGAGCATCGCCCACAGCGATCCGGCGCTCGTGCTGGTCACCGCCTCCGAGACCCTCATGTGGTGGTAGACGATCCAGGGCTGACGGCCGACCTCCGTGGTGATCCAGCCGCACTCCACAGTGACCAGGCAGGCGACTCCCGCGAGCGCGGCGCAGCGGTAGAACCAGCGGCCGCCCGGATTGTCCCGATGCCGCCACCAGGACCAGGCGTACCAGAGCGCCAGCAGGATCAGCACGCTGCCGACGGTGACCATGATGTCGAAGGCCCAGTGGGCGATGGTGGCCTGAGTCGCCGTCGGCCGGTCGCTCGCGGCGACCGACGACAGGCCCGTCACCTTGGTGTCCGGGCTGAATCCGGCGAGAATCGAGTCCAGTTGGGGGATCTTGAGCCCGCCGGAGATCGTCCCGTCGGGATGCAGACGCCCGAACATGTACTCCGGTACGTGGGTGTCGGTCTTCCAGACGATCTCCGTGGCCGCGAACTTGATCGGCTGCTTGTGGAAGACGGCGCGCGCGGCGGAGTCACCGAGCATGAACTGGACCGGAGTCAGGATCGCGGCAACCGTGAAGGGCACGGTGAAGCCGAGCCGGTGGTACCGGTCGCGGCGCCCGCGCAGCCAGCCGACCGCGTACACACCGGCCACCACGTAGCCGGCGGTCAGGAGCATCGCGACCACGAAGTGCCAGTACTCCGGGCCGAACATCGGTGTGAAGATCGCCTGTCGCACATGGACGTCGACGGGATTGCCCTGGGCGTCCAGGCGGAACCCCTGCGGGGTGTTCATCCAGGAGTTGGCAGCGATGATGCCGAACGTCCCCATCAAGGCGGCCGGCGGCAGCGGTACGGCGAGCCAGAAGTGGGTCCAGGGCTTGAGCCTGCGCCAGCCGTAGAGGTAGATCGCGATCAGGACGGCCTCCAGGAAGAACGCCCACGCCTCGATGCCGAACCCGAGGCCGAAGACGTCACCCCAGCGGCCCATCATGCCGGGCCACAGCAGGCCGAACTCGAAGGACAGCACGGTGCCGGTGACGATGCCGATGGCGAACTGGACGGCCGTCACAGCCGACCAGCGCCGGGCGAGCTTGAGGGCGACGGGGTCGCCCCGGCGCAGCGCCCTGTGGTGCATGAGCAACGTGATGAACGGCAGTGCCACGCCGAACGGGACCAGCAGGATGTGCGAGGCCAGGGTGAAAGCCATCAGCTCGCGAGCCGGTAGGAGCTGGGCCGGGGTGTCGTTCGCCAGAAGGGCGGCGGTGCTGAGCATGTGCGCCTTTGTGGTCTGCCCCGCAGGGGGCCCGGGCTGAGGAGGGAGGGACAAGATGCGGAGGGCGGCGGCCGGGGACCGTCCTCAGAGAGGCGGCGCAGGCGCCTTCGGCCCGGGTGCGCGGTCGACCGACGCGTCGACATCGGCGTCGGGCATGGTGAAGGCACGCTCGCGGCGCGAGCTCGTGGCGAACGCGACGGACCAACTGAGCACCGCTCCCAGCCTGTTGCGGAATCCGGTGAGGAAGGCCAGGTGGATGAAGAGCCAGGCGAGCCAGCCGGTGAAGCCCGACAGATGCAGCGGGCCGGCCTTGACGACGGCCCGGCCGCGGGCGATGTAGGCGGCGCTGCCGAGGTCCCAGTACTTGAAGGGCTTCGGCTGCTTCGTCCTGCCTTCCACGACGTGGCGCACGGACCGGCCCGCGTACGCGCCCGACTGCATGGCCACCTCGGCCAGGCCGGGCAGCCGGTTCAGGCTCATCACGTCGCCCGTGACGCGGATCTCCGGATGGCCGGGGAGGGTGAGGTCGGGTTCGACGGCAATGCGTCCGGCCCGGTCCTGTTCGGCGCCGGTCGCCCGGGCCAGCGCGGCGGCGATCGGCGGCGCCTCGACGCCCGCAGTCCACAGCACGGTGCGTGCCTCGAACCGGGTCATCGCGCCGTCGCTGGCTTTCACGATCAGGCCGTGCGCGTCGACAGCGGTGACCGTCGTCCCCAAATGAAGCTCCACCCCGAGACCCCGCAGGGTTCGGGCCGCGCGATGGGCCAGTGGGGCGCCGAACGCCCCGAGCACCGCGTCTGATCCCTCGAAGAGCAGCACCCGGGCCCGGGCGGAGTCGATCGTCTGGAACTCCCGGTCGAGCGTGTGGCCGGCGATCTCCCGGATCTGTCCGGCGAGTTCGACACCGGTCGGTCCGGCGCCGACGAGCGCGAAGGTGAGCCACTGCCGCCGTTCCCGGTCGTCTGCGGCCGTTTCGGCCATCTCGAACGCCCGGTAGATCCGTCGTCGGATGTCCAGCGCGTCCTCCAGGGTCTTCATTCCGGGAGCGTGCGCGGCGAACTCATCGTGCCCGAAGTAGGACTGGCGCATGCCGACCGCGACGATCAGGTCGTCGTAGGGCAGTTCGACAGCTCCGCCTTCGGGGCGCCGGGCATGGACGATCCGGGCCTCGACATCAACGTCGGTGGCTTCGGCGAGGACGCAGCTCACGTTGTGGTGGCGCCGCAGGATCCCGCGCAGCGGTTGCGCGATCTGCCCCTCGGACAGGATTCCGGAGGCGCACTGGTAGAGCAGCGGTTGGAAGAGGTGGTGGGCGCGGCGGTCGACCACTGTCACCGCGACCGGTGATCGCCGCAGGGCGCGGGCGGCGAACAGCCCCGCGAACCCCCCGCCGAGAATGACCACCCGGCGGGGCGTGACGTGATCCTGCATCCGGGGTCAGCCTCCGGTGGCGAAGCCGGGGAAGAGAGTCATTCCGCCGTCGACGTAGAGGGTGGTGCCGACGACGTAGTCGAGCAGGTCGGAGGCAATGGCGACGACGGCGTTGGCGATGTCGTCCGGGTCGCCCACACGACGGTACGGAATCAGGCGCAGGAGCTCGGCCTCGGCGGCGGGGGTGGACCAGGCGTCGCGGTTGATCGGCGTGCGGATAGCGCCGGGCGCCACCGCGTTGACCCTGATCCGCTTGGGGGCCAGCTCCTGGGCGAGGGTCTGCATCAGCATGCCCACACCGCCCTTGGAGGAGGCGTAGTTCACATGCCCGGACCACGGGACGATCTGGTGGACGGAGCTCATGCAGATGATCTTCCCGGCCGACCGGGACACCTCCTCCACGACGCCGCGCCGCATGAACTCCTTGGCGGCCTCCCGCGCGCAGAGGAACTGGCCGGTCATGTTGACGTCGATGACCTTCTGCCACTGGGCGAGCGTCATCTCCGTCACCGGTGCGTCCCGCTGGAGGCCCGCGTTGGCCACCATGATGTCGATGGTGCCGAACTCCTTGACCATCCGCGCGACCATGGCGGTCACCTGGTCCTCGTCGGACACGTCGGCCTCGTGGGCGTAGGCGCGGACCCCGAAGCCCTCGATCTCCGTCACGACCTTCTCGGCCTCGTCCGCGCCGACGACGTAGTTCACCACGACGTCTGCTCCGGCCCGGCCCAGGGCGACGGCGGTCGCAAGGCCGATGCCCGAGTTCGCACCGGTCACCAACGCCTTCTGACCCCTGAGAAGCTGCGCGGAAATCGTCCCGCGGTTCTCGTCGGCATTTCCTGCCACGACGATCTCTCCTTCTGTGTTTCGACAGCGCGCCCGCTGTCCCACATACCGACGACGTGCCTTCGGGAGCGGTCGACGCATATGAGGAAGGCCGAGCGTCGCCGACCCAGCGGGACGGAAGACGGCCGTCGCAACCCCGGCCCGACGAAAGCACTTCGCCCAACGGACGAAACAGACCGGCGCGCCACGCGACCGCATTTCGGCCTGGCATGTCACCCGGCGGGGCTATTGCTCGGCCCGTCGTCGCGTCGGGCAGTCATACCCGCGCCGCCCACTGGGCTTCCCCGGCCCCAAGGCGACATGGCCGCCCGTCAGCGGCTGACGGGCGGCCATCGACAGGACCCACGGTGGTTGGGTCAGGCGAGAAGCCTGCGCTTCTGCTCCTCGAACTCGGCCTCGGTGAGCACGCCTTGAGCCTTGAGTTCGGCGAGCTGCTTGAGTTGGTCGAGCGTGCTACCCATGGCGTCGGCCGGCGCAGCGGTCTGCTGCGCGGAGGAGACCGGCTGCGGCTGGGGTTCCTGGTAGGCCTGGTAGCCCTGCTGGGCGGCCCAGCGTCCCTGCTGACGGCGCGACACGCGGTTGGAGACCGAAGTCGCCGTTCCCGCGACGACCGCCGTGCGGGCGACTCCGCGAAGAAGACCTGGCACGGCGATCCTTTCTCACCCGGAATCGATGAACGACTCACCGAGCCGGCGCGCCCGATTATCGGCACACCACGCACTTCCATTGCACCATCGCTCGTCGCCGACGACCGGGTGTTGCAGGAGCTTCACTCCGGTGGTGTGCATCCGGACGTTGTGGGCAGCCCAACGGCGACGGAACTCCTCGCTGCGGGTGGGCAGTTCCACGATCAGGTCCGTCAGTCGCCGGTCGTAGAGGTCGCGGCCGGCCTCGGCGCGCAGCATGGCGACGCGTCGCCCGCGACCTGGTCCCAGTCGCAGAAGAACTCGGTCGCGCGCGTGTCGAGAAAAGTAAACCGGGCGTTGTTGGGCGGGCGGGCGTACCGGGTCGGCGTAGACCGGGGAGAACAGGGCGCCCGAGGTGGTTGGCGGCCAGGATGTCCCCGTGTCCGTTGAGGACGAACGCGGGTGTGCCCGCCATCGAGTCGAGAACGGGCCGCACCGCCGCCGCACTCGCTGCCGGACAGGCCGGCGGCGTGGCGGGCGGGACCTCTACCACCAGCACCGCGTCGACCCCCGCACCCCCATCGAGGAGACCATCGGCGCGCCGGCCGAGCTGGTCGCCGAAGGCAAGGTGCGCCACATCGGACTCTCTGCGGCCGGCCCCGCAAGGATCCGCCGGGCACACGCCGTGCACCCAGTGGCCGCGCGGCAGACCGAGTACTCGCTGTGAAACCGCGACGTCGAGGTCGAGATCCTCCCGCTGCTGCGCGAGTTGGGCATCGGATTCGTGCCTACTCGCCGCTCGGGCACGGCCTGCTGACCGGGCAGATCCGCACCGTCGACGACTTCGCCGACGACGACTGGCGCAAGAGCAACCCGCGCTTCACCGGCGAGCACTTCCAGCGCAACCTGGGCATCGTCGACGAGGTGCGGGCCATCGGCGCCGAGATCGGCGCCACCCCGGCACAGACCGCTGGCGTGGCCGCCGACCCGCGGCGACGACATCGCCGTCATCCCCGGAACCCGGCGGATCTCGTGCGTCGAAGAGAACACCGCCGCCGACGGCATCGAACTCAGCGCCGCTCGCCTCGACCGCCTGAACAACCTCGCGCCGGCGGTCTTCCCCGGCACCCAGCACCCATCTCGGCGGGGGAAGGTTACCGATCGGCCGTCAAGTAACCTGGTCCCGTGCACTAGGAGGTTGATCTCGTGGCTGTAGCTGAACGCGATGGCGTCCGTACCCGGGCGAGGATCCTGGAGATCGCGCAGGAGCTTTTCGCGAAGCGCGGCTACGCGGGGACGTCCATCGCGGACATCGCACGCGAGCTCGGGACCAGCAAGGCTGCCCTGTACTACCACTTCAGCTCCAAGGAGCAGATTCTCGGGGCGCTCATCACCGAGCCCCTTTCGATGTACACCGCACTCGCGGAGCGCTGCCAGAAGGAGACGGTGCCTCCGGAGGAGCTGCTGGGCGCGCTGATCGACCTGACGACGGAGACCCACGCGGTGAACGCTCTGCTGAGCAACGACCCGTCCATCACCCCCACTCTCCTGGGCCTGTACGACGTCGAGGGCAACCTCCAGACGTTCATCCGGTCGCTGGCCGGCCCACGTGCCGGCGAGGCGAGCCGGGCACGCGCCTGGGCGGCGTTCACGGTGGCCAAGCAGGCCACGTTCTGGGCGGTTCAGGCTGGGAACGGGAAGCTCTCGCCGGCGGCACGGAAGGAGTTCCTCGCCGCCGCGCTGCGCTGCCTGAAGCCGTAACGCCGCTGTCCGGTCCGCGCCGCGCCCTACGCTCCTGTCCTGCCCTCCTCAGCAAAGTGCCTGCTGCTTGACGACCGATCGGTAAGCTCCCTAGATTGAGATCTACTTACCGACCGTTCAACAAGTAACGCGAGGTGCTGAGTGACCGACTCCCAACCAGTGGAGGCGGAGTTCGTATGGACGCGCCGCCATACGCTCATCGTCGTTGTCATCTGCGCGGCTCTCGTCCTGGACACGATCGACATCTCGGTCATGAACGTCGCCCTGCCCCGCATCAAAGACCACCTCGGCTTCTCCGAAGCGGGTCTGAGCTGGGTGGTGAACGGCTACCTCGTGACATTCGGCGGCTTCCTGCTGCTGTGCGGCCGCGTCGGCGACATCCTCGGCCATCGGCGTGTGCTGCTGGCGGGCCTGGTGGTCTTCGCCGTGGCATCACTGGTCGCCGGCCTGGCGCCCGACCCCGCCACGCTCGTGGCGATGCGCGCCGCGCAGGGCGTCGGAGCCGCGCTGATCAGCCCGATGACGCTGGCGTTGCTGGCGCGGACCTTCCCGGAAGGCCCGCGGGCCAAGGCGATCGCCGCCTGGGGAATCGCCGCCGGGCTCAGCGGCGCCTTCGGTTTGATCGTCGGCGGACTGCTGACCGTCGGCCCCGGCTGGCGCTGGATCTTCCTCATCAATGTGCCGGTGAGCGTGGTGGTGATCCTCGGCGTGCTCCGCTGGCTCGACCGCGACCGGCGAGCTGGTCGAAGCACCCAGCGATTCGACCTCGTCGGCTCCGTCGCGTCCACCCTGGGGGTGGCGCTTCTCACCGTCGCCATTGTGCAGAGCAGCCAGGAGGGCTGGGACTCCGCGCAGATCATCGCGCCGTTCATCATCGGCCTCGCACTGATCGCCTACTTCGTCCTGCACGAAGGACGTGTCGCCAAGGACCCGCTGCTGCCCTTCTCACTGATCAGGATTCCCAACGTCGCCGGAGCGAACGTCACGCAGGCGTTGGTGGGCAGCGGCATGTTCGCGATGCTCTACATCGCGACGCTGTACCAACAAGAGGTGCTGCACTACGGCCCGCTGGAGACCGGGCTGGGTTACATCCCGCAAACCTTGGTCATCCTGGCCACCGCCCAGCAGACGCCGAAACTCGTCGATGCGTACGGCATGCGCCTCACCGTCATCGGCGGGGCGATCATCGCCGCGATCGGCATGGCCCTGCTCGCGCTCTCCGGGCCGCATGGCAGCTATCTGGTCAATATCCTCGGCCCGTCAGTCGTCATCGGCGTGGGAATGGCGCTGACGTTCCTCCCGCTGTCGCTGGCCGCCGGCACGGGCGTGCCCGACGATCAACAGGGCGTGGCCTCGGGCCTGATCAACGTGTCACGCGTCACCGGCGGCGCACTCGGACTGTCCGTCGTCGCCGCCCTCGCCGCCGGCTACACCAACCACCAGTCGAAGACCGGAACGGCCACGGTCACCGCACTCAACGACGGCTTCCAGTTCGGCTTCATCGTCGCCGCCGGGCTGCTCCTGCTGTCCGCGTTCACCGCACTGCTGCTCCCACGCAAGCAGGCAGGTGCCCCGGCCGCGGGATAAGGACGCGTGGCTCGTGTGTGGGCCATCTCTCCCCGCCCCGAAGATCACCAGGTCACAGCCGGTGGGCACCGGTCGCGCGCATCCCCGAACGGCCTCCCCGAGTGGCCGGCGGAAGGGGCGGGGCCTAGCGTCGTACTAAAATTTCCGGCTTGTTACGGATCGGAGCTGGAGCCGGACAACCCCAGGCATACCTGCGGGCCCGCCAGCGACCCGGAGGTTTCCGGGAACGAAAGCGCGAGGACCCGATGGCAGCCATACACGAGAGCAGTGCTCTCGGCCTGCTCGACGACGAACTCCGCGAACGCTTCGGTGATATGGCGCGTTTCTCCGGAGGGCCGGCGGCCTCCGCGCGCACCCTCGTCGATGTCTTCGACGCCTCCGTACGGTCATATCCGGACGAACTCGCCCTGGACGACGGTTCGACACGCCTGACCTACCGGCAGCTGGCCGTGGCGGTGGAGCGGTTGCGGCAGCGGCTCGCGGTCGCCGGGGTGGGGCTCGGTGACCGGGTCGGGGTGCGGGTTCCGTCCGGCACCAATGATCTGTACGTCGCCGTCCTGGCCGTGCTGGCCGCCGGCGCTGCATACGTCCCGGTGGACGCCGAGGACCCCGACGAGCGGGCCGAGTTGGTGTTCGGCGAGGCGGACGTGCGGGCCGTCGTCGGGGGCGGGCACGAGCTGACCATCCACTCCCGCAGCGACCGCAGTGACGTTCCCGCGGCCCGCCCCGGTGTCGAGCACGACGCGTGGATCATCTTCACCTCCGGTTCCACCGGGAAGCCCAAGGGCGTCGCCGTCAGCCATCGCAGCGCCGCCGCGTTCGTGGACGCCGAGGCCGCGCTGTTCCTGACCGAGGATCCGATCGGGCCCGGCGACCGGGTCATGGCGGGGCTGTCCGTCGCCTTCGACGCGTCCTGCGAGGAGATGTGGCTGGCGTGGCGGTACGGGGCCTGTCTGGTGCCCGTGCCGCGCTCGCAGGTCAGGAGCGGTGCCGACCTCGGGCCCTGGCTGGTCGAGCAGGAGATCACCGTCGTGTCGACCGTGCCGACGCTGGCCTCGCTGTGGGAGCCCGAGCACCTGAACGACGTACGGTTGCTGATCTTCGGCGGTGAGGCCTGCCCGCCCGAGCTGGTGCAGCGGCTGGTGACGGAGGGGCGCGAGGTCTGGAACACGTACGGGCCCACCGAGGCGACCGTCGTGGCCTGCGCCTCGCTGATGAGCGGCGAGGAGCCGATCCGGATCGGGCTGCCGCTGGACGGCTGGGAGCTGGCCGTCGTCGACGAGGCCGGGGAGCCCGTCCCCATGGGCGGCACCGGGCAGTTGGTGATCGGTGGGGTCGGGCTCGCCCGGTACCTCGATCCCGAGAAGGACGCGG
This sequence comes from Streptomyces sp. NPDC050619, assembly GCF_040654815.1. Lineage (NCBI taxonomy): Bacteria > Bacillati > Actinomycetota > Actinomycetes > Kitasatosporales > Streptomycetaceae > Streptomyces > Streptomyces sp. NPDC050619. The sequence goes on along the minus strand of NZ_JBFAIR010000011.1, from coordinate 94,776 downwards.
AGAAGTACGCGCCGCTCAAGTCGCTGGGCTGGGAGCGGGCGTACCGCAGCGGTGACCTCGTGAAGGCGGAGCCCGCGGGGCTGGTGTTCCTCGGGCGGGCCGACGAGCAGATCAAGCTCGGCGGGCGGCGCATCGAACTCGGTGAGGTGGATGCCGCGCTTCAGGCGCTGCCCGGGGTCGCGGGGGCCGCCGCCGCCGTGCGGACCGCCCGCAGCGGCAACCAGCTCCTCGTCGGCTATGTCGTCACCCAGGACGGCTGGGACCACGCGAGTGCCGTCGAGAAGCTGCGGGCCGAGCTGCCCGCCGCGCTCGTCCCGCTGCTCGCGCCGGTCGACGACCTGCCGACCCGCACGAGCGGCAAGGTCGACCGCAATGCCCTGCCCTGGCCCCTGAAGGAGCTGGAGAGCACCGGTCCGGTCGAGCAGCTCTACGGCACCGAGGCGTGGCTGGCCGAGCAGTGGAGCGAGGTCCTCGGCATTCCCGTGGCGAGCGCGCGGGACGACTTCTTCGCCATCGGCGGCGGCAGCCTCGCCGCCGCCCAGCTGACCACCCGGCTGCGCACCCGCTACCCGAGCGCCGCCGTCCTCGACATCTACCAGCAGCCCGTGCTGCGGAAGCTGGCCCGGCATCTGGAGGAGTCGGCGCAGGGCGACAGTGCCGAGCGGGTCGTCGCTCCGGTTCCGGTGCGCGCCCAGGTGATCCAACTTCTCCTGATGGTCCCGCTGTTCACCCTGCTGGGGCTGCGCTGGACGGTGGCGCTGGCCGCCGTCGGGAACCTGCTGCCCGCGTACTCCTGGCTGCCGACCGCCCCTTGGTGGCTCGTCGCGGCCGGGGCGCTGCTCTTCTTCAGCCCGCCCGGACGGCTCGCCGTCGCGGCGGGCGGGGCGCGGCTGCTCCTGCGCGGTGTGCAGCCGGGGCGGTACGCCCGCGGCGGCAGCGTGCATCTGCGGTTGTGGACCGCGGAGCGGCTGGCCGAGTTCACCGGCGCGACCTCGCTGACCGGATCGTGGCTGGAGCGGTACGCGCGGGCGCTGGGCGCCAAGATCGGCCCGGACGTGGACCTGCACTCGCTGCCGCCGGTCACCGGCATGCTCAAACTGGGCCGGGGCGCGGCCGTCGAGTCCGAGGTGGACCTGTCCGGCTACTGGCTGGACGGCGACCGGCTGGAGATCGGCCCGGTCAGGGTGGGCGGGCACGCCGTCGTCGGCACGCGCAGCATGCTCTTCCCGGGCGCCCGCGTGGGCAAGCGGGCCGAGGTGGCGCCGGGTTCGGCGGTCACCGGGCAGATTCCCACCGGGCAGCGGTGGGCGGGCGCGCCCGCGGTCAAGCTCGGCAAAGCCAAGCGCAACTGGCCCAAGCAGCGGCCGGTGCGGGGCACGTACTGGCGTGGGATGTACGGCGCGGCCGGCTTCGCGCTGAGCGCCCTTCCGGTGCTGTCCGCGGCGGCTGCCCTGCTGGTGGCGCGGGTGTTCGTGGCGCCGGGCGCCGGGCTCGGCGAGGCCCTCGAAGGTGCCGCACTCGCACTGGTTCCGGCCACGCTCGCCTTCGGGCTGGCGTACGCCCTGCTGCTCCTGATCGCCGTACGGCTGCTCAGCCTGGGCCTGCGCGAGGGCACGCACCCCACGCACAGCCGGATCGGCTGGCAGGCCTGGACGGTCACGCAGCTGATGGACCGCTCGCGCGAGACCCTCTTCCCGCTGTACGCCGGGCTGGCCACGCCGGTGTGGCTGCGGCTGCTGGGGATGCGGATCGGCAAGGGCGCCGAGGTGTCGACCGTCCTCGCGCTGCCCAGCCTGACCACGGTCGGCGAGGGCGCCTTCCTGGCCGACGACACGCTGACCGCGCCGTACGAACTCGGCGGCGGCTGGATGCGGATCGGGCGCGCGGAGATCGGACGGCGGGCCTTCCTCGGCAACTCGGGGATGACCGCGCCGGGGCGGTCCGTGCCGGACGGCGGGCTGGTCGGGGTGCTGTCGGCGACACCGAAGAAGGCGAAGAAGGGCAGCTCGTATCTGGGGCTGCCGCCGATGAAGCTGCCGCGTGCGGCGGCCGGCGGTGACCAGAGCCGGACGTACGACCCGCCCGCGCGGCTGCTGTGGGCGCGCGGACTGGTGGAGCTGTGCCGGATCGTGCCCGTGTTCTGCTCGGCGGGGATCGCCCTGGCGACGGTGGCCGCGCTGTGTGCGCTGGGCGCCTGGGCGCCGCTGCTGTCGGGCCTTGTGCTGCTCGGAGCCGGGGCCGCTGCGGGCCTGCTGTCCATCGTGGCCAAATGGGCGCTCGTGGGGCGGCACCGCAGCGGGGAGCATCCGCTGTGGAGCGGTTTCGTGTGGCGCAACGAGCTCGCGGACACGTTCGTCGAGGTGGTGGCGGTGCCGTGGCTGGCCGGTCCGGTGTCGGGCACGCCGGTAATGACGGCGTGGCTGCGCGGGCTCGGCGCGCACATCGGCAAGGGCGTGTGGGTCGACAGCTACTGGCTGCCGGAGACGGACCTGGTGACGCTGGGGGACGCGGCGACCGTGAACCGGGGCTGCGTCCTGCAGACGCACCTCTTCCACGACCGGATCTTGCGGACGGATACTGTGGTCCTCCGTGAGGGCGCGACGCTGGGTCCTGGCGGCATCGTCCTGCCCGGCAGCACGGTCGGGGCCCGTACGACACTGGGTCCGGCGTCGCTGGTCATGGCCGCGGAGTCCGTTCCCGACGACACCCGCTGGCTGGGCAACCCGATCGAGTCATGGCGTTCCTGAAGACGCTGCGCGGCTCGTTCGGACCGGGTCCTCAGGACAGTGCACCGGCACGACGTTCGAGCACAGCTCAGGGAGCAGACGCAGCAGTGACCGTTCAGCAAGCAGTGGGTCCGGACCCGTACTTTCCGGCCAACGGCGATCCCCGCTACCGGGTGCACCGCTATGAACTCGCGCTGGACTACCGCCCGGGTCCCAACCGGCTGTCGGGCACGGCCCGCATCAACGCCATCGCGGGGCGGTCGCCGCTCGCCGAATTCCAGCTCAACCTGGCCGACTTCAAGGTCGGCCGGGTCCGCGTCGACGGCCGGCAGGCGCACTACACGCACCGGGGCGGCAAACTCCGCATCCGCCCCGCGAAGCCGATCCGGGCCGGGGCCACCTTCACCGTGGAGGCGCACTGGTCGGGCAACCCCAAGCCGGTCTCCAGCCCCTGGGGCGGGCTCGGCTGGGAGGAGCTGGCGGACGGGGCGCTGGTGGCGAGCCAGCCGATCGGGGCGCCGTCCTGGTACCCGTGCAACGACCGGCCCGCCGACAAGGCCTCGTACCAGATCTCGATCACCACGCCGTCCGCGTACGCGGTGGTGGCGGGCGGGCGGCTGCTGACCCGTACGACGAAGGCTTCGACGACGACGTGGGTGTACGAGCAGTCGGCGCCGACGTCCAGCTATCTGGTCGGCCTGTCCATCGGCAAGTACCAGACGGTGCTGCTGGGCGACCCGGGCCTGGGCGGCGTACCGCAGCACGGGCACATTCCGGCGCACATGCTGGCGGAGTTCTCGCGGGACTTCGCACGGCAGCCCCAGATGATGCATGTCTTCCAGCAGCTCTTCGGGCCGTACCCCTTCGGCGAGTACGCGGTGGTGGTGACGGAGGAGGAGCTCGACGTCCCCGTCGAGGCCCAGGGGTTGTCGCTGTTCGGCGCCAACCACGTGGACGGGGCGCGGGGTTCGGAGCGGCTGGTGGCGCACGAGCTGGCGCACCAGTGGTTCGGCAACAGCGTGTCCATCGCCGACTGGCGGCACATCTGGCTGAACGAGGGGTTCGCCAAGTACGCCGAGTGGCTGTGGTCGGAGCGGTCGGGCGGCCGGCCGGCCCAGCAGCACGCGGCGGCGGCACACCGGTTGCTGTCCTCCCTGCCGCAGGATCTGCGGCTGGCGGATCCCGGACGCAAGTCGATGTTCGACGACCGGCTCTACGAGCGCGGTGGACTGACCCTGCACGCGCTGCGGTGCGCGATGGGCGACGAGGCGTTCTTCCGGATGCTGCGCGGATGGGCGGGGCTGCACCGGGGCGGGGCGGTGAGCACGACGACGTTCACCGCGCATGTGGCGCGCTTCGCCGCCGAGCCGTTGACCGAGCTGTTCGAGGCGTGGGTGTACGGGGCGGCGCTGCCGCCGCTGCCCACGCCCGAGGCGCGGGCGGCCGTCTAGAACGTCTACGGGTCCTAGCAGAATGGCCGCCATGACCAACCGTTCATGCCCGTGCGGGCTGCCTCGGACGTACGACCAGTGCTGCGGCCGGTATCACGCGGGCGCCGCCGCGCCCACCGCCGAGGCGCTGATGCGGTCCCGCTACTGCGCTTTCGTGCGGCGGGACGAGGCGTATCTGCTGCGGACCTGGCATCCGCGGACGCGGCCGGCCCGGGTCGAGTTCGATCCGGGGATGCGGTGGACCGGGCTGGAGATCCTCGGCACGACGGACGGCTCCGCCTTCCACACGAGGGGGACGGTGACCTTCCGGGCGTCCTTCCGGGGCGGGTCGCTGCACGAGCGGAGCCGGTTCGAGCGGGTGGACGGGGCTTGGGTGTACGTCGACGGGGACATGCTGGAGTGACGGCTCACGGTGCCAGGACGTCCAGTTCCTGGAGCGCTCCCACCGTGATCTCCCGGGTCAGTTCCTCCGCGCGGGCCCCGTCGCCCGCCCGCACCGCCTCCGCTACCTGGACGTGCAGGGTGACGGCGGCCGGGTCGGGGTCCTCGAACATGACCTCGTGATGGGTGCGGCCCGCGAGGACCTCGGCGACGACGTCCCCGAGGCGGGCGAACATCTCGTTGCCGGAGGCGCAGAGGATCACGCGGTGGAAGGCGATGTCGTGGACGAGGTACTTCTCCAGCCTGTGGCCGCGTGAGTTGGCCACCATGCCGAGGGCGCACTCGGTGAGTTCGGCGCACTGGGCGGCCGTGGCGTGCTTGGCGGCCAGGCCCGCGGCGATCGGTTCGACCGCGGAACGCAGCACCGTGAGCGAGCGCAGCTGCCGCGGGCGGTCGGCGCCGGCCAGCCGCCAGCGGATGACCTGGGGATCGTAGACGTTCCACTCGGCCGTGGGACGCACCGTCACGCCCACACGGCGGCGGGACTCGACCAGGTGCATGGACTCCAGGACCCGGACCGCCTCGCGCATCACCGAGCGCGAGACGTCGAATCGCTGCGCCAGTTCGTCGGTGCGCAGGACGCTGCCGGGCGGGTACTCACCCGCGGTGATCGCCGGGCCGAGGGTTTCCAGTACCCGGCCGTGCAGCCCCCGGCCCGAAGTGCTCATGCACTCAGCGTACGTGGCACGTCACCGGAAGAAAAGGTCAGACTTATTTGTCACAGACTCTTGAATTCGTCGTACCTAATCGGTTTCAGTTGCGTCGACATCACGTGTCGACGCAGACATTCAGACAGTGAGGCAGCGATGAGTACCCCCCATGTCGTCGTGGTCATGGGCGTCGCGGGCACCGGCAAGACCACCATCGGTCCCCTGCTCGCGGCCCGGCTAGGCGTTCCGTATGCCGAGGGCGACGACTTCCACCCACCGGCCAACATCGAGAAGATGTCGGCCGGTGTTCCGCTCACCGACGAGGACCGCCTGCCCTGGCTGGACTCCATCGGCGAATGGGCACACGCGCGTGCCGGGCTCGGCGGGGTGGTCAGCTGCTCCGCGCTGAAACGGTCGTACCGTGACCGGCTGCGGGCCGCCGCACCGGATCTGGTGTTCGTGCATCTCGCGGGCGACCGCGCGCTGATCGAGGACCGGATGTCGCACCGGCAGGGGCACTTCATGCCGACGGCGTTGCTCGACTCCCAGTTCGCCACGCTCCAGCCGCTCGCGCCGGACGAGGCGGGGGTCGCCGTGGACGTCTCCGGCAGCCCCGAGGACATCACCGAACGGGCCATGACGGCCCTGGCGGCACTTCCTGAGCCGCCCGCGTAACCCGCTCTCCGTCCCCACCCCCACACCCCCACACCCCCCACCCCTCCCCCCATCCCCGTACCTGCAAGGGAACCCCCGTGACCAGACTCAACGTCGAGGTGCTGGCAGCGGACGCCGTCGAGCCCATCACCTCGGCCGGCCACGCTCAGCTGGGCATCGCCGTGCTGGCGGGCATCGCCGTCATAGTCCTGCTCATCACCAAGTTCAAGCTCCACGCCTTCCTGTCGCTGACCATCGGGTCGCTGGCGCTCGGGGCGTTCGCCGGGGCGCCGCTCGACAAGGTCATCACCAGCTTCACCACCGGGCTCGGCACCACGGTCGCGGGCGTCGGCGTGCTGATCGCCCTGGGCGCGATCCTCGGCAAGATGCTCGCCGACTCCGGCGGCGCCGACCAGATCGTCGACACGATCCTGGCGAAGGCGAGCGGCCGTACGATGCCGTGGGCGATGGTGCTGATCGCCTCGGTGATCGGTCTGCCGCTGTTCTTCGAGGTCGGCGTGGTGCTGCTGATCCCGGTCGTGCTGATGGTCGCCAAGCGCGGCAACTACTCGCTCATGCGGATCGGCATACCGGCGCTCGCCGGTCTGTCCGTGATGCACGGTCTGGTCCCGCCGCACCCCGGGCCGTTGGTCGCGATCGACGCGGTCAAGGCCAACCTGGGTGTCACGCTGGCGCTCGGCGTGCTCGTCGCCATACCGACGGTGATCATCGCCGGGCCGCTGTTCTCCCGGTACGCGGCCCGCTGGGTGGATGTCCCGGCACCGGACCGCATGATTCCCCAGCGCGCCACCGAGGAGCTGGAGAAGCGTCCCGGCTTCGGCCCCACGCTGGCCACCATCCTCCTCCCGGTCGTCCTGATGCTCTCCAAGGCGCTGGTCGACATCGTCGTGGACGACCCCGCCAACCTCACCCAGCGCGTCTTCGACGTCATCGGCTCCCCGCTGATCGCCCTGCTCGCCGCCGTGCTCGTCGGCATCTTCACGCTGCTGCGGCCCGCCGGGTTCGGCAAGGAGCGGCTTACGCCGCTCGTCGAGAAGGGCCTCGCGCCCATCGCCGGCATCCTGCTGATCGTCGGCGCGGGCGGCGGCTTCAAGCAGACGCTGATCGACACCGGCGTGGGCCAGATGATCCTGGACATCTCCAAGGACTGGTCGATCCCGGCACTGCTGCTGGCCTGGCTGATCGCGGTGGGCATCCGCCTCGCAACCGGCTCGGCGACGGTGGCGACGGTCTCGGCGGCCGGCCTGGTCGCGCCTCTCGCGGCCGACATGTCGACCACCCACACCGCCCTGCTGGTCCTGGCCATCGGCGCGGGCTCGCTCTTCTTCAGCCATGTCAACGACGCCGGGTTCTGGCTGGTGAAGGAGTACTTCGGCCTGAACGTCGGCCAGACCATCAAGACCTGGTCCGTCATGGAGACGATCATCTCGGTGGTCGCGGGCGGCCTGGTCCTGCTTCTTTCCCTGATCATTTAGAAGTACGGCGACGAGGAGTACGAGGATGAGTCATCCTCTGTTCGACATCAGCGGCCGGACGGCCCTGGTCACCGGCTCCAGCCGGGGCATCGGGCTCGCGCTCGCCCGTGGCCTGGCGGAGGCCGGCTGCACGGTGGTCCTCAACGGACGGGACGCCGACCGGCTCACCAAGGCCGCCGCCGAGTTGTCGGGCGAGCTGCCTGGTGACGTCCGCACGGCCGTGTTCGACGTCACCGACGGCCCCTCGGTCGCCGCCGGCATAGCGGACGTCGAGGAACGGGTCGGCCCGCTCGACATCCTGGTCAACAACGCGGGCATGCAACTGCGCGCCCCACTCCTTCAGTTCACGGACTCGGACTGGCACCGGATCCTGGACACCAACCTGACGAGCGCCTTCCTGGTCGGCCGGGAAGCCGCCCGCCGGATGACGGAACGCGGCCACGGAAAGATCATCAACATCTGTTCGCTCCAGAGCGAGGTGGCCCGCCCGGGCATCGCGCCCTACGCGGCCACCAAGGGCGCGCTGAAGATGCTCACCAAGGGCATGTGCGCGGACTGGGGTCCGCACGGCGTGCAGGTCAACGGCCTCGGCCCCGGCTACATCGAGACCGAGCTGACCCAACCTCTCGTCGACGACGAGGAGTTCAGCGCGTGGGTGCGCAGGCGCACCCCGGCCGGGCGCTGGGGCCGTACGGAGGACCTGGTGGGCGGGGTGCTGTTCCTCGCCTCGCCCGCCGCGGACTTCGTCGGCGGGCAGGTGCTGTATGTCGACGGCGGTATGACGAGCGTGCTGTGAAGCGTGCTGTGAAAGGGGTCTCAGGGATGCTCGGATGTGTGATCCACGGCGAGGGCGACCTGCGCGTCGAGGAGTTGCCGGTGCCGTCTCCCGGCGCCGGGCAGGCGGTCGTCGCCGTGCGGTACGGGGGCGTGTGCGGCTCCGACCTGCACTACTGGCGGCACGGCGGGGTCGGCGACTTCCGGCTCCGGGAGCCGATGCTGCTGGGCCACGAGGTGGTGGGGACGGTCGTCTCGTACGGTGACGAAGCGTCAGGTCCCGTTCCCGGTACGGCCGTCGCGGTCCACCCGGCGACTCCCTGCGGGGTGTGCCCGGAGTGCGTGGACGGGCGGCGGAACGTCTGCCGGGACACGCGTTACCTCGGCAGCGCGGCGCGCTTCCCGCACGTCCAGGGCGGCTTCGCGGCCCAAGTGGTCGTCCCGGCCGAGCAGTTGCGGCCGCTTCCGGCCGGTCTTCAGCCGCGCCGGGCGGCCCTCGCCGAACCGCTGTCGGTGGCGCTGCACGCGGTGCGGCGGGCCGGGGACCTGCGGGGCAAGCACGTGCTGGTCACCGGCGCGGGCCCGATCGGGTGTCTGGTGGTCGCGGCGGCGAAGGCGGCGGGCGCGGCGCACGTGACGGTGACGGACCTGCTCCCGGTGGCGCTGCGGTACGCCTCCGCGGCGGGCGCCGACACCGTGGTACGGGCGGATGATCCGGCCGATCCCGGGTGGCCGTCCGAGGTCGACGCGGCCGTCGAGGCCTCGGGGGTCGCCGCCGGTCTCGACACCTGTCTCCGTCTGGTGCGGCGGGGCGGGGTCGTCGTACAGCTCGGGATGCTGCCGCCCGGGCAGAGCCCGTTCGCGGGGAACCTCGTGGTGAGCCGGGAGATCGAGCTGCGCGGAGCGTTCCGTTTCGACGGGGAGTTCGACGCGGCGCTGGAACTGCTCGCGGCCGAGCCGGTGTTCGACGGGCTGGTCAGCGCGGTGGTCCCGGTGGCGGAGGCGGAGTCGGCGTTCGCGCTGGCGGCGGACCGGAGCCGGTCGTGCAAGGTGCTGCTGGACTTCGGCGGCGGGTGACGACGGCAGGGGCTGTGGCCGCCGCAGCGGAGGTTCGTGGGGCTGTGGCCGCTGCGGCGGATGCTCGTGGGGCTGTGGCCGCCGCGGCGGAGGCTCGTGAGCCTACGGCCGCGCAGCGGATGCTCGTGGGCCTACGGCCTCCGCAGCGAAGCTCGTGCGCTACGGCCGCCACAGCGGATGTTCGCGGTCGGCCCACTCCCGGCTCACCGAACCGGTGCGCAGGCCCCGGCGGGCCTCCGGGTCGGCCAGGGCCATGCCGATGTGGCCGGCCAGGACGATGCCGATGGTCAGCGCGAGCCAGTCGTGGACGAAGGTCGCGCTGGTGCGCCACATCAGCGGGGCGAGGTGGGTGAACCACATCAGCAGGCCCGTGCCCAGCATCACCAGCGTCGCGCCCGCGATCCAGGCCGCGTAGACCTTCTGTCCGGCGTTGAACTTGCCGGCCGGGCGGGCGGAGGGCCGTTTGTCGCGGCGCAGGGCGGCACGCAGCCAGCGCCGGTCGTGCGGGCCGAAGCGGTTCAGGACGCGCAGGTCGGAGCGGAAGGCGCGGGAGACGAGGCCCGCCAGGACCGGCACGGGCAGGGCGAGCCCGGTCCACTCGTGGACCCGGACCACGAGCTCGCGGCGGCCGACGAGTTCGGCGAACTGGGGGATGTACAGACAGGCCGCCGTGACCACGCACACGCCCATCAGCGCGGCCGTGGTCCGGTGCACCCAGCGCTGGGTCCGGCCGAAGCGCCGGATGCGCGACGATTCCGGCGCGGGTACCTCAACTCGTAGGCTCATCGTCCCGCCCGTTCGATCGGCCCACCCAGGCGTCCACGTCGTAGCCCCGCTCCTCCCAGTAGCCCGGCTTCACGTCCTCGGTGACGGTGATGCCGGAGAGCCACTTGGCGGACTTGTAGAAGTACATCGGCGCGACGTAGAGGCGGACCGGGCCGCCGTGGGAGTGGCCGAGGTCCTTGTCCTGCATGCGCAGGGCGACCAGGACGTCGGAGCGGCGGGCCTGGTCGAGGGTGAGGCTCTCGGTGTACGTGCCGTCGAAGCAGGTGAAGCGCACCGCCCCGGCCGAGGGGCGCACTCCCGCCGCGTCCAGGAGCCGGGACAGGCGTACCCCCTCGAAGGGGGTGTCGGGGACCCGCCAGCCGGTGACGCACTGGACGTCCTTGACCATGCGGGTCTGCGGCAGGGCACGCAGGTCGTCCAGCGTGTAGCTGCCGGGGCGGTCGACCAGGCCGTCGACGGTGAGGCGGTAGTTCGTGGCGTTCTTGTGGGGCACGGAGGACGCGACGGAGTAGTAGCGAAAGCCGCCGCCGTTCGGGAGCAGGCCCGTGAGTCCGGTCGGGTCCTTGTCGGCGGCGCTGCCGAGGAAGCCCTCCAGGCCCCGTTGCAGGGCGGGCGCGGCGAACACGCCGAGCGCGCCCAGGCCCAGGGTGCCGAGGAGGACACGGCGGCCGACCGGCGCGCCTCGCTCCTCGGGTCGGTCCTTGCCCCGCTCATCGGACCGGTCCTTGCCCTGTGATTCGGACCGGCCCTCGCCCTGTGATTGGGGCCGGTCCTCGTCCTGTGGCTCGGGCTGTTCTGGGTTCACGGGTCCATTCGAGCACTCGGGACCCGTGATGGGCCAGGGATCGCGAGTGCTCGTCAGAGTTCCGTAATCACTTCTTACGGTCACTCCAGGTGTCAGGCCGTACCGAGCGCGCTGTCGCGGGCGGCGCGGAAGGCGGAGTAAGGGTCGCGGTCCGGGTACGACCAGGGCGCCTCGGTCGCGTGGTCGCCGATGCGGTGGAAGAGAGCGGCGGCCTCGGCGCCCCGGCCCTCGCAGACCTTGGCGTGGGCGAGGAAGTTCAGGTCGACCAGACGGCGCGGGTGGCCCTCGTGCTCCCACTCCAGCCACCAGTCGAAGGCGGCCTTCATCACCTGGCGGGCCCGGCCGCCCGTCCAGTGGCCGGAGGCCGCCGGGTCGGGGGGCTCGTGGCCGGCGGCGGCCAGTACGCGGTAGCGCTCGGCGTGCGCGACGACCGGGAGGATCGCGAGCGGGGAGTCGGCGGGGGCCTGCTCGGCCGCCCACTGGGCGAAGTCGTAGACCTCGTGGAGCGGGTCCGGGCCGGCCTCGGCGTGGCGCTCGGCGAGGCGGGCGACCATCAGATGGTGGGCGTGGTGGTGGTCGGCGTACCGCGCGCGGACCTCGTCGAAGAGGCGGACGGCTTCGTCTCCGGCGCCGCCGGCCTGCTCCAGCATGAGCAGGCCGAGCCAGGGGGTGGGGTCGGCGGGCACCGACGCGGCGGCGGATCGGCAGACCTCGCGGGCCAGGGCTGGCTGCTCCTTGCCCCGCAGGGCACGCTGGACCAGGGATAAGGCGAGCAGGACGGCGGCATCGGCGGAGTCGGGCTCGGCGAGCAGCCAGTCCCGGGCCCAGGCGGCGCAGTACGGCTCCCGGGCCAGGACCGTGACCTGGTGGCCTCGGCGGTCCCAGTCGTCACGTGTGTGCGCGAGCAGCGAACGGGCGGCCTGCCACCGTCCTTGCGCCAACGCGGCCCGCACGCCGACGAGTTCGCAGTCATCCAGGGCGGAGTCGAGCGCGGCGCCGAGGGCGGCGTCGAGGGCTTGGGCGGCGACGTGCCGACGACTGCGACCGAAGCGGGGCGGGGGTGGGGACACCGCGGTGGACCTCTTGTGGGTCTTGTGATTCTTGTGGGTCTTGTGATTCTTGTGGGTCTGGTTGGGTCTAGTAGGTCTTGTGAAGTTTTCTGGTCTGGACGTTTCGGATTGCCATCAGCTGATCACGCACAGCCAATCCGCCGCCAACGCTTTCCGTCAAGGGCCGCTCGGGCATTACACGCGTCAATTGCTTCGGCACGTCATGGCTGTGGCGTAGGCCATGGCGCTGCCCGCTCCGACCCCGCAGTGTGGGGACACGGACGCGCCACCCGCCCTTGACCACCGAGGCAGCGTGACCGAGTCGACGGGAAGATCGAGGTACGCGGCGTGTCGGTGCTGGTTCTTGTTCTCGCCTTGGGCGCGGCCTGCTGTCTGGGTTTCGGCTTCGTGCTCCAGCAGAACGCGGCCCGCCAGGCCCCACTGAGCGACTTCCTCTCGCCCCGGCTGCTCCTGGACCTGATGAAGGTCCCGCGCTGGCTCGGCGGCATCGGGCTGATGGTGGCCGGCATGGTCCTCGGCGCGATCGCGCTGGGCCAGGGCGAGATCTCCCTGGTGGAGCCCCTGCTCGCCACGAACCTGCTCTTCGCGCTCGCCCTCTCCCGCAAGCAGAGCAAGCAGCCGCTGGGCCGCCAGGGCTGGGCGGGCCTCGCGCTGCTCGCGGGCGGCGTGACCGCGTTCATCGTGGCGGGTGAGCCGCGCGGCGGCTCCGCGATCACCGACCCCTTGCGCCACTGGCTGATCATCGGCGCGATGATCGGTCTCGCCCTGCTGCTCACGACGCACGCGAAACGCTCCCGGCTGAGTTCCGGCCCGGTCCTGCTCGCGCTGGCCGCCGGTCTGCTCTACGGCGTGCAGGACGCGCTGACCCGGGTGAGCGGGCAGCGGTTCTCCGAGGGCGGCCTGGTGGAACTGCTGACCGGCTGGCAGCCGTACGCCGTGCTGGCACTCGGCGTCACCGGCCTGGTCCTGGTGCAGAGCGCGTTCGAGACGGCGCCGCTGCGGATGTCGCTGCCCGCCCTGACGGCGGCCCAGCCGATCGCCGGGATCATCTGCGGCGTCGGCTTCCTCGGCGACCAACTGCGCACCGACACGGGGGCGCTGGCCTGGGAGGCGGTCGGGCTCGCCGGGATCGTGACGGGCATCGTGCTGCTGGGGCTGCACCCGGCGATGCCGTCCGGCGCGGCACAGCCCGAGCGGGCGCGGGACCTGCAAGCGCGCTGACCGGTCCGCTCGCAAGCGGCTCCCTCCCGGGTTCAAAGGGCTCTCTGCTTTGGTTGAAAGGGCTCTCTGCTTTATTGGGTACATGAGTGCTGCTGACGAGATCCTCGACATCGTCGACGAGAACGACCGGGTCATCGGCCAGTCCCCGCGCGGCGAGGCCTACGCGAAGGGCCTGCGCCACCGCTGTGTGTTCATCCAGGCCAGGGACACCGAAGGCCGCGTCTTCGTCCACCGACGTACACCCACCAAGCTGGTCTTCCCCTCCCTCTACGACATGTTCGTCGGCGGAGTGGTCGGCGCGGGCGAGTCCTACGACGACGCCGCCCTGCGCGAGGCCGAGGAGGAACTGGGCGTGAGCGGACTGCCGCGTCCCGAGTACCTCTTCAAGTTCCTCTACGACGACGGCGCCGGCAAGACCTGGTGGTCGTCGGTGTACGAGGTCCGCTTCGACCTCCCGGTCAGCCCCCAGGTCGAGGAAGTGGCCTGGCACGACTTCCTGCCGGAGGACGAGGTGGAGCGCCGCCTGCGGGAGTGGGAGTGGGTGCCGGACGGGCTGGCGGCGTACGAGCGGCTCAAGGCTTACCGGTCGATGGGGTGACGGACGCCCTGCCTACCCCGGCGCAAGACGGCCGGATAGGGTCCTGCGCGTGATCGAATTCGCACGGAACGTCCGGCTGTGGTTCGCGCCCCAGCAGATCCGGCAGGAGGGCGGCACGCCCGACTACCGCTTCTCGCTGGCGAACGAGCGCACCTTTCTGGCCTGGCTGCGCACCGCGCTGGCGCTGATCGGCGGCGGCTTCGCGGTGGACCAGTTCCTGCCGGACCTGCGCTGGGGCTGGCGGGTCGGGCTGGCGCTCGCGCTGCTCGCGGCGGGCGTGCTGTGCTCGCTGCGCGCGGTCAACCACTGGCTGCGCTGCGAGCGGGCCATGCGTCGCGGCGAGGACCTGCCGGTGTCGCGGTTCCCGGCGCTGCTGAGTCTCGCGGTCACCATCGTGGCCGTCGCCATGGTCGTCGTGGTCCTTTTCGGGTGGGAAGGGTGAGCGGGCCGGCCGCTCGGACCGCCGCGGACCGGGACCCCGGGCTCCAGCCCGAGCGGACCCGGCTCGCCTGGCGGCGTACGACACTGTCGAGCACCGCCGCCGCCCTGCTCGCCATGAAGACCGCGCTGCACGGCGGGGCCTCGGCGACCGGCGTCGTCGTCGGCGCCGTGTGCTGCGCCCTCTGGCTGGCCTTCCTGTTCATCGCCCACCGCCGCATCCGCACCCTGGCAGCCACCAGCAGCCCCCCGGCACTCACTCCCTGGCACGCGACAGCGGGTGCCCTGCTCACGGTGGCACTGGCGGTATGCGCGGCGGCGCTCGTCTTCTGAACCGTCCGTGAGCCTGCTCCCGGGGGGCCGGGGGCCTTCCCGGGTGTCCGGGGGCCTTCCCGGGGTATCCGGGCCGCCTTCCCGGGGTACCCGGCCGCCTTCCCGGGGTACCCCCGCCCTCCCCGGGCACCCGGACGCCTACCCAAGGCACCCCGGCCACCTCCCCGAAGCACCCGTCCACCCCCGACGCACCCAGACACCCACCCAAGGCACCCCGGCAACCCTCCCGAAGCACCCGGCCACCACCCCGAAACACCCACACACCCACCCAAGACACCCCGCCACCACCCCGGAACACCCACACACCCACCCCAGGCACCCCGGCCACCTCCCCGAAGCACCCGTCCACCCCCGACGCACCCAGACACCCACCCAAGGCACCCCGGCAACCCTCCCGAAGCACCCGGCC
>NZ_JBFAIR010000011.1:0-79750 GCF_040654815.1 Streptomyces sp. NPDC050619 | reverse complement strand
GCCACCACCCCGAAACACCCACACACCCACCCAAGACACCCCGCCACCACCCCGAAACACCCACACACCCACCCCAGGCACCCCCGCCACCCCCCGAAACACCCGTCCACCCCCGACGCACCCAGACGCCCACCCCGGGGTACCCGTACGCCACGCAGACCGAATCACCGGATATGCCCCCTTCCGCGTGGCAGCCTGTCCGACGTCATCACCCGCACCTTCGAAGGCGAACACCATGACCACCCTCCACCAGGAACACGCCGCCCATACGCACACCCACGGTCCGGACTGCGGCCACACCGAGGTGCCGCACGGCGATCACGTCGACTACGCGCACGCCGGGCATCTGCACCGCACGCATGGCCGTCACTGGGACGAGTGCGAGCCCGTCGAGCATGTCTCCCACGAGGGCCACACCCATCGGCACGGGGAGGACTGCGGACACGAGAGCGTCCTGCACGGCGACCACGTCGACTACCTGCACGACGGCCACCGGCACGCCGAGCACGAGGGCCACTGGGACGACCACTGACCGGACGCTTGCCTCGGGCTGGCCGAGAAGGTATCGCCGACAGCTCCCCGCCACCCCGGCGGGGAGCTGTCGGCATATCGTGGCCCCGATCACGTTCGGCCCCCACACTGGACGACATACCGACCGGTCGGCATCATTGGTCGGGTCGTTGTCCACCCGTCCGTAGGAGCATTGATGAGCCCCGACCATCCCCCCGGACTCGATCTCGACCGGCTGCGCGACCTGCTCGACCGCGAGCGGCCCGGCCTGGTGCACGGCCCGCTGACCGGCCGGCTGATCGAGGGCGGACGGTCGAACCTCACCTACGCGGTCTCCGACGGCAGCGCGAAGTGGGTCGTACGGCGGCCCCCACTCGGCCATGTCCTGGCCACCGCGCACGACATGAAGCGCGAGCACCGGGTGATCAGCGCGCTGTACCCGACGGACGTGCCGGTGCCGCGCCCCGTCTTGCTGTGCGAGAACCCCGAGAACGGGGCGGTGCTCGGCTCGCCCTTCTACGTCATGGAGTTCGTGGCGGGCACGCCGTACCGCACCGCCGACCAGCTGGCCCCGCTCGGCCCGGAGCGCACCCGGGGCGCCGTACTCTCCCTGGTGGACACGCTCGTCGAGCTGCACGCGGTGGACCCCGTCGAGGTGGGCCTCGGCGACTTCGGCCGCCCGGAGGGCTTTCTGGACCGGCAACTGCGGCGCTGGGGCAAACAGCTGGACGCCTCCCGCAACCGCGACCTGGCCGGCATCGACGAGCTGCACGCGACCCTCGGCCGCCGGCTGCCGCACTCCCCCGCCCCCGCGGTCGTACACGGCGACTACCGGCTCGACAACGTCCTGATCGGTGACGACGACCGGATCAAGGCGATCCTCGACTGGGAGATGTCCACGCTCGGCGACCCGCTCACCGACCTCGGCCTGCTGGTGATGTACAGCATCCCGCTCGGCACGCCCGAGTCGCCGGTCTTCACGACGGCCGAGGCCGCCGGGCACCCCTCGCCCGCCGAGCTGATCGAGCGGTACGCGGCGCGCTCGGGGCGTGACGTCTCCGCGGTCTCCTGGTACACGGCCTTCGCCTGGTTCAAGCTCGCCGTGATCCTTGAGGGCATCCACTACCGCTACACCCTCGGCCAGACGGTCGGCCCCGGCTTCGACCGCATCGGCGACCTGGTCCCCGTCTTCATCGAGCACGGCCTGACCACTCTCCAGGAAGGCTGATCCACCATGGATTTCGCGTTCGACGCGCGCACCGAGGAACTGCGCGCCAAGCTGCTCGCCTTCATGGACGAGTACGTCTACCCGGCCGAGGCCGTCGCCCACGAGCAGCGCGCGCGGCTGGCCTCGCCGTGGGACACCCCGGCCGTGGTCGAGGAGCTGAAGGCCGAGGCCCGCAAGCAGGGCCTGTGGAACCTCTTCCTCCCGGACTCCGAGTACGGCGCCGGGCTGACGAACCTCCAGTACGCACCCCTCGCCGAAATCACCGGGCGCTCCCCGCAGTTGGCGCCCACGGTGACGAACTGCGCGGCGCCCGACACCGGCAACATGGAGGTGCTGGCGCAGTTCGCGGACGAGCAGCAGAAGAAGCAGTGGCTTCAGCCGCTGCTGGCGGGCGAGATCCGTTCGGCGTTCGCGATGACGGAGCCGGACGTGGCCTCGTCCGACGCCACGAACATCACCACACACATCGCGAGGGACGGCGACGAGTACGTCGTCACCGGCCGCAAGTGGTACATCTCCGGGGCGATGAACCCGGACTGCAAGATCTTCATCGTGATGGGCAAGACCGACCCGGACGGCGCCGACCTCCGCCGCCAGCAGTCCATGATCCTGGTCCCCCGCGACACCCCCGGGGTCACGATCGAGCGCGCGATGCAGGTCTTCGGCTACGAGGACCACTACCACGGCGGCCACGCCGAGGTGATCTTCGACCACGCGCGCGTGCCGGTGTCGAACCTGATCGGCGAGGAGGGCGGCGGCTTCGCCATCGCCCAGGCCCGGCTCGGTCCCGGCCGTATCCACCACTGCATGCGGCTGATCGGCATGGCCGAGCGGGCCATCGAGCTGATGTGCCGGCGGGCCGTCTCCCGCGACGCCTTCGGCAAGGCGCTGGCCCAGCAGGGCGTGGTCCACAACTGGATCGCGGACGCGCGGGTCGCCGTGGAGCAGCTGCGCCTGCTGGTCCTCAAGACGGCCTGGATGATGGACACCGTCGGCAACCGGGGCGCCCACACCGAGATCCAGGCCATCAAGATCGCCACGCCCCGCACGGTCGTCGACATCATCGACCGCGCGATCCAGCTGCACGGTGCGGGCGGCGTCAGCCAGGACTTCCCGCTGGCCGAGCTCTACGCCGGCGCCCGCACGCTGATGATCGCGGACGGTCCGGACGAGGTGCACCAGCGGTCGCTGGCCCGACGGGAGTTGAAGAAGTACCTGTGACAGCTACGGCCGCAGCGCCCGCAGCAGCAGGTCGGCCAGGTGGTCGGCGACCTCCTGCGGGCTGAGCGGGCCGTCGGGGCGGTACCAGGTCGACAGGTGGTGCACGGAGCCGAAGTGGTAGTCGACGACCAGGTCGGCGGGGGTCGCCTTGGAGAAGACGCCCGCCTGCTGGCCCTCCTCGACGAGCGCGCGGAAGCGTTCGTGGTAGCGCCGGCGTTCGGCCCGCACCTGTTTGTTCTTCTCGGGGCTCAGGTGGTGCATCGAACGCCAGAAGATCATCGCGTCGTCGAGCTTGTCGATCGTCGTGACCACGACGTCGGCCGCCGCGTCCCTCAGCCGCTTCTCGACGGGCTCGTCGGCGTCCGCGAACGCGTCGAGTCTCTCCTGCTGGACGCGCAGCACGCGCGCGTACACCTCGTGCAGGAGATCGTCCTTGGAGCCGAAGTAGTGGTACAGCGCACCTTTGGTGACGCCTGCCGCCTCGACGATCTCCTGCACCGAGGTGCGGTCGTAGCCCTGCTCGGCGAAGAGCCGTGTGGCGGCGGCAAGGAGCCGCTGCGGCACGGGGGTCCCGTCACCGTCCGTCGTCCTGGGCACTGCCGCCACCTGCCTTTCACGAGCTGCTGTTTCTAGCCTTGCGTGCGGGAACGCAGTTCCCGACGGAGGATCTTCCCACTCGCCGTCTTCGGCAGGTCGGGCAGGATCTCCACCTGACGCGGGTATTTGTAGGCGGCCAGTCTCTCCTTGCAGTACGCGGCGAGTGCGGCAGGGTCCGCTTCGGCGCCCGGACGCAGACTGATATACGCCTTGACAGTCTCCCCGCGGTACCCGTCGGGCATCCCCACGACGGCCGCCTCGCGCACCGCCGGGTGCGTGTACAGCACGTCCTCGACCTCGCGCGGCCACACCTTGAAGCCGGACGCGTTGATCATGTCCTTCTTGCGGTCGACGACGTACAGCCAGCCCTGGGGGTCCATGAAGCCGATGTCACCGGTGCGCAGTTCCCCGTCCGGGAAGGCCTCGGCGGTGGCGTCGGGGCGCCGCCAGTAGCCGGGGACGACCTGCGGCCCCCGTACGACGATCTCGCCCTGCTCGCCGAAGGGCACCTCCGCGCCCTGGTCGTCGAGGATGCGTACGACCGTTTCGGGGCCCGGCACACCGACGGCGAGCGTGCCGGATACCGGGTCGACGGGCGCCTCCAGCGAGGGCGGCACCGAGGCACAGGGCGCGGAACACTCCGTCAGCCCGTAGCCGTTGCGGAGGTACGGGCCGAAGCCGGCCCGGAACTTCTCCACCAGGGCGGGCGGCAGCGGGGCACCGCCGGAGGAGATGTTGACGAAGGAGGAGAAGTGGTCCGGCGTGACGGACGGGTGGGCGGCCAGCGCCATGAAGGCGGTCGACGGGCCGACCGTGTAGTGCGGCCCGTGCTCGGCGAACGCGTCGAGGACGACACCCGCCTCGAAGCGGTACGCGAGGACCAGCAGGCCGGCGCTGTTGAGACAGGCGGCGAGTTCGCAGACCATCCCGGTGATGTGGAACAGCGGCGCCATGGCGAAGTACACGGGCGGGTCGGGCAGTGTCAACCCGGTCCGCTGCCGCTCGGCGTTGTACATGATGTTGCCGTGCGTGTTGGTGGCGCCCTTGGGGGTGCCGCTCGTGCCCGAGGTGTAGCTGATCAGCGCGATGTCCAAGGGGCCCGGGTCCCGACCGTCGGGCGCATGGTGGCCCGCGCGGGCCACGGCGGCGAGGTCGTCGGTGTCCGCCGGCCGCGGCAGCCGCTCGAAGGTCAGCACGCGCGCGTCCCCGCGGCTCTGGAAGTCCAGCTCGCAGCCGGTCAGCACGATCCGCACCGGTGAGTCGGCGGCCGTCTCGCGCAGATACGACTCCCAGGCCCGGTCCGAGCAGATCAGCGCGGTCACCTCGCCGTCCCGCAGGACGTGGCCGACCTCTCCGGACTTGTACATGGGGTTGACGGGGACAACCGTCGCGCCCGCCTTCCAGGCGCCCAGCACGGCGAGCACGAAGTGCGGGGAGTTCTGCAACAGGACCGCCACGCGGTCGCCGCGCTCCAGGCCGCGGGCGGCGAGGTGCCCGGCGACGGAGTCGCTCAGCTCGTCGACCTCGCGGTAGCTCAGCCGTCCGTCGAAGTAGGCGAGGGCGGTGCGGTCCGGGGTCTCGGCGACGACCCGGCGCAGGGCGTGGACGAGGGAGTCGGCCGGGGCGATCGGGGCGCGCTGGGCGTCGTTGAGCAGGGCCAGCCAGGGCTTGGCCGCGTAGCACGAGTCGGTCACCGGCCCGCCTCCCACTTCTGCTGGAGGCGGTTCATGTTCGTCAGCCAGCGGTCGGGGTCGGCGGCCCTGGCCTGGTAGAACTTCGCGACCTCGGGGTGCGGCAGGATCAGGAAGCGGTCCTCCTCGATGCCCTTGAACAGGGCCTCCGCCACGACCTCCGGGGCGATCGCGGTCGACCGGAGCACGAAGTCGCCCGCGCTGCCGGTGGCATCCAGCATGTCGGTGCGCACGCCCTGCGGACAGATCGCGTGGACCTTGACGCCCCGGTGGCGATACGTCAGCGACAGCCACTCGGCGAAGGCGTACGTGCCGTGCTTGGTGACGCTGTAGGGGGCGGCGCCGATCATGGTGAGCAGCCCGGCGGCCGAGACGGTGGAGACGAAGCGGCCGCTGCCACGCTCGAGCCAGCCGGGGAGCAGTTCGTGGGCCGCACGGACATGGGCCATGACGTTGACGTCCCAGGATGCGGCCCAGGCCTGCTCGTCGAGCGGTACGTCGGCGTCCCCGCCCGCGGAGGCGACGCCCGCGTTGGCGCAGTAGACGTCGACCGTACCGCCGAGCGCCTCGCGGGCCTCGGTGACGATCGCGGAGGCGTCCCCCGGCAGCGCGATGGCGCCGATCTCCTCGGCGACCGCCTTCGCCCGGCCGGCGTCCAGGTCGTTGACCACGACCCGGGCGCCCTCGGCGGCGAAGCGGCGGGCCAGCGCGGCCCCGATGCCGCCCCCCGCTCCGGTGACGACCACTCCCGCATCCCGCACGGCTTCCACCATCGGTCTCCTTCGACACGACGAGAATCGGCTCTGCTCCCGCAACGGTCAGACTAACCGGTCGGTATGTATCAAGGAAGGGCGGCCGTGAGGCACCGGTGAGCCGGTGAATCACCCGGACGAGGCACGGGGTATGGCCAACTCCGGCCGGCAGCGGGACGATGCGCGCACATCGCAGCCGATCCGGGGGATCAGGGGGCCTGCCATGACTGATCCGGCAATGAGTGTGACTCCCTACTGGGAACTCACCTTCGACGCGGACGGGGACACGGACGGCCGGAAACGGGACCGGCTGCTCGCGGGGGTCCGGAAACACCGCGTGCGCGACCTCGTCGTCTTCGCACACGGCTGGAACAACGACCGCTCGAGCGCGACCCGGCTCTTCAGCGGCTTCTTCGCGCCGCTCCCCGGGCTCGCTCCGGCGGCCAGGATCGGGTACGCCGGTGTGGTGTGGCCGTCGATGCGGTTCTCGGACGAGCCGATCCCGGACTTTCCGCGCGCCGTGGCCGCCGAGCCGCCGCCGCGTCCGGCGCTGGACAAGGACATCCGGCACGCGCTGCACGAGACCTTTCCCGGCCGGGCCACCGTGATCGACCGGATCGCGCGGCTGCTGGACCAGCGGTCGGGCGAGGAGGCCAGGTTGGAGGAGTTCGGGCGGCTGGTGCGGTTGCTGGTGGAGGTGGCAACGGGACCGCAGGCGCCGTTCGCGGCGGACACGCTGGCGGAGGGGGTGCCGCAGAGCGAACCGGTGATGCTCTCGGGGGCGACGGCGGAGGTCTGCGCGGAGTTCGCGGGGGCGCTGGCGCACCTCGAATCCCCGGACGCGGCGGCGCGGTTCACGCTGCCCAACCCGTGGGACGGCGCCCAGGAGCTGCTGCGCCAGGCGACGTACTACGCGATGAAACGGCGCGCGGGGACGGTCGGTGAGCGCGGGCTCGGCCGGGTGCTCGGGCAACTGGCCGCGGCGGCGCCGGATGTGCGCGTGCACCTCGTCGGGCACAGCTTCGGCGCACGGCTGGTGTCGTTCGCACTGCGCGGGCTGCCGGAGGGCGTGCGCACGGTGAAGTCGGTGACGCTACTCCAAGGGGCCTTCTCCCACTACGCCTTCGCGGCCCGCTTGCCGCACGACGCGCGCGTGGGAGGCGTGCTGAAGGACCGGCACCGTCGCATCGCCGGTCCGCTGGTGTGCTGCTACTCCCGCCACGACTCGGCCCTCGGCACGATGTATCCGCTGGCCTCCCGGACGGCGGGCGACGCGCGCGGGGCCGTCGAAGGCTTCGACATCGGGCGGGCGCTGGGCGCCAAGTGGGGAGCGATGGGACACGACGGCGTGCAGGCCGTGCCGGGCACCAAGTCCTTCAAGCTCGCCGAGGCCTTGCGGGCGCAGCTGCCGTCGTCGGGATGTGTGAACGTCGACGCGGCCGAGGTGGTCAGGCGCGGCGGGCCGCCGGCCGGCGCGCACAGCGACATCGTGCACCGGGAACTGGCGCAGCTGGTGGTGGCGGCGGGCCGCATTCGCTGACCCGCCGCCACTCGCGCCTCACAAGTGGGACCTCACCTGTGCGACGTGAACTCCACCACCTGCTGGTACGTCGGCCGGTTCTGCCAGCTGATGTTGCCGTGGGTGATGCCGCCGAGCGTCCGCTGGACGATCGAGTCGGCACACCACTGGTTGCCCGCCGCGCACAGGTCGTCGCCGGGGTAGACCTGGGCCGCGGTCTTGCCGGCCGCCTCCTTCAGCGTGCTGATCAGGACGTCCCGGCAGGCACTGAGGCTGCCGCCGCCGCAGTACTTCCGCGCGAGAGGTCCCTGCACCGACTCGCCCAGCACCGCCCGGATGTCCTTGTCGACATAGCTCCACCAGCCGTACTGGAAGGAGCTGCCCGCGTGCGCGCCGGTCGGGCCGTGCGCGGCCGAGGGGGTCTCGTCGACGGGGAGGTTGTCGGTGAAGGCGGTGTACAGGTCGCTGCCCAGGCCCGGTTCGAACTCGGCCTTCACCAGCAGCGGCCACCACGCGTCCAGGATGCGGATCGCCTCGGCGTCGGCGTACGTCTTCGAACCGGCCGCCGTCTCCGTGCGCTTGGCGCCCGCCGACACCCACGCCTGGAGCTTGCTCACCGCCGCCGCTGCCGTCGAGTCGGTCACCGTCGAACTGTTGACGACCTTCAGCAGGTCGGGCAGTACGTCCTCCGCTCTCAGGTCGGCCAGCCCGGCGTCGGCCATGGCTTTGGTCAGCGAGGCCCGGGTGACGCCGCCCGCGGCGACCAGTTTCTTCACCCGGTCGTCGAGGAGATTGCCGCGGTGGACCGAGCCGTCACCCCAGGAGGCGGTCGTGTAGTCCTTGGCCTGCTTGTTGTTCCAGGAGATGTAGTAGTCCTGGTTCATGGAGTTGGGGTGTGCCGAGGCCGGCGTGTAGTCGGCGGTGTTCGTGGTCGGGTTCCAGTTCCGCCACTCGTACGCCGGCCGCGCCCACACCGGGAACTCGGCGTCGACGCCGCCTGCCCGTACCGGGTTGTCGCCGCTGTTGTAGTACGCGGTGTGCTCGGAGTCGGCGTAGAACCAGTTGAAGGTGTAGTTGATGTGCTGCACCGCGCTCTGGAAGCTCTCCGGGCCCTTCACGTAGTCCGGGTCGTTCAGCATCTGGAAGCCGATGATCGAGTCGGCCTCGTGCATGAAGGACGAGCGCAGGGTGGTGTAGGCGACCTTCTTGCCGCCGACCGTCGCACGGTATTCGACGGGGCCGTACTTCGTTCTCCACACCCGCATCGTGTAGGAGCCGGCCGCGGTGCCGTCGGCGACGGTCGGCTTCCAGGCGTTCTTCTGCTCGATCTTCTCCATGGGCGTGCACACGCCCCGGTACAGGTAGTGGTAGTCGTCCTGGCACAGTTCGACGGCGTACGAGTCGATGATGTCCTGGCCGGAGGTCGTGGCGCTCCACGAGTAGTCCTGGCCACGGCCCAGTTCGACGTACATGCTCAGTCCCGCGAAGGAGGCGCCGCGGGCGCTGAGGCCGGGGCCCTGGATCTCCTGGAGCATGAGCAACTGCGGGGCGAAGTAGCCGGTCTGCGGTCCGAAGACGGCGATCGGGTTGCCGCTGGCGGTGTGCTCGCCGCTCACCACCAGGGCGTTGGACATGCCGCGCTTGGCCGAGGAGACGGCCGTCTTGGCGGCCTTCGTGGACGCGCCGGTGGCACTCGAGCCGGCCGCGCTGCCGGTGCGGTCGTAGACCAGCGGCTCCTCGGCCACCGAACCGGCCGTGGGCAGCGCCTGGCCCTGCGGGTCGGCGGGCTTGGACGCGTACGGGAAGCTGCCCTCGTGGAGGGTGAGGACCGCCTCGGGGTCGTTGCGCTCGCGGAAGGACTCCCAGACCTTGGTGCCCTCGGCCACGCCGTACTTGGACTGCGCGGCGAGCAGCGAGATCGCGTTGTTGACCTCGCCGCCGCCTCCGGAGCCGAAGAGCGCGCCGATGACGGAGGCCAGCGCGACCAGGTCGGTGGCCTTGAACGGGGCGATCGTGCCGGCGTTGGTGACGGAGTCCTTGTGGCCGGTCAGGACGTACTCGCCGGGGAAGTAACGGCCGCTGTCGGAGGCGCCGATGTAGGCGTTGATGCCGGCGACGTAGGCGTTGACGTCGGCGAGTGCCTGCTTGCCGCGGTCGCCGGCCGAGGCGGCGGCGCCGTCGATCTGGGCCTGGAGATCGGCCTCGGTGTAGGGGGCGGTGCGCCAGAACTCCTGCTCCAGGCCCTGGTTGGAGGGGTCACCGCCGGCGAAGGGGGTCAACTGGCCGCGCCCGACGTGCCGGAAGACATCCATCAGCCACAGCCGATCCTCAGCCGCCGCATAGCCCGCTCCGAACTCCGTGCCGTATCTGGTGGTACCTGTGATGTGCGGCACGCCCGTCTTCTTGTCGCGGACGATCGTCACGTCGCTGCGACCGGCGGGCTTGACCGTGGAGGCGACTTGATCGGCGGGGACCCCGAAAGACGCGTCGTTGAAGAACGTGTTGATCTTCGTGTCGGTGAGCGCCGGATAGCCCTTGGCGAGGTTGGCGTACGGGCCGAGCTGGTCCTCGGCGTGCGCGGGCTGGGTGCCGAAGGCCTGGTTGAGGAGGATCTGGGACAGGGTGGCGTTGCCGTTCTGGCCGGGCGGCAGGATGTCCGAACACTGGCCGCCGCAGTAGTCGTTGGCCGCCGCGGCCTTGCCGACCGCCGGCTCCGCGGCCGACGCCTGGGCAAGCGGGGACAAAAGACCGGCAATCAGGACGCATACGGATGCGGTCTTCAGGAACCCGGGGATCCTGCCGGGAGTTCTCAGACTGTCGAGGGCGGTGCGTGGGATGCGCCGTGGCATGGAAGCTCCTACCGACGGGGGGTGAGCCGGGACGTTACCGCCGGTATCCCCGGGAGGGAAGATGAACATGCGTCACTTTTCGAAGTCGGTGCGGAGCCGCTGCGGCTGGCTTATGGGGGGCATCGGAAATCGGATGGAGCCGAATCGCGTGTCGATACGTCTATTCGGCAACGTCCGAACGACGACGCCGAAGTAGCCGAAGTACAGGTGCAGGTGTGACGGAGGTGCAGGGCGATGGCCGGTTTCCGGAGTCTGGCGAGACAGGTGCGTGACCCGCGGTGCGATCTGGCGCTCCGGCGCTACTCACTGCGGAAGTGCCTCGAGCGGTTCGCTCCTTACGGGCACAGAGCGACTTGGGACCACTTGTGCTCGCGGGCCGGGTTGGGTCCCGAGGACCGCTCTCCCGATCCAGCGCGGCTCGTGGCCGCACTGGAGGAGCTGGAAGAGGCGCGTTCGGTCTGGCTGGCCTATGAGGTCGAGTTCGCCGAGCGCCGCAAGAAGGAAAAGCACGACGGACTGCGCAGGCCGGGCAGTGTGGACGACTGGCACCGGCTGACCTGGGGCGGCTTCGGAGTCGCCTGGTGCGACGACCCGCGGGTCCACCCCCATGAGCCGCTGGCGGAGGTACTGCGCCGCCTGACCTCCGCGTTGGCGCGCGAACCGGGCTCGGTGTGCCCGGTGTGCCGCGGAGAGCGTCTCGTCTGGAAGTACGAACTGGACCACGAACCCTCGTCGGGTCCGGTCTGCACGGACTGCGGAATTCTCGTACCGCGCCCCGTGCTCACACCCGAAGCCCTGGCGGACGCCAGGCGCGGGCGACTGCTGGTGTCGGCCTGACCACGGCCGACCCGACCGAGACGAACCAAGCCGAGACGAACCAAGCCGAAGCGAACCCAGCCGAAGCGAATCCGACCTAGGAACCGTGCCGGGCGGGGGTGCGCCGGGGATGCCGCACCCCCAATTGTCGTGCCCGCAGGCCGTTGTCAGTGGTGGCTGGCACCATCGAGGCATGGTGCAGGTATGTCTCAACGGGCGCCGAGGGGCCGCCGACGGTGCGGTGGTGCCGCTCACGCCGCAGGCGATGGCCGACTCCGCGGCCGAGGCCGTCGCGGCCGGGGCCACGGACATCCATGTACACCCCAAGACCCCTTGCGGACAGGACACCTTGTCACCGCGCGTCATCGCGGCGGCGATCGAGGCGATACACGCGCGAGTGCCGGTGCCGCTCGGCGTGACCACGGGCGCCTGGGCACAACCGGATCCGGCGGCCCGGGTGGAGCGCATACGGCGCTGGACCGTGCTGCCCGACCACGCCTCGGTCAACTGGCATGAGCCGGGCGCCGAGGAGGTGGCCGCCGCCCTGCTCGATCGGGGCGTGGGCGTGGAGGCCGGCATCTGGTCCGGGACGGACGGGGTGGCGCGGTTCGCCGACTCGCCCCTCGGCCCGAAGGTGCTGCGGGTGCTCGCGGAGGTGACGGACACGGCACCCGACACCGCCGAGGACTCCGCGCGCGCCCTCCTGACCGACCTGGGCCCGGCACACGGCCGCCCGGTCCTGCTGCACGGCGAGGACGGCGGCGCGTGGCCGGTGCTGCGACTGGCCGGTCGGCTGGGGCTCGCGACCCGCATCGGCCTGGAGGACACGCTGGTCCTGCCGGACGGGGAACGGGCCTTGTCCAACGCGCGGTTGGTGGCCGAGGGGTTGCGCCAGTACCGAGGTTGTCACCCGGGCTGAGCCCCTCAGCGACAGTCCCCCGGTTCCCGCTCCCGCTCCCGGCGCTCGCGCTCCGGCTTGCCTTCCCCGTCTCCCCTGTCCCTCCGTTGCTCCACCATCAACCGCGACCCCGTCAGCCGTTCGCCGAACACGTCGTCCGGGTTGGACAGGACGCACGAGTCGAGGGACAGGCAGCCGCAGCCGATGCAGTCGGTGAGGTGGTCGCGCAGGCGGTTGAGCTGCTTGATGCGTTCGTCGAGTTCGGAGCGCCAGGCCTCGGAGAGATGGGCCCAGTCCTCGCGGGTCGGGGTGCGCCCCTCGGGAAGCTCGGCGAGGGCCTCGCGGATGGTGGCCAGCGGGATGCCGACGCGTTGCGCGGCGCGGACGAAGGCGACCCGGCGCAGCGCGTCCCGGGAGTAGCGGCGCTGGTTGCCCGTGGTGCGGCGGCTGCTGATCAGGCCCTTGGACTCGTAGAAGTGCAGGGCGGAGACAGCGGCACCGCTGCGGGCGGCGAGCTGGCCGACCGTGAGTTCGTGAATCGTCTCGGGAATCTGGGGCACTCCTCGAACCCTACCCACCCGCTCACCCCTCCGGTCCGTTGACAGGGGCTGCACGACGGACCATGCTAAGCAGTTGCTTAGACTCATAGAGAGGCCGGGACATGGCAGAGCCGAGGATCTTCACGTCCGCCGACGACCTGAAGGCGGCGGTGGGCGAGCAGTTGGGGTACACCGACTGGCTGGAGATCGACCAGAAGCGGATCGACCTGTTCGCGGACGCGACCGGCGACCATCAGTGGATCCACGTCGATCCGGAGAAGGCGGCCACCGGGCCGTTCGGCACCACCATCGCGCACGGGTATCTGACCCTGTCCCTGCTGCCGCTCTTCGGGCCCCAGCTGATCAAGGTCGAGGGCGTGAAGATGGGCGTCAACTACGGGACGAACAAGGTCCGTTTCCCTGCCCCGGTCCCGGTCGGCTCCCGGCTGCGCGCCACCGCGAAGATCGCCGGCGCCGAGGATGTGACCGGCGGCGTCCAGGTGACCGTCGCGTTCAGCGTGGAGCGCGAGGGCGGGGACAAGCCGGTGTGCGTGGCGGAATCGGTGTCCCGCTACTACCTCTGACTACCGCCGAGGAGCCCAGCAGGGCTACTTCGCCCCCACCATCCGCAGCACGAGGTCGGCGTAGAGCGCGCCGACCTCGTCGGGTGTGCGGGGGCCGTCGACGTTGAACCAGCGGGCCACGTCGATACAGAGGGAGAGCACGGCGAGGGTGGTTCCCCGCACGTCCAGCACGTCGAATTCGCCCGCGGCCACGCCGTCCTCGATGATCCCGCGCACCTCCGCGTCCACCTGGCGGCGCAGGGCGAGGATCTCGGCGCGGGCGTCGGGGCCGAGGGAGTCGAGTTCGTACTGCACGACCCGCGCGGTGGTGCGGCCGCCCGCGTGCCAGCGGACGAAGGAGCCCACCGCGTCGGCGAGCCGCTCGGTCGCGCCACCGTCGCCCCGGGCCGCCGTGCGCAGGATCTCGACGGCCTTCTCATGGCCGATGCGGCTGATGCGGTGGAGCAGTTCTTCCTTGGTCTTGTAGTGGATGTAGAGCGCGGCCGGGCTCATGCCGGCGCGGCCCGCGATGTCCCGGGTCGTCGTGGCGTGGTAGCCGCGCTCGGCGAAGGCCTCCACCGCGGCGATCAGCAGCCGTCGGGCCGCGTCGGGCGTGACCTCACCCCACGCCGCCGTCTCGCCGTCGGCCGTCTCCTTCGCCGTACTCATCGCTCGCCCCTTTTCCGCTGACACGAGCAACACCATACCGCCGAAGGTGAGCGAGCGCTTAGTTTGTCGCTCAGAGCTGCTTCTCGAACGGGCTGTACGACGGTGTCGCGGCCTCCTGCCGGTCACGGATCACCTTGGCCAGCGTGAAGGCGGAGGTGACGAGGTACAGGACGGCGATGCCGAGGAAGGACCGTACCCAGACGTCGGCGTCCAACTTGAAGATGCCGATGGCGGTGGCGCCCATGGCGATGGAGAAGGATGCGACGGCCTGGCCGTAGAAGGCGGCCGTGTTCTGCTGCTTGCCCGGTGTGTCACTCATGGGGACAAGGGTCGGCGGCGGCCGCCGGTGCCGCATCCGTCGTGCTACTCAGCTCAGGTACTCAGAAGGCCGAGACAACCTTCGCAAGCCCGCGGAACGCCATGGCGACGGGCTCTACGCTGTGCGCCATGGCCCGACCGCGCAAGCCCCTCCTCGGCGCCGACCGCATCGTCGACACGGCCCGCGCGCTCGTGGACGCGGAGGGCCTCGCGGCGCTCTCCACGCGGCGGCTCGCCGCCGAGCTGGGGGTCAGCGGGCCCTCGCTCTACAACCACTTCCGCACCAAGGACGAGATCCTGGAGGCCGTCGCCGACTCGGTGAGCGCCCAGGTCGATCTGTCGATGTTCGAGGACGGCCGGGAGTGGCGCACCGCGCTGCACGACTGGGCCGTCTCCTACCGAGCCGCCCTGCGCGACCACCCGAACATCGTCCCGGTCCTGGCCCGCGGCCCCGGCCGCCGGCCCGCCGGGCTGCGCCTGGCCGACGCCGTGTACGGCGGGATGGTCGGCGCGGGCTGGCCGCCGGCGCAGGCCACGTCGATCGGCGCGCTGATGCGGTACTTCGTCATGGGCTCCGCGCTCGGCTCCTTCGCCGGAGGTTTCGTGGACGACGCGAGCGCGTACGACCCCACCGACTACCCGCACCTCGGGCAGGCACACCTCCTGGCCGAGCAGCAGGAGAAGATCGACGAGCGGGCCTTCGAGACCGGGCTGACGGCGCTGCTGGACGGGCTGGCGCAGCAGTACGAACAGGTCGGGCGGACGGTCTAGGACACTTCGGTGAGCGCCGAAGCGTCCGTGTCGCATGCTGGGGCACATGACCGCCAAGGACCCCCGGGCGCCGCAGCTGGCCCGTCTCGCCGCACTCGCCGCCGACGAGACCCGGGCCGCGTGTCTGCTCGCGCTGCTCGACGGGCGGGCGTGGACCGCCGGTGAGCTGGCGCGGCACGCGGGCGTCGCCGCGTCGACCCTGAGCGAACACCTGGGCAAGCTCGTCGCGGGCGGGCTGCTCGCCGAGGAACGGCAGGGACGCCACCGGTACGTGCGGCTGGCCGACGCGCGGGTCGCACAGCTGGTGGAGGACCTGGCCGCGCACGTGGTCCCGGACGGCGTCGCAGGGCCCCGGAGCCTGCGCGAGTCGAGCGCCGGGTCGGCCATGGCCCGTGGCCGCACCTGCTACGACCATCTCGCCGGGCGGCTCGGCATCACGGTCACCGACGCGCTCACCGCGCGCGCACTGCTGCGCCAGGACACCGGGTTCGCCCTGACCGACGCGGGCCTCGCCTGGTTCGACGCGGCCGGTATCCGCCTGGACCGCACCGGCCGCCGCCCGCTGGCCCGCGCCTGCCTGGACTGGACCGAACGCCGTCCCCATCTCGCGGGCGTCGCGGGCGCGGCCCTGTGCCGGCACGCCCTGGACACGGGCTGGTGCGTACGCATCGGCTCCGAGCGTGCGGTCAAGGTGACGCCGACCGGTGAGCGCGCGCTGTCCGAGCTGCTCGGCGTCGAGGCCGAGGCACTGCGCTGAGCGGCGCCGGGATCCCCCGTCCGAAATCCGCGAGCCCTCGAACGGCTCTTTCCCTAACCTCGGGAGCATGATGATCCACGCCCCTCGTCCGCGGTCGCTCGCCGCCGGTGCGGCCACCGTCACCGTCGTGTTGTGGGCCTCGGCCTTCGTCTCGATCCGCAGTGCGGGCGCCGCCTACTCACCGGGCGCGCTGGCACTCGGGCGGCTGCTGGCCGGTGCCCTGACGCTGGGGGTGATCTGTCTCGTACGGCGGGAGGGGCTGCCGCCGCGGTCGGCGTGGCGCGGGATCGCGATATCCGGGGTGCTGTGGTTCGGCTTCTACATGGTGGCCCTGAACTGGGGCGAGCAGCAGGTGGACGCCGGCACGGCGGCCCTGGTCGTGAACATCGGGCCGATCCTCGTCGCCCTGCTCGCCACGCGACTGCTCGGTGACACCATGCCGCCGCGGCTCCTCGCGGGGATGGCGGTGTCGTTCGCGGGTGCGGTGACGGTCGGGCTGTCCATGTCGGGCGACGGCGGGTCGTCGGTGCTCGGCGTGGTGCTGTGTCTGCTCGCCGCGGTCGGCTACGCGAGCGGCGTCGTCGCGCAGAAGCCGGCGCTCGGCCGGGCGAGCGTGTTGCAGGTGACGACGTTCGGGTGTCTGGTCGGCGCCGTGGTCTGTCTGCCGTTCGCCGGTCAGCTGGTGTCGGAGGCGGCCGACGCGCCGGCCTCCGCGACGCTCAACATGGTCTACCTGGGCGTGTTCCCGACCGCGCTGGCCTTCACGACCTGGGCGTACGCCCTGGCTCGTACGACCGCCAGCCGCATGGGCGCGACGACGTACGCGGTGCCCGCCCTGGTCGTCCTGATGTCGTGGCTGGCGCTCGGCGAGGTGCCGGGGCTGCTCACGCTGGCGGGCGGTGCGCTGTGCCTGGCGGGGGTCGCGGTGTCGCGGTCCCGGCGGCGGGCGGGGCGGGGCGCGGCGCGGGAGGCGGTCACTGCCCCGGAGCCCGAGAAGGCGTCGGGGTCGGCATGAGGTCATGACGTCAGAACGTCAGAACGTCAGAACGTCAGAACGTCACCAGCGCCCTGCCGCCCTTCCCCGCCAGCATGTTCTCGAACGCCGCCGGGATTCCCTCCAGCGCGATCCGTTCCGTCACCATGGCTCCCAGGTCGAGGCGGCCCGCGCGCACGTGTTCGGCGAGCACGGGCAGGTCCCGGGCCGGGTCGCAGTCGCCGTAGACGCAGCCCGCCAGGGTCCTGCCCCAGTGGAAGATCTCCAGGGCGTTGAAGGTGACCTGCTGGTCCTCGCCGCCGATGCCGACGACTGTCGTACGGCCGCCGCGGCGGGTGGAGTCCCAGGCCGCGCGGATGGTGGCCGCGCGGCCCACGCACTCGACGGCCACGTCGACGCCCTGCTTGCCGGTGAGGGCGCGGATCTCGCGGGCGGTGTCCGCGGAGGCCACGACATAGTCGGTGGCTCCCGCGCCGCGCGCCAACTCCTCCTTCGCCGGGGAGACATCGACGGCGACGATCCTGGACGCGCCCGCGATACGGGCCGCCTGGAGGGCGGCGAGACCCACTCCTCCGACGCCGTACACCGCGACCGTCTCCCCCGGCCGGACCTGCGCCGAGTGGTGGACGGCGCCGTAGCCGGTGAGGACCGCGCAGCCCAGGAGAGCCGAATCCGTGAGCGGCACGCCCTCCGGGAGAGGCAGGACGCAGCTTGCCGATACGACCGTCTCCTCGGCGAACGCGGCGACGTTCACGCCGGGATGGAGGTCGGCGCCGTCCGCGGTGCGGGCGTAGACGTCGGCGGCGCCGTTGAGCGCGTTGGCGCACAGCCAGACCTCGCCGAGCGAGCAGGCGTGGCAACTTCCGCAGGACGGGGCCCAGTTGAGAACCACCTCAGCGCCGAGGCCGACGTGCGTGACCCCTTCGCCGACGGCGACGACCGTACCCGCGCCTTCGTGGCCGAGGACAGCGGGCAGGGGGACGCGCACAAGGCCGTCGGACAGGGACAGGTCGGAGTGGCAGACCCCGGCGGCGGCGAGCCGGACGCGGACCTGGCCGGGGCCGGGGTCCGGAAGGTCGATCTCGGCGATCTCCAAGGGGGCGCCCACGGCGGGCAAGACGGCGGCGCGGACCATGTGAGGGCTCCTCAGAACTGGAGGGACTTGGTCTGGAGGTACTCGGCGAGGCCGTGTGTGCCGAGTTCGCGGCCCACGCCCGAATGCTTGTAACCGCCGAAGGGAGCAAGGGGATTGAAGCGTCCGCCGTTGATGTCGACCTGTCCGGTCTCCAGCCGGCGGGCGAAGGCCACCGCCTCCGCCTCGTCGCCGGCCCAGACGGCGCCCGCGAGGCCGTAGACCGTGCTGTTGGCGATGCGCAGGGCGTCCTCCTCGTCCTCGTAACGGAGGATCGACAGGACGGGGCCGAAGATCTCCTCCTGGGCGATGGTCATGCCGGAGGTGACGTCGGCGAAGACGGTAGGTCTGACGAAGTACCCCTGTTCGTAAGGGGATTCGGGACCGCCCGCGACCAGGCGGGCACCTTCCGTCATGCCCTTCTCGATGTAACTCCGCACGCGAGCCTGCTGCTTGGCGTTGACGACCGGGCCGATGCGCTCACCGTACTTCGCGGCGGCGGTCGCGGCCAGCGTGACCGCCTCCTCGTACTGCTCCCGGTGCACCAGCATCCGCGTCCAAGCGCTGCACGTCTGGCCGGAGTTGGACATGACGTTGGCGACGCCGACGTTGACCGCCCTGGCCAGGTCGGCGCTGGGCAGGATGACGTTGGCGGACTTGCCGCCCAGCTCCAGTGCGACCTTCTTCACGGCCGCGCCCGCCACGGCGCCGATCTGCCTGCCCACGGCCGTCGAGCCGGTGAAGGAGACCAGGTCGACGTCCGGGTGCTCGGCGAGGGCCTGTCCGGCGACCGGGCCGAGACCCGTGACCAGGTTGAAGACGCCCGCCGGGACCCCGGCCTCGTCCACCGCCTCGGCGAAGAGCTGGGCGACGAGCGGGGTGTCCTCGGCGGGCTTCAGCACCACCGTGCAGCCCGCCGCCAGCGCCGGGGCGACCTTCGCGACGATCTGGTGCAGCGGGTAGTTCCAGGGCGTGATCGCGCCGACCACGCCGATGGGCTCCTGGTAGACGATCGAGTTGCCGACCTTCTCCTCGAAGGCATAGGTCGCCGCCAGCTCGGCGTAGGTGCCGGCGACGGCGATCGGCGTGCCGGCGTGGACGTTCTGCGAGAACTTCAGCGGCGAGCCGAGTTCGGCGGTGACCGTCTCGGCGATCTCGTCCTTGCGGGCCGCGAGGACGTCCCGGAGGGCGGCCAGACGCGCGGCCCGTTCGGCGGGCGCGGTCGCGGCCCAGGCCGGGAGAGCGGCACGGGCGGCCCGTACGGCGGCGTCGACGTCCTCGGCGGTGCCGGCGGGGACACGGCCGATGACCTGCTCGTCGACCGGGTTCACGACCTCGATGGAGTCCGGGCCGGCGGCGGTCCGCCACGCGCCGTCGAGGTAGATGCCGTCGTGTGCCTTCATCGTGCTTCCTCCCGGGCGGGGCCGCGTCGCCTCATGAACCGGCGACCACTCCACAAACTGGCGACCACCCACAAACTAGCGATGTCAGTTTTCTTGCGCACCTACTGCTGGTCAGCTGGTCCACCACACAGGCCGGGGACGGTTACGGGGCGGATGCGCACCCAGCCGTTCGTCCGACATCCGACCTGCGCGGCCCGCCGGGCAACCGGCGGGCCGACACCTTCGGTTTCGGTTACGGCTCCCTCAGCAGCCGGCGGTCACGTTGCCGCAGTAGATCCAGCCTTCGGAGCCCAAGCTGTCCTCCACGTAGTACCACTTGTTGCCGTAACTGTTGTAGCCGTAGCCGTACACGTAGAGCGACTCGCCGTTGTAGGTCCAGCTCACGGCGGCGGCACTCCCGTAGTAGTCCTCCCGGATGTAGCCGCCTTTGGAGGTCGTGTACGCCTGGACGGACACGTCACCCGACGACGTAGGGGTGCCGCTCGACACGGTGGC
Source organism: Streptomyces sp. NPDC050619 (assembly GCF_040654815.1). Classification (NCBI taxonomy): domain Bacteria; kingdom Bacillati; phylum Actinomycetota; class Actinomycetes; order Kitasatosporales; family Streptomycetaceae; genus Streptomyces; species Streptomyces sp. NPDC050619. The sequence goes on along the minus strand of NZ_JBFAIR010000011.1, from coordinate 60,028 downwards.
GGTGCGCGGCGCGGCCGACTGGCTGGTTGCCTGGGCCGGAGCAGCCATGGTGCCGACTGCGAGCGCGGTGCCGAGTACGACGGTTGCGAGGGCATGGCGGATAGGCATGAGTCTCCTTCTGCGAGAAACGCGCCGCTTCCGCGGCGGTGCGCGGTCGCGGCCTTCGTATGTGGACGCATTGCTTCTCTGTGGGGCGGAAAGCCGGTCGCCCCACACGCCTCCCTGGGTGTGGCACGGGGAGACCGACCCGGCCGACCGGCGCTGCGCACCGTCAGTCGAGTCCTAGGAGATTGCTGCTGACGGCGAGGGAGGTTCAACAGCGGTGCGTCGTCCCGGACAGAGCCCTGCTGTCCGGGCAGGTCAGAACCCTGTCCGGGTTTACGTTCCGGCTGCTGTCCGGGACCGGACAGCAGCCGGGAGTGTTTCGCACTCCGCCCATCGCCGCGCATGGCCAGCCATCGCTGAGCGACCACACCGGGAGAGCGGCCTCACTCCTCCAGGTCCGGAAGCCGTGCCGGTGCCGGTGAGATGCGTTCGCCGTGCTGGTCGAAGACGAACAGGTGGGCGATGTCGACGAGCAGCGGTACCTGCATGCCCCGGCGGAGGTCGATGTCGGGGGTGGTGCGGACGACGAGGTCGCCGGGGAGGCGGGGGTCGGGTGCCTCGAGGTCGGGGTCCGCGTCCGCCGGGTCGTCCATGACCACCACCGGGCCGGCCCGCAGGGCTCCCGCCCGCTCCCGGAAGCGGCCCAGGACCGTGCCCTCGCGGCGCCGGCGCCGGCCCGCGGGGCGGACCGGGCGCGGGGCTTCCAGTTCCGGTACGACGGCGGGGCGCGAGCCGGTGTTGAAGTGGACGAGGACCTCGTGGCCCTGGAACTCGACGTGCTCGACCAGACCGCTGATCGCCACTTCGCCGGGGCGGGCGTCGGCCGGCTTGGCGAGGCGGATGGCCTCCGAGCGCAGGCCGACGATGACCTCGCGGCCCTGCTGGACGCGGAGCAACTGGTGGTCCAGGCAGAGCGGTTCGGGCAGCCGCAGATACTGCTTGCCGAGGCTGATGGTCATCGCGCCGTCGAGCGGGGCGCGGACCAGGCCGCGCAGCAGGTTGATGCGCGGGGTGCCGATGAAGGCGGCGACGAAGATGTTGCGCGGCAGCGCGTACACCGAGCGCGGGGTGCCCACTTGCTGGAGGACCCCGCCGCGCAGCACGGCGACCCGGTCGCCGAGCGACATGGCCTCGGCCTGGTCGTGGGTGACGTAGACGGTGGTGACGCCCAACTGGCGGGTGAGGGCGGCTATTTCGGCACGCAGGTGGTTGCGGAGCTTGGCGTCCAGGTTGGACAGCGGTTCGTCCATCAGGAAGGCGGAGGGATGGCGGGCGATGGCGCGGCCCATGGCGACGCGCTGTCGTTCGCCGCCGGAGAGCTGGCCGGGGAAGCGTTCGAGGAGGTCCTCGATGCCCAGCATGCGGGCGGTGGCGTCCACGCGCGGGCGCGGGTCCTCGCCGGGCGCCTCGATGCGCAGCGGGAAGCCGATGTTGCCCCGGCTCGTCATGTTCGGGTAGAGGGCGAAGTTCTGGAACACCATGGCCATGTCCCGTGCGGAGGGGAGCAGGTCGTTGGCGTAGTCGCCGTCGAGCAGCAGCTGGCCCTCGGTGATCTCCTCCAGGCCGGCGATCATTCTCAGCACGGTGGACTTGCCGCAGCCGGAGGGGCCGAGCAGCACGAGGAACTCGCCCGCCGCGATGTCCAGCGACAGCCGGTCCACCACGCGGACGCCTCGCGTGTAGGTCTTGCTCACGTCGTGCAGAGAGATGGCGCGTGTCATGGCAGTGCCCCCGGGGGCTCACTTGGGCGCTGGTGCTCCGCGGTCGGATGTCCCGTACGGGTCGTACGGGCTCGTGAGTCACGGAAGTTAACGGACCGTGCCCGGTCGGGGGAAGAGAAGGGGCGGGATCGGGACGCGCCGGTCCAGTCGGTGAGAAAGGGGACGTCCGGATTCAGCGGGTGCGGGCGGTGCCGCCGGGTTCGCGGATCTTGGTGAGATGGGCGAAGACGACGACGTTGCCCGAGTAGCCGGTCCTGCGGTCGTAGGTGCCGCCGCAGGTGATCAGCCGGAGCTCGGGACGACCGCGGGGGCCGTACACCTCCCGGTCGGGGAAGTCCTTCTTCTCGTACTTCTTGATGGCGTCGACGGTGTAGACGGCGGTCCGGCCGTCGGCGCGCCGGACCTCGACGGGTCGACCGGGTTTCAGTTCGGTGAGGCCCGCGAAGACGGCGGGGCCGGTGTCCGTGTCGAGGTGGCCGACGGCGACGGCGGTCCCCTGCTCGCCGGGCGACGGGCCTTCGTCGTACCAGCCCACCAGGTTCGGATGGTCGTCCGGTGGTGCGGGAAGGCGCCGGTCCCGGTCGAGACGGAGGGCCATGACCTGGGCGTCGATGTCCAGGAAGGGGATGGCGAGTCCGGTCGCACGGGAGCGGTGCAGGGGGCGGAGCGACGGTGGAGCGGGGGTACGACGGGCGGTCCTGGGGCGCGGTGCCGGCCGGCGGGGTTGGGCCGCCCGTGCGCCTGCGCGGGCTCCGGGTGGCCGTACCGTCGGGCGGGCCACGTGGCCGGGGCGGGGCCCGCCCTGTCGGGCACCGCCCGCGCCGCCGGCCCTGGGCGGCTCGCCCCGCTTACCGCCCGCTTCGGTGCGGGCCCCGGGTGTCCGCTCCGCTCCGCCGCCAGCCTTGGGAGTCCGCTCCGCTCCGCCGGCACCCGCACCGACGCGGAACCGCTCGGGCGGGCCCCCGTGCGCTCCGGTGCCGGTCACCCGCCCCTGCTGTCGCGCCCCGGACGCGTCGGCAGGGGCGCCCGGCGCGGCGGTGGCGCTCGCCGCGGCGGGCTCGTCGTCCTGGGCCCACCAGACGCCGCCCACCACCAGCGAGACGGCCAGCACGGCCGTCCTCGCCAGGCGGTAGGCGCGCGTCCGGTACCAGGGCCTGCGGCTGCGCCTACGCGGCGCCATGCGGGCGGCGACGGAGCCGGAACCAGGCCATCCCGCCGACGGCGGCCAGGCCCACGGCGGCGGCACCTGCGACGGGGGTGAAGGCGTCGGCGCGGGCGAGGCCGCCGCCGCCGGCGGGCGGACCGCCGTTGGGGACGCCCGGGCTGGGCTTGACCGTGCAGTCGACCTTGAACACCTTCTGCTTGCCGGTGCCGTTGCCGCCTCTGATCGTCCAGACGAGCTTGTACTGGCCGTCGGGCAGCACCATGTCCCCGGAGTGGCCGGAGCCGCCGACGAGCGTGAGGGCACCCGCGCGTTCGGCGCCGCCCGGGACCGGCGGCTGAGTGCTGATGGTCCAGTCGATGACCTGGATGGTGTCGAACTGGGCGGCGTCGATGTAGAACTTGCAGACCTTCGGCTCGTCCCGCGGGTCGCCGTAGGGCGTGCGTCGGACACCGTCGTAGGGCGCCGTGTGGATCTTGACGGTGCCGTTGTCCCCGGGCGCCATCGGCACGGCACCCGCCGTCGGCGTCCCTGTCAGGGGGGTTACCGCGACGGTGAGCGCCGCGAGGGCGGCTGTGCCCGCTCCGGTGCGGCGCAGAAGAGGCGTCGTGGGCATGCAGGTTCCTCCGAGTCAGACGATTTTCGTACAAATCGCAGTTGATCTGACTCTCTTTCACATCCGCGCCGCGGATGGTGGGAGCAGCGCCCTACGTCCCGTCAGACATCCCTCTTCCGGTCCAGTGCGACCTCAGCCCCGCGCGGCTCGGAGTCCGGCACGGCTTCCCCGGCCGGCCGGCCCGGCGAGCGCAGCGCGATCCCCGAGGACACCAGCAGCAGCGCGCCGAGCATCACGAACGGCGCGGCCACGCCCGCCACCCCCGCGACCAGGCCCGCCGTGGCGGGCGCGGCGACCTGGCCGAGGCGGTTGCCGGTCAGGCGCAGGGCGAGGGCCGTGGAGCGGGCGCCTTCGGGGGCCGCCTGCACGACCGTCGTCATGGACAGCGGCTGTCCGACGCCGAGGCAGAAGCCGAGGGCGGCGAGCATCAGGGCGAGCGCCCACACCGGCACCGGCAGCGCGATGCCCGCGCACAGCACGGCAGCCAGCAGACAGGTCACGGTGAGCAGGAGCGCCCGGCCCAGCAGGCGCAGCAGGGGCGTGAGCACCAGGCGGCAGGCGATGGTGGCCGCGGCCCGCAGGCTGAGCAGTACGCCGATCACGGACGGGGCGATGCCCCGGTCCTCGCCGACCACCGGGAGGTAGGCGGTGAGGATGTCGGTCGCGGACAGCACGGAGAGGCTGATGAAGATGCCCGCGGGGACGCCCCGGGCCCGCAGGATGCGCTGGACGGGGACGCGGTCGCCTTGTCCCGTACGGGACTTGACCGTCGTACGGTCCTCTATGCGCCACAGCGACGTGAACGCGACGCCGGCTCCCGCACCCGCGACGACCAGGGCGAGCGCGCTGGTGCCCGCCATGTCGGGGCCGCCGATCAGGGCGCCCGCCGCGATCGGGCCGACCAGCTGGCCGAGCGAGGCGCCGATGGTGAAGTGGCCGAAGTTGCGGTCCTGTTCGTGCGGGGCGGACTGGCGGGCCACGAGCGACTGGGCGCCGATCACGAAGCAGAGGTGGCCTAGGCCCATCACCCCGCTCCAGACCGCCATCGCCCAGAGGGAGTTCGCGAGGCCGCTCAGCACGCAGCCGCCGGATATCAGGACGACACCGACGGGCAGCAGGGGCGCGCAGCGGCCGTGGTCGGTCCTGCGGCCCAGCGGTACGGCGGCGAAGAGCGGCAGCAGCGCGTACACGCCCGCGATGACGCCGATCGCCCGTTCGTCGGCGCCCAGCGCGAGGGCCCGGTAGGAGACGGCGGGCCGGGCCATCGACACCGCCGCCTGCGCGAAGCTGAAGGCGATGACGAGACGGAGCAGCCAGCCGCGGTTCCCACCGGGCCTCATGGTCTTGTCCTCCATGGAGAGTTGATCACAGGGGGCGTCAGATGATCCCGAAGAGGATCCCTGCCCCGAGGATGATCAGAGATGTCAGCGCGGCCCACTTGACCACGAACCTGGTGTGGTCGCCGAACTCGACCTTGGCCATGCCGACCAGGACGTAGACGGCCGGGACGAGCGGGCTCGACATGTGCAGCGGCTGGCCGACCAGGGAGGCGCGGGCCATCTCCAGCGGCGTGACACCGTGCGCGGCACCGGCCTCGGCGAGGACCGGGAGGACGCCGAAGTAGAAGCCGTCGTTGGACATGAAGTAGGTGAGCGGGAGGCTCAGGACGCCGGTGACGAGGGCCATGTGCGGGCCCATGCCCTCCGGGATGACGTCCACCATCCACTTGGCCATGTGGTCCACCATGCCGGTGCCCTGGAGGACGCCGGTGAAGACCGCGGCGGCGAAGACCATCCCGGAGACGTTGAGGACGTTCTCGGACTGAGCGGCGATGCGGGCCTTCTGGTCGGGCATGTGCGGGAAGTTCACGGTGAGCGCGAGCGCGGCGCCGAGCAGGAACAGCACCGGGATCGGCAGCCACTCCATGATCATGGCGGTGAGCAGGGTGACCGTGAGCAGCGCGTTGAACCAGTAGAGCTTGGGGCGCAGGGTGGCGCGGTGGGGGTCGAGGACCTTGAAACCCTCGTCATCCTCCACGGAGTCCGCCGCGTCCGCGTCGGTGCCGGAGCCCGCGCCGCCGGTGCGGGCGGGGGTCTTCGCGGGAGTCTTGCCGTCGCCGGAGGCGCCGGCGCCCACGAGAACCGTCTCGGTCTCCTCGGCCTTCTCCTCCACCTTCTCGTCGACCAGCACCTCACCCAGCGTCAGCACGCCGAGCCGCTTGCGCTCGCGCATGCCTAGCACGTACGAGAGGACGAAGACGCCGAGGAGGCCGACGGCGAGGGCCGGGATCATCGGGACGAAGATGTCGCTGGCGTCCAGCTTCAGCGCGGTGGCGGCGCGGGCGGTCGGGCCGCCCCACGGCAGGGTGTTCATCACGCCGTTGGCCATGGCGGCGACACCGGTCATCACGACCAGGCTCATCTTCAGGCGCTTGTACAGCGGGTACATCGCCGAGACCGTGATCATGAAGGTGGTCGAGCCGTCGCCGTCCAGCGAGACGATCGCGGCGAGGACCGCGGTGCCGACCACGATCCGCATCGGGTCGGCCTTGCAGAACTTCAGGATCCCGCGCACGATCGGGTCGAAGAGGCCGACATCGATCATCACACCGAAGTAGACGATCGCGAACATGAGCATCGCCGCGGTGGGGGCGAGGCTGGTGACGCCGTCGATGACGTAGTCACCGAGCTTGGCGCCCTTCCCGACGAAGACGCAGAACAGTGCCGGGATCAGCACGAGCGCCGCGATCGGCGACATCTTCTTCATCATGATCAGGACCAGGAAGGTCGCGATCATCGCGAAGCCGAGGATGGTCAGCATGTATGGATACCTAACGTTCGCCCTTGAACATCCCACCTGGGGGTCGGCGGTGGGTTGGACGTTAGGTCCCGTCGTCTGGCGTTAACAAGACATTGACATGCGAGCAATAAGCGCAAAATTCCTGGTCACGGCTTTGCACTGCTCACGGGGGGTGCGATTTCAGCCTGCCGCGGTCAGTTCCACGGGCACGCCGTTGAGGACCGCGTTGCCCGAGAGCGGGTCGAGGAGGCTGCCGTCGAGAAGCTGGTTGACGTTGACTCCCGGATCCGCGGAGGCGTGGCCGAGCCGGGTGCCGGGCCGGTTGTGGCCCCAGCCGTGCGGCAGGCTGACCACGCCCCGGCGCACGCCGTCGGTGATCTCGGCGGGGGCGGTCACCTCTCCCCCGGCACCCTTCACGCGCACGCTCGCGCCGTCCCGTACCCCCAGCCGTTCGGCGTCGTCGGGGTGGATGTGCAGGGTGCAGCGGTTGGTGCCGCCGGTCAGGGCGGGCACGTTGTGCATCCAGCTGTTGTTGGAGCGCAGATGGCGGCGGCCGACCAGGACGAGCGCGGCGGGGCTGTCGGCCAGGGCCCTCCTGAGCCGGGGCAGGTCCTCGGCGATCGGCAGCGGCAGCAACTCGACCTTCCCGCTGCCGGTCTTCAGCGGCTGCGGCAGGCGCGAGCGCAGCGGTCCGAGGTCGATCCCGTGCGGATGCGCCAGCAGTTTCTCCAGGTTCAGCCCGTCCGGTCGTACGCCGAAACCGTCGCCGTAGGGGCCGAGGCGCAGCGTCATGTCGAGCCGCCGCTCGGGGCCGTTCTCGCCCGTGAGCTGTGCGGAGAGCTCGCCCGGGTCGCGGCCGTGGACCGGGGAGTTGGGCTCCCGCACCGACTTGCCGAGGGTCTGGTCGATCACCAGCGCGTCGACGGCGGCCGGGTCGGCGCCGTGCATGCCGGTCGCGGCCAGGGTCAGCCGGGCGAGGATCTCGGTCTCGGCCATCCTGCCCGGCTCCAGGGGTACGGCGGGGCGGGTGTAGCGGACCTGGTTGCGGACGGCGAGGGTGTTGAAGACGAAGTCGTGGTGCGGGCTCTGTGCGGGCGGCGGCGGGGGCAGGACGACGTGGGCGTGGCGCGAGGTCTCGTTCAGGTAGGGGTCGACGCTGACCATGAAGTCGAGCGAGTCGAGGGCCTTGTCGAGCCGGTCGCCGTCGGGCGCGGACAGGACGGGGTTGGCGGCGACGGCGATGAGCGCCCGGACCGGCTCGCCCTCCTCGGTCGCGGTGTCGATCTCCTCGGCGAGGGCGGAGAGCGGCAACTCCCCTTTCGCCTCCGGGTGTCGACTCACCCGGGAGTGCCAGCGCCCGAGCGCGAAGCCGAGGCCGGGTCCGGCGGGGCGGGGCGTCTTGCCGGTGGCCGCCTGCGGGAAGAGGGCGCCGCCGGGGCGGTCGAGGTTGCCGGTGAGGATGGTGAGGATGTCGACGAGCCAGCTGGCCAGGGTGCCGTGGGGAACCGTGCAACTGCCGATGCGTCCGTATACGGCGGCGGTGGGGGCGGCGGCGAGTTCGCGGGCGAGGGTGCGGGTCGTCGCGGCGTCCACATCGCAGGCGTCGGCCACGGCCTCGGGAGTGAAGTCCCCTACTGCGGCCCTGAGTTCGTCGAGGCCCTGCACATGCGGCGCCAACGCACCGAGATCGACGAGGTCTTCCTCGAAGAGGACATGCGCCATCGCGGCGAGCAGCAGGGCGTCCGTGCCGGGCCGGATCGCGAGGTGCCGGTCGGCGAGTTTCGCGGTGCGGGTGCGGCGGGGGTCGATGACGGTGAGGGTTCCGCCGCGGGCCTTGAGCGCCTTGAGCTTGCCGGGGAAGTCCGGCGCGGTGCACAGACTCCCGTTGGATTCAAGGGGGTTGGCGCCGATGAGCAGCAGGTGGTCGGTGTGGTCGAGGTCCGGTACGGGGATCGCGAGGGCGTCGCCGTAGAGCAGTCCGCTGGAGACGTGTTTGGGCATCTGGTCGACCGTGGACGCGGTGAAGAGGCTGCGGGTGCCGAGCCCGGAGACGAGCACCATCGGGTAGAGGGCGCCGGCCATGGTGTGCACGTTCGGGTTGCCGAGGACGACGCCGACGGAGTGCGGCCCGTACCGCTCGACGACGGGCCGGATCCCGGCGGCCACCGCGTCGAACGCCTCCTCCCAGGTCGCCTCCCGCAACTCCCCGTCCCTGCGCACGAGGGGGGCGCGCAGCCGGTCTGGATCGCCGTCGACGGCCCCGAAGGAGGCGCCCTTGGGACAGATGAACCCGCGACTGAACACGTCGTCGTGATCACCGCGGGCGCCGGTCACCCGGGTCCCCTCGATGGTGAGTGTCAGGCCGCAGGTGGCCTCGCACAGGGGGCAGATACGGAGGGCGGTGCGGGACACGGGTTCTCCCGGTGGGTGGCGGCGACGGTGACGCGCGGACTCGGCGTCTAGCATACCGAGCGGTATGCCCGGACGCGAGAGTCACGGAACACAGAGGTGTCAGTCCATGACCCGCGCCAGATAAGCCCTCAGCAGCTCCCGCGTCTCCTCGATGATCTTCTCGTCTCCCTCCGGAGCCACCCGGAAGGCGAGGTGGACGAGGGTGTCCGCGGTCTCCACGGCGACGAGGAAGGTGCGGCGCAGATCCTCGTCCGGGGCGCGGCGGAGATAGCCGGAGAGGAGGTCGGTGAGGAGGTCGGCGACGCGGTGGTTGGGTTCCGCGTGGCGGGCGCCGACCGGGATCTGGTTGCCGAAGTCGACGAGGGAGAAGCCGGGCGCGGTGCGCTTCATGGCGAGGTACTCGTCGAGCACGGCGTCCATCGCCGCGCGCCAGTCCCCGTCACCGCGCTGCTCGAGGCGCTCGGTGACGCGCTCGGTGTAGCGCTCCAGGTTGCGCTGCGCGAGGGCGTCGGCCATCGCGCGCTTGTTGCCGAAGAAGCGGTAGACCGAGCCGATCGGGACGCCGGCGCGCTGGGCGACGGCCCGGGTGCTCAGCTCGTCGTAGCCGACCTCGTCGAGGAGGTCGGCGCAGGCGTCGAGGATCCTGGTCAACCGTTCGGCGCTGCGCCGCTGTATGGGCGCACGACGGAGCGATGTCGCTTGAGGCACGGGCTTCATGATGCCTTTCCGCCGAGGTCCGGGGAACCTCGGCCCTCGGTACGCACTCGGGCGTCACTTGCACTCATCTCGGGGTCCGCGCTCACGGCGTCGCCTCCGGGGCCGACTCCGCCACCGAGGCCGTGATGTCCGCCGTGCTCTCGACCGGCTCGCCGTCGACGGCCCACACCGTGCCGTCGTCGGCGTACAGGCGCGCGGTGACATGGTGCGTGCCGTGCGGGACGTATCTGGCCGAGAGGCGGTACTCGGAGGTGCGCAGGCTGGTGATCGGCCGATCGTTCACGAAGAGGCGGGCGATGCCGCGGCCGGCCACGGCCTTCGGCTTCGTACCGGCGGGCGAGAAGCGGAAGTTGCGGACGGTCAGCCGGACGTTCCAGCCGCTTTCGCTGCCGGGCTGCACCTCGATGCCGACCTCGGGCGCGTGCTTCTCCTTGACCTCGCGGAGGTGGCGCCCCTCCTCGTCCGTGCTGTCGAGGACCTTGCCCACCGGTGAGGGCGAGGCCCCGTTCGTTTCACTCCCCCGCCCCTGAGCGTCACCGGAGCCACAGCTCGCGGATCCGGTCAGCAGCAGGACACAGACCGCGAGCGCGGCAAGAAGACCCCGCGTCCACGACATGACCAGGAGCGTAGAACAAAGGTCCGACCCCTCGTATCCCCCTGGAGTCTGGTTCCGGCGCCTCCCGTCGTCCTCCGTGAGGAGGTCCCGTGGTCCTCTTGCGCGCGCGAATCCGCAATCCTACGGTGTTGCATAGGAATCAGACCGCAAGGGAGCGATCATGAGCGGGGACTCGCGGAAGACCGCGGAGGGGCTGACCTACCTCTCCGGTTTCGGCAACGAGCACAGCTCTCAGGCGGTGCCGGGCGCCCTGCCCGAGGGCCGCAACTCGCCGCAGCGCGCCCCCCTCGGGCTGTACGCGGAACAGCTCAGCGGTACGGCCTTCACCGAACCCCGGGCGCACAACCGCCGCTCCTGGCTGTACCGGATCCGCCCGTCGGCCGCCCACCCGGCGTTCACCCGCGCGGACAACGGCTCGATCCGTACGGCCCCCTTCACCGAGACGGTGCCCGACCCGAACCGCCTGCGCTGGGACCCCCTTCCGCGGCCCGCGCCGGGGACCGACTTCCTGTCCGGCCTGTGGACCCTAGGCGGCAACGGCGATGTCACCCAGCGCACGGGCATGGCCGTGCACCTGTACCACGCCGACTCCTCGATGGACCGCGTCTTCAGCGATGCCGACGGCGAGCTGCTGATCGTGCCGGAGCGCGGCGGACTGCTGCTGCGCACGGAGTTCGGGCTGCTGCATGTGGAGCCGGGACAGGTGGCGCTGATTCCGCGTGGGGTGCGCTTCCGTGTGGAGCTGCTGGATGCCTCGGCCCGCGGTTATGTGTGCGAGAACTATGGGGCACCCTTCCGCCTCCCCGAGCTCGGCCCGATCGGCGCCAACGGACTGGCGGGCGCCCGCGACTTCCGGGCGCCGGTCGCCGCGTACGAGGACGTCGAGGGCCCGGTGGAGGTGGTGAACAAGTTCTGCGGCCACCTCTGGACGGCCGGCTACGACCACTCACCCCTCGATGTCGTCGCCTGGCACGGCAACCATGTGCCGTACAGCTACGACCTGCGCCGTTTCAATGTGCTCGGGACCATCTCGTACGACCACCCGGACCCGTCGATCTTCACGGTGCTGACCTCGCCGAGCGACACCCCGGGTCTGGCCGGCGTCGACTTCGTCGTGTTCGCGCCGCGCTGGCTGGTGGGCGAGGACACCTTCCGGCCGCCGTACTTCCACCGGAACGTGATGAGCGAGTACATGGGGCTCGTCGAGGGCGCCTACGACGCGAAGGCCTCCGGGCCGGGGGGCTTCGTGGCGGGCGGCGGTTCGCTGCACAACATGATGTCGGCGCACGGACCGGACCGGGAGACGTTCGACCGGGCGAGCACCGCCGAGCTGAGGCCGCAGAAGATCGACGACGGGCTGGCCTTCATGTTCGAGACCCGCTGGCCGCTGACGCTGACCTCGCAGGCGGCACGCTCGGAGCAGCTGCAACAGCGCTACGACGACGTGTGGCAGGGCCTGGAGCGGCACTTCCGCCCCTCGCACTGAGGATCCGCCCCTCGCGCCGAAGAAGATCCGCCCCCCTTGCCCTGAAGATTCCCTACCGGTACGGATGGCCCGTGACCTCCTTCGCCCCGGACTCGATCGTCCTGAACCGCAAGCTGCCGCTCTGGTACCAGGTGTCGCAGTCGCTGCGCGCCTCGATACTCGGCCGCTCGCCCCAGGACCCGCTGCGCCTGCCCACCGAGGAGCGGCTCGCGGGGCACTACGGGGTGAGCGTGCTGACCATGCGGCAGGCGCTGAAGGAGCTGGAGGAGGAGGGCCTGATCACCCGCCACCGCCGACGCGGCACCTTCATCGAGCCGGACGCCCGCCGGGGCGCCCCCGTGCGGCTGCTCGGCTCGGTCGACGCGATCGTGGCCCAGCAGTCCGGCATGACGACCGAACTGCTCGACCACGGCAAGGCGTCCGTGCCGGCCGAACTCGCCGAGTACTTCCCGGACCTCGACGAGGTGGCGACGTACCACCGGCTGCGCGCGGACGAGAAGACCGGCGAGCCGACCAACCACGCCCGCAACTACGTCCGTCCCGAACTGGCCGCGCGCCTCGACCTCGACGACCTGGTCCGCTGGCCGATGACCAAGGTGCTCCGGGACATAGTCCGGGCGGACATCAGCCGCATCACGGACACCGTTCAGGCCCGCCTGGCCGACCCGGAGACGGCGCGGCTGCTCCAAGTCCCGCTGCTCAGCCCGATCCTGCACTACATGGGGGTCACCTACGACACCGACGGGCGCCCCCTGGACGTGGCCGTCATCCACTACCGGGGCGACCGCTTCTCCTTCACGGTGACCCTCGACGCCACCTGACCCGCGTGTCGGTACTCCGTCGTACGATGCCCAGCGTGACGCACGACGACGCTCCGCTGCTGGCGGACCTCATGCCGTGGACCGTCGCACCGCCGCGGCTCGGCCGGGGGTGGCCGACGGGCCCCGATCCGGCCTCCCTCAAAGCCCGCTGGGACACCCTGGTGAAGGCCGAAGTCCCGGACCGGGAGGCCCTGTTCGAGCCGACGCGCTCGCGCACGCTGCACTCGGCGGTCGGCCAGCTGCCCGGCCAGTCCAGCGGCACGGAGAAGCTGGTGCGCGCCTCGGGCCCCTGCCCGGAGCCGGTGCGCGTGCTGTACGCCCCCTTCGACGAGCAGTGGCTGATCCCCGACCACCGGCTGATCGACGCGGCCCGGCCCGAGCTGTGGCGGGTGGCGGACGAGCACCAGATCTTCGTCACGGAGACACCCGACTCCTCCGGCCCGCGCCTGCTCGCGACCTCCCTGCTCCCGCTCCTGCGCCCGGGCCGCGTCCGCCCCCTCTACCGCCGCCCCGGCGGCACGGAACCGAACCTCGCCCCCGGCCTGCTGGAGCACCTGGGCACCCGGCTCGGCCACTCCCCCGAGCCGGTGGACGTCCTCGCCTGGACGGTGGCGACCGTACGTCCCGACCTCTCCGTCCCCCTCACCGATGACCCCGGACTCTGGGCCCGGGGCGTCGAGTCCGGCCACCGCATGCTGTGGCTGATGCGCCGCGACGGCCACCGCCCGAAGCTCCCCGGCGGGCGCCGCCCGTACGTCCGCGCCCCGCTGCCCTCCCGCCCGCTCGCCCCGCACTACGACCGCGACGAGGAGACCCTGCACCTGGACGACGGGCGTATCTCCCCGGTACCGCCGCAGGCCTGGGACTTCGAGGTGGGCGGCGCGCGCGTACTGGAACAGTGGCTGGCCACCCGCACCGCCGAGGCCGAACCGGGCACCCTGTCCGCGATCCGCCCGGCAACCTGGCCGCAGTCGTGGACGTCGGAGCTGCTGGAGCTGATCACCGTGCTCGCGCTGCTGGCGGAACTGGAGCCGGTTCAGGAGGAGTTGACGGCCACCATCACGGCGGACGAGTTGCGCACGGCGGGCGTCCTTCCGGTCCCGGAGGCGGCGCGCAGGCCGGCGTCCGTCCTCGACCACCACGAGGAGGGCCCGGAAGGCCAGTTCGCCTTGATCTAACGCTTGGGCTCGAAGCCGTCCAGTACGCGGTCCAGCATCCGGTTGAACACCGCCTCCATGTCGATCGGCCCCGCATCCTCCGTGAACGCCGCCGCCAGCCGCGGATACGCCCCGGAGGCCACCTGACTCCCCAAGTAAGCGACCCGCACCGCGTTCTCCTGCTCCTGCGTCCAGGGCAGCGACCGCACCCGCTCGGCCGTGGACAGCTCGGTCGAGACGTACGCGGTCACGCACCCGTTGAGCATCCCCAGCAGCTCCATCTTGGTGCCGTAAGGCGCGTCGAACGGGTCCATACAGGCCATGCAGTGCTCCAGATACCGCAGCGCGTTGGGGCTGAAGCCGTACACCGGTGACATCAGCCGCGGCATCCAGGGATGCCGGTGCATGAGCCCCCGGGTCTGGTGCGCCACCCGGAGTATGTCGGCACGCCAGTCCCCCGTCGGCTCCCACAGCTCGTGCTCACCGCTGATCGCGTCCACCATCAGCTCGTACAGGTCCTCCTTGCGCGGGACGTAGTTGTACAGCGACATCGTCCCGCAGCCCAGCTCGGCCGCGACGTGGCGCATGGAGACGCCGTCCAGCCCCTGCGCGTCCGCGATGCGCACGGCCGCCGCCGCGACGTCCGCGCGCGTGAACGCCGGTTTCGGCCCCCGGCCCGTCCGCTCGGGACGGGCCCAGATCACTTCGGGTACGGCCGCTCGGCCCGCCATCGATCATCACCTCGGCCACCATCCTAGTTACGTACACCGTACGTAGTGCGCTATGGTCGGTCCATGACTTCTACGTACGCTGTACTTAGTGAAGGTCTGGAGAAGCGGTTCGGTGCCGTCCACGCCCTGCGCGGGCTGGATCTCGCGGTGGCGCAGGGCACCGTCTGCGGAATCCTCGGGCCGAACGGGGCGGGCAAGACCACCGCCGTACGACTGCTCACCACGCTGCTGCGGCCCGACGCGGGCTCCGCGCGGATCGCGGGGCACGACCTCGTCCGGGAGGCGGCGGCCGTACGGCGCAGGATCGGCGTGACCGGGCAGTACGCCTCGGTCGACGGGGACCTCACCGGGCGCGAGAACCTGCGGCTGTTCGCCCGGCTGCACCGGGTGCGGGGGCCCGCCGAACGGGCCGGCGAGCTGCTCGACCGCTTCGGCCTCGCCGAGGCCGCCGACCGGCCCGCGTCCACCTACTCGGGCGGGATGCGCCGCCGGCTGGACCTGGCGGCGAGCCTGATCCGCCGCCCCGAGGTGCTGTTCCTCGACGAGCCCACCACCGGACTCGACCCGGCCAGCCGGAACCTGATCTGGGCCGCCGTACGCGACCTCACGGCGGACGGTACGACCGTGCTGCTGACCACGCAGTACCTGGAGGAGGCCGATCAACTCGCCGACGACATCGCCCTGGTGGAGCGGGGCCGGGTCGCGCACACGGGCTCGCCCGCCGAGCTCAAGGCGCTCATCGGGACGCATGTCGAGGTCGTCGTGGCGGACGCGGACGTGATGGTGCGGGCGGCGGGCGTCCTGGATCAACTCACCGGCGCCCAGCCCTCGTTCGACCACGACCGGAACGCGGTCGGCGCGATGACCAGGGACTCGACGCTCACGCTTCCCCGTCTGGTGCGCGAACTGGACGCGGCGGGCGTGCCGCTGCTCGACGCGAGCCTGCGTCCGCCGACCCTCGACGACGTGTTCCTCCAGCTCACCGCCGACCACAAGGAGCGTGCCGCGTGACCACACTGGCGTACGACGGGACCGCGATGCTGGGCCGCCAGCTGCGGCGGATGCGGAACAACCCGGGGCTGCTGATCCTGACCCAGATCATGCCGGTCAGCATGCTGCTGTTCTTCGGCTACGTCTTCGGCAGCGCGCTCGCCATGCCGGGCGAGGAGTACCGCTCGTTCCTGGTGCCGGGCCTGCTGGTGGCGACCGCCGCGAACGGGATCATGACCGGGATGTTCCAGGCGGCCGGGGACACCCACCGGGGCGTGATGGACCGCTTCCGCACCCTGCCGATGAGCCGGGCGGCCGTGCCGCTGGGGCAGGCGACAGCGGACCTGGTGGTCACGGCGGCCGGGACGGTGCCCTTCCTGCTGGTCGGGCTCGCGGTGGGCTGGCGGATCGAAGGGAGCGCGCTGGAAGCGGCGGGGGCCTTCGGCCTGTTACTGCTGTTCCGGTTCGCGACCACGTGGGCCGGGATCTTCCTCGGCCTGCTCACCCGGAACGAGGAGGCGGCCGGTCAGCTGGGCGGCGCGACCTTCCTGCTGCCGCTGCTGTCCAACGCGTACATCCCGGCCGAGGGGCTGCCGGGCTGGCTGCGCACGGTCGCCGAGTGGAATCCGATCAGCGCGGTGACCACGGCCCTGCGGGATCTGTTCGGCAATGCCCCCGTGCCGGAGGGGGCCGCCTGGCCGGTGGCGCATCCCGTCGCCGGGTCGCTGGCCTGGTGCGCCGTACTGCTCGCGGTGTTCGTACCGGCGGCCGTCCACCGGTACGCGCACGGCGAGCGGTGAGGGGGCGCCGGTAGGCCGGGCAACGCCCGTTGCGTGTGGGGCACGCCGGGTGGGGGCGGGCCGATGTCGAGAGGGGGTGCGGGCGGATGGGGAATGCGCCCGCGCCCGGGGAACCACTCCGGTGCGTCGCTGCGAGCCGCGGGGATGACGGATGGCGGGATCGCGGCGCCGCGCCGGGACGGTGTGGCGACCCGAGCGAGGGCTCCCAGGAGGGCCCTGGGGTACGCCGGTGTCGCTCAGCGCCCGCCGAACAGCGAACGGCTCAGCCGGCGCAGTGGTGCGAAGAGCGAGAGTCGCCTCACTCGCGCGCCCCTGGCGCTGCGGCCCTGTGCGGGTTCACGCGCGGTCAGCTCACGCATCAGCGACGTCGCCTCCGCCGTCTCCCGCTGCGGGACGGCAGGACCCGCCAGCACTGAAAGATGGCGGTCGAGACGCGAACTGGTCGCGTTGCTCCCGCAGGTGATCGCAGGGACCCTCGCCCTGCTGCTCACTGTTATCTGCTCCATGTCACTCCCCACCCGTACGAGTCCACCCGGCCCGGGCAGAGTAACCCTATCGCCCCCTTGGGGCACTCGTGTATCGCGGTCACAGGATTAACCTTCCCCATAAGGGGGTTGATGACTCTTTCACGGTCACTCTCCGAATCCGACCGATTTCAGGGCGAGTTGGACAACCGGCTGGGTAGTGGGCTGCGGCGAGCCCCCGTCGGGCTCGACCGTCACAGCGAGTGACGTGGCCGCTTTGTCCAGGCCGGATGTGACCAAGGGCGTGTCGTCGTCGAAGAGCCCCAGGGAGCGCGGTTGCGCATCGGGGCGCATGAGCCAGAGTTGGCGTACGCGGTCGCTCGGCAGGCCGTCGTAACCGCTCAGGGTGACCACCGCGCTCCCCTCCGACGCGGAGGCGATCACGCCGATACTTCGGCCCTGTGCGTCCTGTCCGGTCGTCGCACGGGCATCGGGAGCTGCGAGAACGTGGGCGATCTCACGTGCCTGGGCCCGCTGGGCGTCCAACTTGTCCTGCGTCTGGCCGGCCTGGACGGCGAACAGGGACGCGACCACGAGAGCCGCGGCGGCCGTGGCGGTGGCGAACGGCACGAACAGGGGGCGCGACCGGGGCGCATGGGAGCGGCCCGGCGGTGGCTGCGTACCCCACACATGCGGCGGCAGTTGCGGCGTACGCGCGCGTGCCGGTCCCCGCGGGGCCGGTGCCTGCGGGGCGGGTTCCTGCGGAGTCGTGCGGACGGCGGCCAGGACCCGGTCGCGCAGCGCCGGCGGCGCCGGGGCGGCCGTGGACCAGGCGAGCTTGGCGGCGTCCTCGGACAGGGCCCGCACCTCGGCGGCGCAGACCTCGCAGTCCTTGAGGTGCCGCTCGAAGCGGACTCGTTCCGCGGGCTCCAGGGCGTCGAGGGCGTAGGGCGCGGCCAGGGAGTGGAGGTCCTCGCGGCGCAGCAGGCGGTCGCGCAGGCTCATGCGGCACCTCCCAGGCACTCGCGCAGCCGGGTGAGTCCGTCGCGCATGCGGGTCTTGACGGTGCCCAGCGGCAGCGAGAGCCGCTCGGCCACTTCACGGTACGTGTAGCCCTCGTAGTAGGCGAGGGTGACCGACTGCCGCTGGAGGGTGGTGAGCCGGTCCAGGCAACGGCGTACCCACTCGCGTTCGAGGCCCGCCTCGACCTCTTCGGTGACCTGGTCGAAGGCGGGGTGGTGGGAGCGGCGGGCCTCGCGCTGCTCGCGCTCGCCGGCCGCGCGGGCGCTGCGCACCCGGTCGACGGCCCGGCGGTGGGCGAGAGTGAGGACCCAGGAGAGGGCACTGCCCCGCCCGGGGTCGTAGCGCGCCGCGGAACGCCAGAGTTCGAGCAGCACCTCCTGCGCCACCTCCTCCGACTGCGCCGGATCCCGTACGACCCGTCTGACGAGCCCGAACACGGGCCCGGACACGAGCCGGTACAGCTCCTCGAATGCCTTCTGGTCACCGCCTGCCACGAGCACCAGAAGCTCGTCCGCCTCCACCGCGTATCCCCCTCTTTGCATGCCGCACGCGGCGCGTCCGGTCCCACCAGGCATTCGCAACGAACCCACCTCCGGATGGGGTTACGGATCCAGGAGCCGAAAACGCGGGTCGAGCGACGAGGAAAGGCGAGGAAAAAGAGTTTTCAGATTCGACCAATCCTCCTCCGCCCCCGCTCCGAATCCCCGGTCGTCAGGCAAGTTGGCACTGAGGACGGACGGCATGACACCTAACTCCAGGAGCGGTGCGGGGCGCAGGAGCCTTGTGACCCTCGTATGTGGTGCGCTGGCCGCCGGCGGTCTCGCAGCCGCCGGCGTCGCCACGCTGGAACCGGGGGCGGCCTCCGCCTCCAGCCACCGAGAGGCCCCGCTGATCTCGGGGACCCCGCAGTACGACAACACGGACGTGTACGCGTTCGTCAGCCCGGACAAGCCCGACTCGACGACGATCGTCGCGAACTGGATCCCGTTCGAGGAGCCGGCCGGCGGACCGAACTTCTTCCCCTTCGCCGAGGACGCGCAGTACGACCTGCACATCGACAACAACGGCGACGCGCAGGGCGAGCTGCTGTTCCGGTACACGTTCGAGACGCAGACGAAGAACGACAAGACGTTCCTCTACAACACGGGCCCGGTCACCAGCCTCGACGACCCGGACCTCAACATCACGCAGACGTACGACATCGAGCTGATCAAGCTGCACGAGCAGAAGGTGCAGTCGAAGACGAAGCTCGCCGACGACGTGCCGGTGGCGCCGTCGAACGTCGGCAAGGCGTCGATGCCGGACTACGCCACGCTGCGCGCGCAGGCGGTCCACAAGCTCACCAGCGGCGCCCAGACCTTCGCCGGGCAGGCCGACGACCCGTTCTTCCTGGACCTGCGCGTCTTCGACCTGCTGTACGGCGGGAACCTCACCGAGGTCGGCAACGACACGCTCAAGGGCTACAACGTCAACTCGATCGCCCTTCAGGTCCCGACGGACATGATCACCGAGTCGCACGAGCAGCCGATCGTCGGTATCTGGTCGACCACGCAGCGCAAGAACGCGCAGGGGTACTACTCGCAGGTCTCGCGTCTGGGCAGCCCGTTGGTCAACGAGGTGGTCAACCCGCTGAAGGACAAGGACAAGTTCAACGCGTCCGCGCCGTGGGACGACGCGCAGTTCCTTCAGAACGTCACCAATCCGGAGCTGCCGAAGCTCATCGAGGGCATCTACAAGATTCCCGCGCCCGACGAGCCGCGCAACGACCTCGTCGACGTCTTCCTGAAGGGCGTCGAGGGTCTCAACCAGCCGCCGGAGGTACGGCCGGCCGAGGAACTGCGTCTGAACACGTCGATCAAGCCGGTGGCCGAACCCAAGCGCCTCGGCGTCCTCGACGGCGACAACGCGGGCTTCCCGAACGGGCGCCGGCTGACCGACGACGTGATCGACGCCTCGCTCCAGGTCGTCGAGGGTGAACTGCTCGGCGCGAAGAACGACTTGGGCGACGCGGTCGACAAGAACGACAAGGACTTCGAGCACGCCTTCCCGTACGTCGCACTGCCGACGGAGGGCTCGCGGGGTCCGCTCGCCAAGGGCACGACCGAGGGCAACGACGTCCGCAGCCAGATCGGCGACGCCCTGACACCGGCCGGCTCGGGCGCCGGCCAGGACGACACCACGCTGATCGCCGCCTCGGCGGGCGCGGGCGCGGCCGGAATCCTGCTGATCGGCGCCGGCCTGACGTGGTGGCGCCGGATGCGGGACCAGGCCTACTAGGGCCTGTCCGGCGGATCAGGTCGCAGGAAATCGGCGGCGCCTCATCAGTGCCGGTGAGAGGGGTCTGGTGCGTCCAGCTGCAAGGCGGAGGAGGGAGTCGACGCGGAGCGTCGGCGAGCGACGACAACGCCGCAGATGGGCGTGCCAGACCCCGCGTCTGCGGCATGATCCGCCGGACAGGCCCTAGGCCGGGTCCCACCCTGACTGGCGCGGCCCGCACCCACCTTCCCCCACGGCGCGGGCCGCGCCGCACGCCGCGACAACTTCCGCACACAGCAGGCCGATCGAGGGATCGAGGAGAGGGCATGGCGCCGCGTACGAACGACAGCGTCCCGGAGGACGAGCACGACGAACGTCCGCCCACGACATCGGACCGCGAGGCCGGGCCACCGCTGAGGGGTGGGGGTGGGGCTGCGCCGGGGGCCGGGGGTGGGGGCGGGGCTGCGCCGGACGCCGGGGGTGGGGGTGACACTGGCAGCGGGGCTGACGCAGGGAACGTGCCTGACACCGGGGACGTGCCTGACACCGGGGGCGTGCCTGACACCGGGGCGGCGCCCGAGCGGGCCAGGCACCGGCCAGGAGCCGCGCCGGGGGCGGCTGGGCGGGGGCCACAAGCCGCGGCGCAGGCCACCGGGCGACAGCCCCAAGCCGCACCACAGGCCACCGAGCGACAGCCACAAGCCGCACCACAGGCCACCGGGCGAGGGCCAGGAGTCGTAACCCGGGCGGACGGGCCGGAAGGCGCAACCGTGCCGGGCGCCGCCCTGGCGGAGGCACACGCCTTGCGTGAGAATGCCGAGCAGGGGCGCGAAACCGCGCTGAGTGCTGGCGAGCCGGGGGTCGGCGGTGCTCCGGCGGCCGACTCCGTTCCCCGAGCCGAAGCCGGCCCGGAGGGCTCCGTGGCCGGAGGACAGCCGGGCCCCGGGGACACCCGCGTCGGCGCCTCCGACGTCAGGTCCATGCCGAAGGCAATCCGAGCTGCTGTGTTGGAGACCGACGCCGATGTTCTCCCGGGCATCGACCCGTCAGCCGAGCGACCGCAAGCCGATGGTGTTCCCTCCGGCGCCTGCGAACCGGTGGCCGACGATCCCCGCGTCGCCGCCGTGCGGCGGGTCTCGGTGGCCGGGCGGCGGTGGCGGAGGGCTCAACTTGCGGGGTGTGCGGCGCTGTTGGCCGTCGCGCTGACCGCCGGGGCCGTCGCCGTCGGAGCCGCGCGGGACGGTGGGGGGACGGCGGTCGCGTCCTCGGGCGGTGCCGTGTCGCCGGCCTTGCTCTCCCGCGGTGATCTGGACGCGAGCATCACCGCGCTGCAAGCCCATCTCCGCGGCCAGCCACGGGACTTCGGCGGCTGGTCGACCCTCGGCCTCGCCTACGTCGAGCAGGCCCGGACCAAGGGCGATCCCTCGCGCTACCCGCAGGCCGAACAGGCCCTGAAGCGCTCCCTCGACCTGGAGCCGGACAACGACCAGGCCCTCGCCGGCCGCGCAGCCCTCGCCGCGGCCCGGCACGACTTCGCGGACGCCCTGACCTACGCCGACCAGGCCCTGAAACAGAACCCCTACAGCGAACGCGCCCTGTCCTCCCGTATCGACGCCCTCGTCGAACTCGGACGCTACGACGACGCGTCGAAGGCCGCCGACCTCGCGGACGCACGGCGACCGGGCATTCCCGTCTTCACGCGGTACGCGTACGTGCGTGAACTGCGCGGTGACGTGAGCACCGCCCGGCGGGTGCTGGAGCAGGCCCTCGCCTCCGCCACCGCCCCGGGAGACGTTGCGTACGTGTCCACCGCGCTCGGCCAACTCGCCTGGAACCAGGGCGACTACAAGACGGCCCTGCTCCACTACGCACGCGCCCTCGCCGCCGACGAGAACTACCTCCCGGCCCTGGAGGGCCGCGCCCGCGCCCAGGCCGCGAGCGGCGACCGGGCCACCGCGATCAGGAACATGGAGGCCGTCGTCTCCCGCTACCCGCTGCCCGGCCCGCTGGTCGAACTCGGCGAGCTGTACGAGGACCGCGGCGCCGAGGGCGACGCGGCGAAGGCCCGCGACCAGTACACCCTCGTCGACGCCTGGACGGCCCTCGCCCGCGCCAACAAGGTCAACGCCGACCTCGACACCGCGCTCGCCGCCGCCGATCACGGCGACAAGGCCGAGTCCCTGCGCGCGGCCCGCGCCGAATGGGCCCGCCGCCACACCGTGCACACGGCGGACGCCCTCGCCTGGGCCCTGCACAGGAACGGCCGCGACGAGGAAGCCCTGCCGTACGCCCGCCGGGCCACGGCCACCGGCTACCGCAACGCCGCGTTCCTCTACCACCGGGGCATGATCGAGCGCGCCACGGGCCACGAGGAGGACGCCCGCACTCACCTGAGGGCGGCGCTGAAGCTCAACGCCGGCTTCTCCCCCCTCGGCGCCCGCGAGGCCCGTAAGGCACTGGAGGCGGCCAAGTGAAGCCCTGTCGCCGTCTGTTCGCCTCCGGGGCGGCCGTCCTTACGGCTGCCGCGGCGCTCGCGCTCCTCCCCGCCGCCTCCGCGAGTGCGCACCCTCTCGGCAACTTCACCGTCAACCACTACGACGGTCTCGTCGCCGCCCCCGGCGAGCTGCGCGTGCACCACGTCGAGGACCTCGCCGAGATCCCGGCGACCCAGGCCCGGCCGGACCTGAAGAAGCTGGGCATGACCGAGTGGGCCCGGCAGCGCTGTGCGCGGGCCGCCCAGGGCAGCGAACTCACCGTCGACGGCCGTACGGTCGCCCTCACCGCACGAAGCAGCCACGCGCGCGTGCGCCCCGGCCAGGCCGGGCTCGACACCCTCCGCGTGGAGTGCCGGCTGACGGCATCGCTCCCCGAGGGCGAGACGGTGGCCCTCGGCTTCCACAGCGCGGGCACCTCCTCCGGCCCCGGCTGGCGGGAGATCACCGCGCGCGGCGACCGTATGACGCTCACCGCGTCGGACGTACCGAAGGCGTCGGTGTCGCGCGAACTGACCAGCTATCCCAAGGAGTTGCTCTCCTCCCCCGCCGACACCTCGACCGCCTCGCTCCGGGTGCGCCCCGGCGGCCCGGCCCTGGCCGAGGAGGGCGGGGACGCTCCCGCCGCCTCCGTCCTGCCGCGCGGCGCCGACCGCTGGACCCGCGCCCTGGACTCCCTGGTCGCCCGGCACGACCTCACCCTCGGCTTCGCCGCGCTGGCCGTCCTCATCGCCGTCGCCCTCGGCGCGATGCACGCGCTGGCGCCGGGCCACGGCAAGACCCTGATGGCCGCCGTCGCGGCCGCCCGCGGCGGCCGGGCCCGCATGAAGGACGTCCTGCCCCTGGCGGCCTCGGTGACGGTCACCCACACGCTCGGCGTGGTCGCCCTCGGCCTCCTGGTCACGGCCGGCTCCGCGGCGGCGCCCTCGGTGATCGCCTGGCTGGGCATCGCGAGCGGCCTCCTGGTGACCACGGCGGGCGCGACCCTCGTACGCCGGGCCTGGCACAACCGCACGCACACACCGGGACACGGACACCCGCACCCGCACCCGCACCCGCACCCGCACCCGCACAAGGAGCAACTCCCCGAGCGCACACCAGCCCTGGCCGGCGCCCACAGCCACACCACCACCGCCCACCACACACACGACACGCACGACACACACGACGAACCTCACCCCCACCACAGCCACGATCACAGCCACGCCCACCCCCACCCCCTCGAACACACCCACGGCGGCCACACCCACACCCACCCCACCGCCCCCACCCTCCGCGGCACGATCCTCCTCGGCTTCGCCGGCGGTCTCGTGCCCAGTCCGTCCGCCGTGGTGGTCCTCGTCGGCGCGGCGGCGCTCGGGCAGGCCTGGTTCGGGCTGCTGCTCGTCGTGGCGTACGGCGTCGGGCTCGCCCTCACTCTCACCGCGGCGGGCTTCGCCGTGGTCAAGCTGGGTACCGGTGTCACCCGGGTGCTGGACAGGCGCCCCCGGTGGACCGCGAGCCCGGTCACGGCTCTGATACGCAGGACCGCGCCGCTCGGATCGGCGCTCGTCGTCGTGGCTCTGGGGGCCGGATTGGTGTTCAAGGGGGCGGCATCCGCACTCGGCTGAGCTACTTTTGGGGAGAAATCACGCGGATGCGAAGAGGGGGCGGCCGTGTCCGAAGTACCGGGCAGTGAGCGTCTGATCTCGGGCCGCTACCGCCTCCTGTCTCCGCTCGGCGAGGGCGGCATGGGAACCGTGTGGCGGGCCCGCGACGAGGTGCTGCACCGCGAGGTCGCCGTCAAGGAGGTGCGCGCGCCCGCCGGGCTGCCCACTCCCGAGGTCGAGCGGTTGTACGCCCGGCTGGAGCGCGAGGCGTGGGCGGCGGCCCGGGTCGCCAACCGCAACGTGGTGACGGTGTACGACGTGGCCACGGACGGCGGCCGTCCCTGGATCGTCATGGAGCTGGTCCGCGGTGTCTCCCTCGCCGATCAGCTGGAGGCCGAGGGCCCGATGCCGCCGCAGCGCGCCGCGCACATCGGCGCCGAGGTGCTGTCCGCGCTGCGGGCCGCGCATGCGGCCGGGGTGCTGCACCGGGACGTGAAGCCGGCCAACGTGCTGATGTCGAACGACGGGCGGGTGGTGCTCACCGACTTCGGCATCGCCACGGTCGAGGGCAGCTCCGCGCTGACCATGACCGGCGAGGTCATCGGCTCGCCCGAGTTCCTGGCGCCGGAGCGGGCGCTGGGCCGCACGCCCGGCCCCGAGTCGGACCTGTGGTCGCTCGGCGTGCTGCTGTACGCGGCGGTCGAGGGCAGCTCCCCCTTCCGCCACAGCACCCCGCTCAGCACCCTGCGCGCGATCGTCGACGAGGAGCTGCCGCCGCCGCACCGGGCCGGTCCGCTCACCCCCGTGATCGAGGGGCTGCTGCGCAAGGACCCGGCCGAGCGGCTGCCGGCCGAGCAGGCCGAGCAGGATCTGCGGATCATCGGGGCCGGCGGTACGCCTCGCGCGGACTTCGCACCGACGACCCCGGCCCCCTACGTGTATCCGCCGACCGTCGCCGCCCACCCCGAACCACCGCCGACCACACCGGCCTCGTGGACCCAGCCCGCCCCCGCGGCGGGGCGGACGGCCGCCACGACCAGGGCCGCCGGCCCGAACCGCAACCGTCGCGCCGCCGTCGTCCTGATCGCGGGTCTCGCCGCTCTCGCACTCGCGATCGCGGGACTGACGTACGCCCTGCTGAACCGTGACGACGACGACCAGGCCGGTGGCGGCACCAAGAACGAGACGTCCGGGCTGAGTTCGCCCTCGGTGAGCGACCCCGACACGGACGACACCGGCGAGCCGAGCCGGTCTCCCAGCTCCCCGAGCAGCAGCGCCACGACCAGCGCTCCGCCGCAGTCCGTGGGGGTCTCGCTGACGGGCTCGAACACGGAGTACACCGGCACCTGCCCGCCGCCCCAGGGTGAGGCACCCACCTTCACGGCGACGATCACGGTGAGCAGCCTGCCGGCCGAGGTGAGCTACCGCTGGGTGTCGCGGGACGGCGAGGTCATGGACCAGGGGTGGAAAACCCTCTCGTTCCCGGAGGGCGGCGGCCGGACCAAGCAGGACACGGCGTTCGTGACGACGAACGACGACAGCGGGAACCTCGAGAACGAGATCAGCGTCGAGGTGCGCGATCCGGTGCACACGACGTCCAACTCGGTGGCGTTCTCGGTGACCTGTGTGACGGAGACCCCGTCGGACGGGGTCTCCGCTTCCGGTTCCGCTTCGCCCTCCCCGTGAGGGTCAGGCCGCGCTGTTGAGCACCGGCAGATAGCCGCCGGACTGGCCGGCCGCGGTCGGGTGGTAGGAGTCGCCGATGTTGAGCCAGTTGACGCTGTGCAGCCACGAGCTGCCGGAGCAGATCTCATGGCCGGTGAAGGTGGTGCGGACGTCGGCGAAGGTGAAGCCGTGGTTGGCGGCGCGCTTGGCGATGGCGGTGTCGAGGTGGTCGGCGGCGCCGTTGATCGCCTTGCGCTTGGTCTCGGAGAGGCCGAGGCACGAGGTGCCGAGTTGGTAGAAGTGGGGGTAGCCGAGGACGACCACGCGGGCGCCCGGGGCCTTGGAGCGGATCGCCGAGTAGACGCTGTCGAGCCTGCCGGGCAGCGTCGAGTCGACGTACGCCCTCGCGGTGTCGATCCGGGACAGGCAGGAGCTGTCGGACTGGAGCACACAGGTCGTCATGACGTCGGCGAACCCGGCGTCGTTGCCACCGACGCTGATCGAGACGAGGGCGGTGGTGGCGTTGAGGGGCGCCAGTTGACCGGCGAGAACTTCACTCGTTCGGGCGCCCGAGCAGGCGGTGAAGTCGAAGGACGAGGGTGAGTTGGCGGCGGCCCAGAGGGCGGGATACGCCTTCGTGCTGCGCTTGCAGTCGCCGCTTGCGGCGATGTAGCTGCCCGCGCCGACCCCGGAGGAGTAGGAGTCGCCGAGCGCCACATAGCCGCCGGTTGCGGCGAGTTGGGATGCCTGAGCGGTGGCTGCCCCGGTGAGGGCGGTGCCGATGGCGAGGAGGAGTGAGCTGACGTATACGGCAAGTCGGGAACGTCTCATGGAACCTCCCTTTAGCAGGATCTCTGCCATAACCGTGGTACCAACTACGCGTGTTGACGGGAAGTGTCCATGCCAAGACTTTTCGGCCTTTTACAGCTTCCACTTGGCGCTTTCACCGCTTGCTCGATTTCGCGTGCATGACAAATGCATGACAGAACGTCAACTCCCTTGTTCTACGCCCGTAGACCACTGATTCTTTACTCAGCCCCGGGGCGGAACGCGACGCTCCCCGGCCGTGCGTGCGACGACGCGCGCACCCCCCACAGACGCGCGCCCTACCCCGGCGCGCGCCGCCTATGAGGAGGACTCCCTCGTAATGGCACAACTGCGTAGCAACAAGCTCCGGCTCGCCGCGATAACCAGCCTGGCGACCGCCGCCCTCGTGGGCGGACTCACCGCCCTCCCCGCCCACGCCGCCCCGGCCGAGGGCAAGGTCCTGGCCGCCGGCTCCCCCACGGCGGTCAAGGACAGCTACATCGTCACCCTCAAGAAGGACGCCGGGTTCAAGTCGGCCTCCAGCGAAGGCAAGAGTCTGATCCAGGAGTACGGCGGCACGGTGAACAAGACGTTCGGCGCCGCGCTGAACGGCTACACCGCCACCCTCTCCGCGGCCGAGGCCAGAAGACTCGCCGCCGACCCGTCGGTGGCCGTCGTGGAACAGAACCAGCGCGTCCAGCTCACCGACACCACGCAGTCCAACGCTCCTTGGGGCCTGGACCGCGTCGACCAGACCTCACTCCCGCTGTCCGGCACCTACACCTACCCGGACTCGGCGGGCAGCGGCGTGACGGCGTACGTCATCGACACCGGCGTGCGGATCACCCACTCCCAGATCAGCGGCCGTGCCTCGTACGGCTACGACGCCGTCGACGGCGACACCACCGCCTCCGACGGCAACGGCCACGGCACCCATGTGGCCACCACCATCGCGGGTTCGACCTACGGCATCGCCAAGAAGGCGAAGATCGTGGCGGTCCGCGTGCTCGACAACGCCGGCTCCGGCACCACCGCGGGCGTGATCGCGGGCGTCAACTGGGTGACCAACAACCACTCGGGCCCCTCGGTCGCCAACATGTCGCTCGGCGGCGGCGCCTCCACCACGCTGGACAACGCCGTGGCGAACTCCATCGCCAGCGGCGTGACCTACGCGGTCGCGGCCGGCAACAGCAGTGCCAACGCCTCCTCGTCCTCCCCGGCCCGCGTCGCGTCGGCGATCACGGTCGGCGCCACCACCAACACCGACGCCAAGGCCAGCTACTCGAACTACGGCTCGGTCCTGGACATCTTCGCCCCCGGCTCCTCCATCACGGCGGGCTGGTACACCAGCGACACCGCGACGAACACCATCTCCGGTACGTCGATGGCGACCCCGCACGTCGCGGGCGCGGCGGCGGTCTACCTGGCGGGCCACACCTCGGCCACCCCGGCCCAGGTCGCCACGGCCCTCGTCAACGGCTCGACCACCGGCAAGGTCACCAGCGCGGGCACCGGTTCGCCGAACCGGCTGCTGAAGATCGTGCCGTGACACCGCACCGCCTGATGTGAACGGGGTTCCCCGGAGGTCTCATTCGCCTCCGGGGAACGCCCGCATCTTGACTGCCCCCCGAGGGCTGCGCGACATTGAAGCCCGGCATCCGGCGCTTCGGGGGGCAAAGTCGCCAATGCAGACCATCCGCATCAAGACATCTTCAAAAGTGTCGAACGACGGCGCCGAGCGGGCGCGGCCAGGGCCGGGGAGGGACCTGTCGCCACTGCTCGCGGGCGCCGCGACGGCCGTCGGGGGATGCGGCGCGCTGCTCGCGCTCACCGAGTCGGACTCGCCCCTGCGCGGCCCGCTCACCCTGTTCTTCCTGTTCGCGGCGCCCACGGCCGCCGTCGCCGCCGCGCTGCGCGGGCTGGATCCGTTCGGCCGCGTGCTCACCGCGCTTGCGGGTTCACTCGTCGTGAACATGCTGGTGGCCCAGGGCATGCTGGCCGTGCACCGCTGGTCGGTGCGCGGCGGGGTCGTGGCCGTGACCGCGATCAGCGCCTTCGTGCTCCTGCTGGTTCTGGTACGGCGGCTGCGCGGTCGTACCGCGAGTGGACAGGGCGTCTGACGTGGACATCAGCGTGTACCGGCCCGGTGAACTGAGCGCCGCCGACCGGGCGGCCTGGACGGCGATGCAGTCCAAGGCCCATCTGCACGGCTCGCCCGAACTGGCGAACCCGTTCCTGTCCCCCGAGTTCGCGCTCGCGGTGGGCCGGTGCAGACGCGGCGTGCGGATCGCCGTCGTCCGGGAGGGCGGCGAGCCCGCCGCGTTCTTCCCGTACCAGAGAACCGCCGCCGGCGTCGGCCGGGCTGTGGGCCTCGGTGTCTCGGACGCCCAGGGCGTGGTGTACCGGCCCGGGTTCGTCTTCGACGCCCATGAGCTGCTGCGGGCCTGCGGGCTCGCCGTGTGGGAGTTCGATCACCTGGTGGGGGGCCAGCGGCCGTTCGAGGCGGAGGTTTCCGGCAGCTTCCCGTCGCCGGTGCTGGACGTCGACCAGGGCTACGAGGCCTATCTGGCCCAACTGCGCGCCCAGTCGCCCAAGTTCACCCGCACCACACTGGCCAAGGAGCGCAAGCTCGGCCGGGACGCGGGCGAGGTGCGCTACGTCCATGACGAGCGCGACCCCGCCGCGCTGCGCGCCCTGATGAACTGGAAGTCCGCGCAGTACCGCAGGACCGGGCGCAGCGACCGCTTCGCGCACGACTGGATCACCCGGCTCGTGCAGCAGCTGTTCCACTCCCGCTCCGAGCCGTTCGCGGGGATCCTGTCCGTGCTGTACGCGGGCGGCAGACCGATCGCCGCGCACTTCGGGCTGCGCAGCGAGCGGGTGCTGGCGTGCTGGTTCCCGGCGTACGACCCGGAATTCTCGAAGTACTCCCCGGGGCTGGTGCTGCACCTGCGCATGGCCGAGGCGGCCGCCGCCGACGGCATCGCTTATCTCGATCTCGGCCGGGGCCAGAAGGAATACAAGGACTCCCTGAAGACACGCGAGCTGAAAGTGTCCGAAGGGTGGGTGACACGCCGTCACCCGGTGGCGGTCGGGCATCGGGTCCGCCGCGCTCCGGTGCGGGCATTGCGCAATGCCGTGGTGTCCCGGCCGGAGCTGTTCGAACCCGCCGACAAACTGCTCAAACAGGTGGGCAAGATCCGCTCGATTCGTCGGTAACGGTATCCGTAACGGTCAAACCAACAAAAAGGTGAGACTCGTTCCAGGTCTTGCCATACAGGCTCAATCATCAATACCGTCGTACATCTCACCCGCATCGGTCTGTCGGTTAGCGGCTCCAGGGGAGGGCTCAGGGACCGCGACGGCCCGGCGCGGGGCGCGGTAGGGGGGTGCCGTGCTCGGTGACCGCTTTTTTCACCGAGTCGTGCCGCGCGACCGGCTGCCGTTTTCCGGGGCCGGCCAGATTTGCCAGCTCACCCGGCATGTCCGGAGATCCACTCCGTGCTGCCGCGTGTGAGAACCCCCCTTTCGAACCGGACAAAGAACCGGGCTGCCCAGGGGCGGGCGGTCCACCGGACGAGAGGGACCAGACTCATGAGTTCTGTGCTGCGCCCGGCCACTACGGGCCAGGATCCGTTCACGGCCGGGAAATACCGGCCCATCTCCTCTCACCTGGCCATAGCACCGCCGGTGAGCGTGGTGATTCCCGCCATGAATGAGGCGGAGAATCTCCCCTACGTCTTCAAGACGCTTCCGGACTGGATCCACGAAGTGGTTCTGGTGGACGGCAACTCCACCGACGACACCGTCGAGGTGGCCCGTGCGCTGTGGCCGGGCGTCAAGGTCGTCGAGCAGCGCGGCAAGGGCAAGGGCGACGCGCTGATCACCGGGTTCCAGGCGTGCGGCGGCGACATCATCGTGATGGTCGACGCGGACGGCTCGGCCGACGGCAACGAGATCGTCAGTTACGTCTCCGCCCTCGTCTCGGGCGCGGACTTCGCCAAAGGGTCCCGCTTCGCCAACGGCGGCGGCACCGACGACATGACCTTCATCCGCAAGCTCGGCAACTGGGCGCTGTGCACCGTCGTCAACCGCAAGTTCGGCGCCCGCTACACGGATCTGTGCTACGGCTACAACGCGTTCTGGCGGCACTGCCTCGACAAGATCGACCTCGACTGCACCGGCTTCGAGGTCGAGACCCTGATGAACATCCGGGTCGTCAAGGCCGGGCTCAGGGTGCAGGAGATACCGAGCCATGAGTACCTCCGCATCCACGGCACCAGCAACCTCCGCGCCGTCCGGGACGGGCTGCGGGTGCTCAGGGTGATCCTGAAGGAGCGCTCCAACCGGCGTGCCCTGCGCCGCCGTCCGCAGCACTCCCCGATGCTCGACTCGGTCCGGGGAGAGGTGTCTTGAGCGATCCCGACATCTCCGTCGTGATCTGCGTGTACACCGAGGACCGCTGGGAGGACATCCTCGCGGCGGTCTCCTCGGTGCGGACGCAGTCGCGCACCGCGCTGGAGACACTCCTTGTCGTCGACCACAACACCGCGCTCCTGGACCGGCTGGCCAAGGAGTACAAGGAGTCCGCCGACGTGCGGGTGCTCGCCAACGCGGGCCCCCGCGGCCTGTCCGCCGGCCGCAACACCGGGATCGCCGCCGCGCACGGCGACGTCATCGCCTTCCTGGACGACGACGCCGTAGCCGAGCGGGACTGGCTGCGGCACTTCGCCGAGGGCTACGCCGACCCGCGGGTCATGGCCGTCGGCGGCCGTACGATGCCGATCTGGGCGTCGGGCCGCCGGCCGGCCTGGTTTCCCGAGGAGTTCGACTGGGTGGTGGGCTGCACGTACAAGGGCCTGCCGCCCGGGCTGGTGAACGTGCGCAACGTCCTCGGCGGCAACGCCTCGTTCCGCCGTACGGCGTTCGACGCGGCGGGCGGATTCGCCACCGGCATCGGGCGCGACGGCGACAAGCGGCCGCTGGGCTGCGAGGAGACGGAGCTGTGCATCCGCCTCACCCGTGCCAGGCCCGACGCCGTCCTGCTGATCGACGACCGAGCGGTGATCCACCACCGGGTACCCGAGGCGCGCGAGCACTTCGGGTACTTCCGCAGACGCGCGTACGCCGAGGGGCTGTCGAAGGCGCTGGTGGCCCGGAGTGTCGGCTCGGACAAGGGACTCGAGTCGGAGCGCCGGTACACGACCCGCGTCCTGCCCGCCGGGGTGGCGCGCGGGCTGCGGGACGCCCTGCTGGCCCGTCCGGGCGGCGCGGGCCGGGCGGGCGCGATCGTCGCCGGGGTGCTGACGGCGGCGGGCGGCTACGTGGTGGGGAGTGTCCGGGCGCGCCGCAGCGGAACGACCTTCGTCGCGACGGAGATCGAGGGGGGCGGCAGATGACCGAGGCATCCGTGCCGATCCTCATGTACCACTCGGTCGCGACCGACCCGAACGAGGCCACGCGCGCCTTGTCGGTGGCGCCGGACGCCTTCGCGCAGCAGCTGGCCGTGATCGGCGATCTGGGCCTCACCCCGGTCGACACGGCTGATCTGGCCGCCCGTTGGCGCTCCGGCCGCCCGCTGCCCGAGCGGCCGGTCCTGATCACCTTCGACGACGGCTACGAGGGCGTGCACCGGCACGCCCTGCCCGTGCTGGCGGGGCACGGGTTCGCGGCCACGCTGTTCGTCTCCACCGGCTGGATCCGGGGCGCGTACGACACCGGGGGCGGCCTGGACACCATGCTGGACTGGGACCAGGTCCGCGAACTCGCGGCGGCGGGCGTCGAGATCGGCGGGCACAGCCACACCCACCCGCAGCTCGACCAGCTCGACGACGACGCGCTGCGCCACGAGCTGGTCCACTGCAAGGAGATCGTCGCCGCCGAACTCGGCGCCGTCCCGGCCTCGTTCGCCTATCCCTACGGCTACTCCAGCCGCCGGGTGCGGCAGGCGGTGCGCGCGACCGGGTACGCCCAGGCGCTCGCCGTCGGCAACGACCTCGCGCGCCGCCGCCAGGGGCCGTACGCCCTGCGCCGCGTCACCGTCCGCCGCGGTACGGGCATCGAGGAGTTCGCACGGCTCGTCGAGGGCCGCGCGATCGCCCGGAACTTCGCCGGGGACCGTGCCCTCACCAAGGGGTACGCCCTGGTCCGCAGAGCACGCCAGGTCCGCCGGAAGGCCATCCGTTCCCGTGTCTGACACGACGACCACGACCGAGGCCACCGCGCCCGCGACCGAGGCGCCCGAGCGGTCGCGGCGCCGGCTGCGCCTGCCTGGCCTCGGCCGCTCCCCAGGGGGCAGCCAGCTGTTCCGCAACGCCTACGCCCTGATGCTCAACACCGGCATCTCCGCCGTGCTCGGTCTCGGGTTCTGGCTGGCCGCCGCCCGCTACTACTCCGAGTCGTCCGTCGGTCAGGGCTCCGCCGCCATCGCCGCGATGAAGCTCCTCGCGGGCCTGACCGCGGTGACCCTGACGGGTGCGCTGGCCCGCTTCATCCCGGTCGCGGGCCGGGCCACCGGGCGCCTCATCTTCCGTACGTACGCGGGCAGTTCGGTGATCGTGGCGCTGGCCGCGCTCGCCTTCCTGCTGACCCTGAACCTGTGGGGGCCGTCGTACCGCTTCCTGCACGGGCCGCTCAACGGGCTCGGCTTCGTGGTGGCCGTCATCGCCTGGTCGCTGCTGACCCTCCAGGACGGGGTGCTGACCGGGCTGCGCAGCGCGCTGTGGGTGCCGGTCGGCAACACCGTGTTCTCCGCGGTGAAGCTGGGGCTGCTGGTCGCGTTCGCGGTGGCGATCCCCACGTCCGGGGTGTTCGTGTCGTGGGTCGCGGCGATCGCCTTCTCCGTGGTGCCGCTGGGCTGGCTGGTGTTCCGGCGGCTGGTGCCCCGGCACGTCGAGGCGACCGAGGAGCAGGCCCGGCCGCCGACGCTGAAGGAGATCGGGCGGTTTTTGGCGGGCGACTACACGGGGGCGCTGTTCTCGCTCGCCGTGGTCTACCTGGTGCCCGTGATCATCGCCTCGCAGGTCAGTTCCACGGACAACGCGTACTTCTACATCACCACCACGATCGGCGGCACGGTCAACCTGCTCGCCATCAACATGGGCGCCTCCCTGACCGTCGAGGGCTCGCACGACCCGCGCCGGCTGGCCGCCAACACCCGGGCCGCGCTCAAGCGGATGGCGCGGATCATGCTGCCGGTGGCCGGCGTGCTGTTCGTCGGCGCGCCCTGGATCCTCGGCGTGTTCGGCGCGGGCTACGCGGACGCGGCCACCGGGCTGCTGCGCTGGTTCGCGGTCGGCGCGGTACTGCGGGTCGTCATGGAGACGTACTTCGCGGTGCTGCGCGCGCAGAGCCGCACCGCCGGACTCGCCTGGCTACAGGGCCTGTTGTGCGTCCTGGTGCTCGGCCTGACCGTGCTGCTGCTCCCCCGCATGGGCCTGGTCGGCGCGGGTGTCGCGGAGGTCTGTGCGCTCGCGGTGATCGTCGCCATCGCCGCGCCCAGGCTGTACAAGACCTTCCGGGGCGCGTCGGGCGCCGACGTGCCCGAGGGCGCGGCACCCGACGGGGACCTCGCCGACCTGGGGGCGCGCGAGGTGCGCGCGGGGTCGCTCCAGCGCGGGCCCGCCTGGGCGCTCGACCACGACACCCTCACCCTCGGCATCCACGTCGACTTCGACCATCAGGAACGCCGTCCCGACGTACGCCCCGGTCCGGGCACCCCGCCCACGGGCACGCCCGCGGTGCCCGAGGACCGCCGGCCGGCCTGGGCGCGCGAGCCGGAGCTGGGGCTGCCGGTCGAGGCCGAGGTGGAGGTGGACGCGCCGTTCGAGGCGCGGGAGGAGGCGCCAGAACCCGAAGAGGTACTGGAGCCAGAAGGTGTACCGCTTCGGTGCTGGCCTGAGCGCCGGCCGCCCACCCGCCTCGGTGTCGTCCTCGGCTGTCTCCTGACCGCCGCGCTGCTCCTGTACTGGGTGCCCGCGCTGCGGCTCGGCGAGGCCGATCTGGACCAGATGGGCGGGCTCGGGCTGATCTCCGTGCTGCCCACCCCGACCCTGATCGGCGCCGGGCTGCTGGTCGTGGTCTTCGCCTCGCTGCTGTGGCTGGGCCGCGAGCACCGGGGGCTGCTGCTGGTCACCCTGCTCGCGACCGTGGTCTCGCTGCACGCGCTGCCCGCGCTGATCGAGACCGAGCCGCGGTTCGCGACGGCCTGGCAGCACCTCGGCTTCCTCGACTACATCGACCGGACCGGGTCGGCGGTGCCCGACCTGGACGCCCGCTGGAGCTGGCCGGGCTTCTTCGCCGCCGCCGCGTTCGTGGCGAAGGCCTGCGGGGTCACGGACCTCACTGAGGTCATCCGCTGGTGGCCGACGACCATCCAACTCCTCTGTCTGGCGCCGATGTTCCTGCTGATGCGCTCGATGCGGGCGAGCTGGCGGGCCAAGTGGACCGGCGTGTGGATCTTCGTGCTGAGCGGCTGGGTCGGCCAGGACTACTTCTCCCCGCAGGGCTTCACCTATCTGCTGTACCTCGTCTTCGTGGCGATCCTCCTGGTCTGGTTCCGGGCGCCGGGCGTGATCTGGACGAAGCGGCGCCCCGGCGAGGTGGAGGTCGAGCCGACGGACCGGCGGCAGCGGGCCGTGCTGCTCATGGTCGTGATCGGCCTGTTCGCGGCGACCGTCCCGGCGCACCAGCTCACCCCGTTCGTGATGCTGGGCGTGCTGGCGGTCCTCGTGCTGGTCGGCCGCAGCGAACTGCGCGGTCTGCCCATCCTGTTCGGCGTTCTGGTGGCCGTCTGGGTGGGCTTCATGGCCGAGCCGTACTGGTCCGGCCACTTCAACGAACTGTTCGGCGGGGTCGGCGGGGTCGGCGGCAATGTGTCGTCGTCGGTGTCCGGCCGTATCGAGGGCGGCAGTTCGACCCACAAACTCGTGCTGTACGTGCGGGTGCTGCTGGCCGGCGGTGTGATGGCGCTCGCCTGCTACGGCTGGTGGCGGCGGCGCGAGCACAAGTACGGCGAGCGGTCGCTGCTGGTCCTGACCTTCGTGCCGTTCCTGGGCTTCGGCATGCAGTCGTACGGCGGCGAAATGGCGCTGCGGGTCTTCATGTTCGCCCTGCCGGGCGCGGCCCTGCTCGCCGCGCTCGCCCTGTTCCCGCGCACCGGCGTCACCGCGAAGGAACGCGACAAGGACCGGGTGAGCCTCGCCCCGCTGGCCGTACTGATGGCGGGCCTGATCCTCATGGGCGGCTTCCTGGTGGCCCGTTGGGGCAACGAGCCGTTCGAGCGGATCCGGCCCGGCGAGGTCGCGGCCATGGAGTACGTGTACGCCCACGACGACCCGACGGTGCGGCTGCTGTGGCTGAGCAACGACACGGTGAACAACGTGACGCCGGCGATGCCGTGGGGCGCGCGGGACATGGAGAAGGTCGAGTACGTGCCGACGCTCGCGCCGACCGACCCGGTGCTGGTGTCCGGGCTGGTCAAGGCGCTCAAGGACGCGGGCCCGAACTCGTATCTGATGATCAACCGCAGTCAGGTCGTCTACCTTCAGCTGGACGTGGGCTATTCGGTCACCTGGGAGCCGCGGCTGGTCCAGAACCTGGACGCCCGCAAGGATGTGACGAAGGTCTTCGCCAACGACGACGTGACGATGTACACGCTGCGCAAGCAGCCCGGGGCCCCCGAGGGCAAGGTCCCGGCCGCGGACCCGGGTCCGATCGGGCCGCAGGTGACGTGGACGCCCTGGTCGGTGGTCGGGGCGCTGGCGGCTCTCGCGCTGGTCGTGCTGCTGACGGCGCGCGAGGTGGTTCGGGTGGCGGTGCGGCCGAGTGTGCGGCAACTTCGGTGGCTGCAGAGCAGCTTCTGGTTCGCGCTGCCGTTGCTGGCGGTGTTGCTGGCCTCGCTGGTGCAGCGGTTCCTGACGATGAATTGAATGCTCCCCTCCCTGAAGGGGAGGGGATTCTCTCCTTCAGGGCTGAGCGGGGATTCCTGGCTCACGCTGCCAGATGGGGCAGCGCCCCGTCTGGTCTTCCACGATCAGCACCAGCCGGGGTCAGACCAGCCCGGACAAGCATCACGCGTGCGGAGTTCTTATCCCTGGGAGATACCGTTCCGCACGCGGTGCAGGTGTAGGTGCGCTCACCCAGCGGCAGTGCGTGCTTGGCTCTCGCTCCGCACTGCGCGCAGTCCATCGTGGTGTGCGCGGGATGTACCAGGTGCACGGCCCTGCCGTGCTTGCGGCCCATCTCGGTCAGGGCCGTCTTTGTGGCGCCGATGGCGGCGTCAGCGGCCTTCTTGGCCATCGAGGTCCTGGCGAGGAACTTCGGGCGGAAGTCCTCGACCGCCAGCGCGTCGTGGTCACGGACCACGGACTTCGCCCACTTGCGGCCGGTGTCCCGGCGTTGCCGGGCGGCCTTCTTGTACGCCTTGGCGCGCAGCCGCTTGGCCTTCTGATAGCCCTTCGATCCGGGCTGGCCCTTCTTCGGTTTGCGCCGGGCCATCATCCGGTCATACCGGGTCAGCTTCTGCCTGGCCTTCCTGCCGTGCCCGGCATGCGGGAGGTCGTGGGCGTCGCTGGTGGTGGTCGCGGTCTGCTTCACGCCCCAGTCGATGCCGATCACCGCGCCCGTTTCGGGCAGCGGCTCGACGGTGGCGGGAACAACGAAGGAGCAGTACCAGTGCCCGAGGCTGTCCTGATAGACGCGCACGCTGGAGGGTTCGGCGGGAAGATCCCGCGACCACACAGGCATCAGCACGATGCCGCCCGCGAGGTGCAGCTTGCCGTCTTTGAGACCGAAGCCGCGCTGCGTGTAGTTCAGGCTCGGCCGGGCCTCGCGCTTCTTCTTCCACTTCGGCATCCCGGCCCGGCGTCGCATGGGCAGCCGTTCCCTGATGTCTTTTTGCGCCTTGGTCCTGGACTTGCCGAAGTCGCGGATGATCTGCTGCTGAGGAACGCTGCTGCCCTCACGCAGCCATAAGGTCTTCTTCCGTGCCTCGGTCAGCATCTTGTCGAGCTGCGCCGGACCGCAGGTCCGCTTGCCGGTTCCTTCGGGCCGGGTCGTGTTCCAGGCGTGGACCTGCTTGGACTTGGCCACGCACTCGTTCCAGATCCAGCGGCACCGGTCCCACTCCGCCATCAGCAGGGTGCGGGCGGTGGACGACACGCGCAGCCGGAACGTCCACCGGACGTGCACGGTGCCCTCCGCTGTCACTGATGTCATCATGCGGCTACGGTAGCATCATGATTCGTTTCGCGTTGCGCATCCCCGAAGACCTCCACGCCCGGCTCACCACGCAGGCAGCCGCCGACCGGCGGTCCATCAACTCCGAGATTTTGTACCTGCTTGAGGTCGCCCTCGACTCTCCTGCGGTGAGCGCCGAATCGCCCGGCGGCGATTCGGCTTCTCCTGCCCCGCTACGCGGGAAGCCGGATTCCTCCCCGACCTGAAGGCCGGGGGATCCTCCGGTTCATCCGGTGAAGTGGCTCAGCCGGACTGCCGGTTGAGCCACTTGACCTCGTACGCCCGCATCTCGAACCGCTTCCCGTCGACCTTCGCGCTGATCGGCCGGTCGAGGACGTTGACGACCAGGACCGTCCTGTCGGTGGCCAGGACGCGCACGTTGGGCACGTCGTCCGCGGCGACGGACACGGTCCGGTAGGCGGTGCCCGGCGGGAACTCCGTCCCGAAGCGGGAGACGAGGTCGTACATGGGCAGTTTCCCGCCGCCGCTGCCGGTGCTGGTCGGGGTCCACAGGCAGCCCGGGCAGTCGGTGCCCTTCTCCTTCTCCGGGTTCCAGTAGAAGCCGGAGGAGGCGCCGCCCTTGACCATGGCGATCATTCCGGCGGCCTGGACGGCGACCCGGTGGGTCTCGGACCAGCCCGCTCGGTCGTCGTTGCCGTCGGCCGGCTCGACGTAGTACTCGGCCCACCACAGCGGCAGTTCGCCACTCTGCCGCCGTACCCATTCGCCCACGGCGGTGAGCTTGTCGGTGGCCGCGAACTCGTCGGGCAGCAGCTCGTCGTCCTTGGTGTAGCTGGAGCCGTCCACGACGACGAAGTCGGCACCGGCCTTGTTCTTGTTCCAGTAGGCGAAGGCGTCGAGGACCCGCTGGTCCATGGCGCCCCACGGGCCCTTGAAGGTGGTGGAGGCGTCCGGCGAGCGCGGGTCGACGCTGTCCATGACCAGGTACGGCCCGCCGACCATGATGTCCTTGTCGACTTTTTTGAGGGCCTTGTGGACCAGGTTGTAGAGCTTCGTGTAGCCCTCGTAGTCCCAGCGGGCCTCGGCGTCGTTCCAGAAGCCCTTGAACTCGTTCCAGACGATGAAGTGGCGTACGTCCGGATAGCGCTTGGCGACGGTCGCGGCGAGGTCGGCGAAATCCTGGAAGTGCTCGGGCGTCGGGGCGGTCTCCAGGGCGGCCTGGCTCCAGTTCGTGTTGCCGACGCCGGACTTGCCGCCCTTCATCCAGTCCGGGGAGCAGCACAGGGTGATCACCGGGGTGCCGCCGGAGGCGCGGACGAAGTCGATGCGGCGGTCCATCGCCTCGAAGTCGTAACGCCCCTTCACCGGCTCGGGATTGTCAGCACCCCAGCCCATGATGTGCTGGTTCTGCGGCAGGCCCCCGGCCTTCGACAGCAGCCCCTCGGCCCGTTCGGTGGCTGATCCGTCGCCTTCGTCGGCGCTGAACTGGGTGTGCGTGAAGCCCCAGCCCACATCCG
The DNA here is from genome assembly GCF_040654815.1 of Streptomyces sp. NPDC050619. Taxonomy (NCBI): domain Bacteria; kingdom Bacillati; phylum Actinomycetota; class Actinomycetes; order Kitasatosporales; family Streptomycetaceae; genus Streptomyces; species Streptomyces sp. NPDC050619. The sequence continues at coordinate 20,883 of NZ_JBFAIR010000011.1, read as the reverse complement.
GTTCCGGGGTCTTCGCGGGAGTGGCGGGGGTGCCGTGCACCTTGTCGCCCTCGCGCGAGGTGCCTTCCGTACCGCCGCCGCCGGGAAGCGTGTTGAGGAGGGTCACGACCAGGGCCAGAGCGGCCACGCCCACGCCGAGCAGCGCGGTGAGCCGCCACCGCAGTGCCCCCGAATTCCACCCATGACGTCCCATTGAGGGCAACGGTAACGGCGAAGACAGCCGGGCGGGCAGAGGTCGTAGCCGCACAGCTCGGTAACAGGACGGAGGCGATACACGGCGGGGACACACCGGACGCACGGGACACGGCCGACACAGCCGGCGCACTGCGGAAAGCGGGTGCACAGGGCGTCCGCGTGCCGGATCATGGCGGCATGTCTGCGAACCCACACGACGCGCTGCCGATCCGGCTCAACGTCGACGACAGCGACTCGCCGTCCGACGTCGTCGACGCGCTGTTCCTCGGCCGCTTCGCGACGGGCGAGCAGCCGTACTCGCACGCGGCCAACATCGACCGGGTGCGCTCCGGTGCCACCCTGCTGCCGCCGGGCGCCCGCGTGCTGCGCGCCGCCCGCGACGACGACCGCAGCGCGACGCTCGCCGAGGGCGACGGCTGGACGCTGCTGATCTCCCGCTGGAACCGGGGCGCCGACGTCACGGTGACGGCGACCAGTGCCGAGCTGGCCGAGAAGGTCCTCGACCAGGCCACCGACGGCGCGACGGACGAGCCCGAGCCCCAGCCGGAGAACGTGACCATGGGCTTCTGGTACGTCTCCCCCAGGCGCGGCCCGCACCGCACGACCCGGCAGATCTCCGCGGGCACGTGGGACGAGGTGCGGGCCAACTACACCGCGCCGGTGGCGGACGCGATGGACACCCTGATGAAGACGACCCCTGAGGACATCGCGGGCCGGCTGCTCCTGCTGCACGGACCGCCGGGCACCGGAAAGACCTCGGCGCTGCGGACACTGGCGCGGTCCTGGCGGGACTGGTGCCAGGTGGACTGCGTCCTGGACCCCGAGCGCCTGTTCTCCGACGTCGGCTATCTGATGGACATCGCGATCGGCGAGGAGGACTCGACGGGCAAGGGCCGCTGGCGGCTCCTGCTGCTGGAGGACTGCGACGAGCTGATCCGCGGGGAGGCCAAGCACACGGCGGGCCAGGCGCTGTCCCGGCTGCTGAACCTGACCGACGGACTGCTGGGCCAGGGCCGCAATGTCCTGGTCGGCGTCACGACCAACGAGGACCTGGAACGCCTCCACCCGGCCGTGGTCCGCCCCGGCCGCTGTCTGGCCCGCATCGAGGTGGGTGCCCTGACCCGCCGGGAGGCGGTCAACTGGCTGGGCACGGAAGAGGGCGTCGGCCGCGAGGGCGCGACGCTGGCGGAGCTGTACGCCTTGCGCCGGGGGACGTCTCCGACGTCGGTGCCTCAGGCGCGGGCCGGGGCGGATGCGGGGTTGTATCTGTAAGCAGGACGCAGGGGTGTTTTCATGAGGGTATGACCCTGTTCGTCGGCACGTCGGGGTGGCAGTACAAGGACTGGCGGGGCGTCCTGTACCCGGCCGGGTGTCCCACGCGGCTGTGGCTGGAGGAGTACGCGGCACGCTTCGCGACGGTCGAGAGCAACAACGCGTTCTACCGGCTGCCATCCCGGGAGACCTTCGAGAACTGGCGGGAGCGGACGCCCCCGGACTTCGTCGTCGCGGTCAAGGCGAGCCGTTTCCTGACCCACATCAAGCGGTTGCGGGACCCCGAGGAGCCGGTAGACCGCCTGATGAGCCACGCGGAGGGCCTGGGCGACCGGCTGGGCCCGGTGCTGCTGCAACTGCCGCCGACCCTTCGGGCCGATGCGGGGTTGCTGGACGATTGCCTGTCCTGCTTCCCGGCCGGCACGAGGATCGCGGTCGAGCCGCGCCACGACTCGTGGTGGACGGACCGGGTGCGCAAGGTGCTGGAGACCCGAGGGGCAGCCCTGTGCTGGGCCGACGTCCAGTCACGCCCGGTGACTCCGCTGTGGCGGACCACCGACTGGGGTTACGTCCGCTTCCACGTGGGCCGCGCCCATGCGTGGCCGCACTACGGTCGGCAGGCCCTGAGGACGTGGGCCGAGCGGATCGCTCGATCGTGGTCCGAGGGCCAGGACGTGTACGCGTACTTCAACAACGACCCGAACGCGGCGGCGGTGGAGGACGCGGTGACGTTCGCGAGAGCGGCGCGGGCGAAGGACCTGGACGTCACCCGCACACCATGAACCCTGCTCACCCCTCCCCGTAAGCCGCCCGCAGGGCATCCCGCACCGCGACGAGCGCCGCGCTCTCGTCCAGGCCAAGGCGTCGGACACGCTCGACGTACGCCTGAGCGGCCGACGCCGCCTCGCGCTCCGCGGCCGAGCCCGCGGCGGCGACGAACGTTCCGTTGCGCCCCCGCGTCTCGATCACCCCGTCCGCCTCCAGCGCCCGGTACGCCTTGGCGACCGTGTTCGCGGCGAGCCCGAGCGACTCGGCCAGCCCTCGCACTGTCGGCAGCCGGTAGCCGACCGGCAGCACCCCCGACCGCGCCTGCTCGGAGATCTGCGCCCGCACCTGCTCGTACGGCGGCGCGCTCCCATCGATGTGGATCTTCAAAGTCACGGGGTGATTGTCCCGTACCCGCGCGAAAATGACTCACTCGAAAATGACCTGCCGAGATTGCCTGCCGAGATTGCCTGCCGAAAAATAGGAGGCACCCCGACGCGTCTCCCCGTAGCGTGCGCGTACATGAGTGTGATCGTGCGCGACCTGCGCCCCGAGGTCCGAGCCGAGGTCGAGGGCTTCACCCACGTCCGGCGCCTCGCCGTCCCGTACATGCTGATCACCCCTGACTCCGTCGCCTACGAACTCACCCACGCCCACCCCGAGGCCCACTACCGCCCCCTGGTCGCGGAGGAGGACGGCGAGGTGGTCGGTGCGGCGCAGGTCGGCCTCGTCCACGACAGCCCGGATCCCGGCCAGGGCTACGTCAATGTGTGGGTGCTGCCGGAGCGCGCGGGTCGCGGCGCCGGCACGCTGCTGGTCCGCACCGCCGAGGAACACCTGGCCGCCCGGGGTGCGGCCAAGCTCTTCTCCTGGGTCCTGGACGAGCCCGGCAACCGCGCCTTCGCCGAGCGGCACGGCTACCACGCGAGCCGCTCCTCCCACTTCCTCCGCCTGGACCTGACGAACGGCACCCTGCCACCGCTCGAGGACCCGCCTGAGGATGTCGAGCTGCGCACCGGCGCCGACTTCGCGGACGACCCGCGCCCCCTGTTCGCCCTCGACTCGGAGACGATGTCGGACGAACCGAGCGACATCGCCTATGAGTTCACCGACTACGAGGCGTGGCTGACGGAGACCTGGAACCACCCCCTGTTCAGCCCCGAACTGACCTCGGTCGCCGTGGTCGACGGCCGCCCGGCCGCCTTCAGCGCGGCCCGCACCGACGGCGGCACGTGGTACGGCACCGTCATGACCGGCACGGCCCGCGCCTTCCGCGGCCGGGGCCTGGCCAAGCTCGCCAAGAACGACTCCCTGCATCGCGCCCGCGCCACCGGGTTCACGGAGGCGTTCACGGGAAACGACTCCGGCAACGGCCCGATGATCGCGATCAACAAGTGGTTCGGGTACGAGATCTGCGCCACGGAGGTGCGCTATGTCCGCGAACTCAGCTGAACCGTCATCCCTGCTGGACGTCGTCCTCGTCAAGGCGGGCCGTACGAAGATCCGTTACCAGGCCGAACTCCTCGCCGACGACGGCACGCGCATCGCTGTCCGGGCCCCCTGGGCCGGCGAGAACGTCCGCGACTTCGGCTTCGTCCGCTTCGAGCCGGGCGACGTCTTCACCGAGTACTACTGGCGTGACCGCTGGTACTCCGTGAAGGAGGTCCGCGACTCCACCGGCGCGCTGAAGGGCTGGTACTGCGACATCACCCGCCCCGTCACCCGGTCCGGCTCCGAGGTGGTGGCCGAGGACCTCGACCTGGACCTGTGGCTCTCCGCCGACGGTACGGACGTACGGCGTCTGGACGAGGACGAGTTCGCCGAGAGCGGGCTGACGGAACGGGATCCGCAGGCCGCTGCCGCCGCCGTGGCCGCGCTCGACGAGCTGGAGGCGCTGGCCCGTGGGGACGACTTCGAGGCACTTCTCGCCTGATGCCTGTCCGCCGGCTCAGGCCACCGTCGCCACCACCGCGTACCGTTCGTCCTCCACGTCCTTGCCCCACAGCAGCGGGTCGCCGGACAGGTGTTCGACGCGCATCTCATGGACCTGCGGTGCCAGCAGGCCGGTGAGCACGTCCGCGGGTATCCCGACGGGGCTCACCGACCCCCACACGCCCTCGATCAGCACGAGCCGGCCGCCGGGGCGCAGCAGCTCCCGCCACTGGCGCAGGGCCCGGCCGGGGTCGGGCAGCGCCCACAGCACGTGCCGTGCGAGCACCGCGTCGAAGCGCTGCTCGCCCACCGGCGGCGCCGCCGCGTCGCCGACCAGGAACACGGCGTCACGTCCGGCCAGCTTGGCGCGTGCGAGGTCCACCATGGCCGGGGACAGGTCCACCCCGGTGACGTGGTGTCTCCGCTCGGCCGCGAGGAGCGACAGGCTGCCGGTGCCGCAGCCGAGGTCGAGGACGTCGCCCGCCCGCTCGGGCAGCCAGCCGCGCAGCCGCTCGGCCCAGGCCCGGCGCACTTCCGGGTTGCGCAGCCCGTGGTCCGGTACGTCGTCGAAAGAGGCGGCCCGCGCGTCCCAGTCCACGTCCGCCCCGGTGCTGCCGTGGTCGTCGTTCGTCACGCCGTTCGTCGCGCCGTTCGTCATGCGCCCAAGAGTGACACCCGCCACTGACAGCCGGATCGTGACCACCGCCACTGACAGAACACCAACCGATGAGGAACTCTCCCTGAACGGGTCTACCTCCGTGAGATCGCGGAACTCGGTAGATCCTGAAGGAGGCAGCCATGCGCCGTGTGACCGTGCAGAAGCCCCTGAAAAAGACGGACTCCCGGGTTCGTGAGGAGGCCGACGAGCGTCCCGCGGGACGCCCGGAGGTCCGCAAGGACATCGCACGTATCTGGTGGCCGGACGGGTGAGACGGGCGAGGGGAACAAGCTCCCTCAGTCCGGCGCACACGACCTACCTGATCTCAGCCTGAGCACTCCCTTAACGCGGCCATAAAGATCGCCGTCGACCGCCTCCAGCAGGTGATTCCACGGTTTCTTGGATCCGGCACCCATCAGCACCGGTTCCGAGGAGATCCCCCATGCCCGCACGCCGCAAGGCCGCGACCGTCGCCGCTCTCGGTCTGACCCCGCTCGCCCTGACCGCGCTCGCCGCCGTACCCGCGTCCGCGCACGGTTCGATGGGCGACCCGGTCAGCCGGGTCTCGCAGTGTTACGCCGAGGGCCCCGAGAGCCCGACGTCGGGCGCGTGCCGGGCGGCGGTCGCGGCCGGCGGCACCCAGGCGCTCTACGACTGGAACGGCATCCGCATCGGCGACGCGGGCGGACAGCACCGGACGCTGATCCCGGACGGCAAGCTGTGCAGCGCGAACAACGAGGAGTTCAAGGGGCTCGACCTGGCGCGCGCCGACTGGCCCGCGACGGGCGTGAGCAGTGGGTCGTACACCTTCAAGTACCGCGTGACCGCCCCGCACAAGGGCACCTTCAAGGTGTACATCACCAAGGCCGGTTACGACCCCGCTCAGCCGCTGGCCTGGGACGACCTGGACCTGGAGCACCCGGTGGCGACGGTCACCGACCCGGTCGCGTCCGGTGGCTTCTACTCGTTCCCCGGCACCCTCCCCGAGCGTTCCGGCAAGCAGCTGCTGTACGCGGTCTGGCAGCGCTCGGACAGCCCGGAGGCGTTCTACTCCTGTTCGGACGTCACGTTCGGCGGTGGCGCCGATGCCGGAGGCGGTACCGCGCCGTCGCCCAGCGCCTCCGCCCCCTCCGCGGAGCAGGTCGAGGACGGTGCCGACGAGTCGACGATCGAGCATCGGGGACACGGTGACCAGGACGCCAGTACGTCGGCGAAGCCGGAAGGCGAGAGGGCAGCGAAGCCGGTCACGGAACCTGTCACGGAACCGGTCGCGCAGGCCGAGAGCTCCGCGCCCAACGAGCCGAAGCCGGCCGGTGCCACCGAGAACCTCGCCGAGACCGGCGGCGACAGCGGCACGCCGTACATCGCGATGGGCGGGGCGGCCGCCCTGGCGCTCGGCGTGGCGGCCCTGTTCGCGTCGGTGCGTCGGCGTGCGGTGAGCGGCGGCCGGCGCGGTCGCTGAACCAGAGACGTCGGGGCCTGACCGGCGGCTCAGGCCGGACAGGCCCCGATACCGACGCTCAGTCGAACGCCGACGCGCAGGTGGTGGGCCTGGCGTGTGCCGGGTCGAGGGCGTTGGTCACCTCATGGAAGGCGATCCGGTCGAGCAGCCCGATCGCCGCGTGCTCGGAGAGGTCGGCCGGGCACAGGTCCTGGAGCAGGACGTTGTGCACGCCGGATCCGCTGAGGAACTGGCTCCGATACGGCGTGACCACCTCGTCGTACTTGGTGGCGAGGACCGTGTAGCGGACGCCGGGCACGGTGTCGCCGCCCTCGTTGAGCTTGGTGAGGAAGGCGGAGCCGGCGACCTGGTCGGTGAGGGCGGGGGTGTTCGCCGAGAGCAGGTCCTCCGCTCCCGGGAAGTACGGCAGGAGGTTGGTGAGGCCGGACAGAGTGGTGCCGTGGTTGCTGGGCGCTATGCCGACGAGGGCGTTCACCTTGGCGGCTCCGCCGAGGAACTTCAGGTAGTAGCGGGGCATCATGCCGCCCTGCGAATGGCCGACGAGGTCGACCTCGGCGGTGCCGGTCGCGGCGAGCACCTTGTCGACGTAGACCTTGAGTTGCTCGGCCGACTTGTCGATCGGGCCGAGGCCGTAGAAGAGCGGGACGCCCGGCAGTTGGCCGAAGTCGGACGAGAAGACGCAGTAGCCGCGGTTCTTCAGGTACGGCGCGAGGGCCAGCCAGTTGTCGACGGCGTTGGCGAAGGTTCCGTGCACGAGGACGACGGGGCGGGGGTGGGCGGCGGACGGCTTACAGGAGTAGTCGTTCCAACCTCCCCCGCTAGGGGCGGCGGCTGCCTGGGCGGTGGCGGGGACGAGGGCGACGGTGGTGGTCAGCAGCAGCGCGGCCAGCGGGCCGAGCGCTCGTTTCCAGGGCAGCATCGTGTGATCTCCTTGCGGCTCAAGGGAGTTGCGACGCCCTGTGATCCGGATCACGAGGATGCTGTTCAGTCGTCAAGTTACGAGCGGGTAGTGCACATGTGAAGTTACGCGTCAGTAAAAACTTCCGGTAACAGCCATCGACTACCGCGCCACCTGATGAGCCGTCACCAGTTGGGCCTGATGGGGCCAAAGGGAGCGATGCGCGCCAACTGATCGCGCAACGACCGCACTCCCTTCTCCCCTAGCAGCTCGACCCACGCCCCGACGGCTTCCGCCGCCGCCTCCTCCGCCGCACGAGTGCAGGCCCATCCCCGCTCGGTCAGCACGACCAACCGGGCCCGCGCGTCCTCGGGGTGCGGTCGGCGTTCGGCATACCCCTTGCGCACGATCTCGTCGACAAGCTGACTGGCCGCCTGCTTGGTGACCCCGAGGTGCGCGGCGAGGTCGGTGACCGTCGCGCCGTCCGGGGCAAGCCGGACGAAGGCGAAGCCATGGGCGGGCCGAACCTCGAATCCGCGGGCGACGACACCGTCGTTGATGCGCTGGGTCAGGTCGCCCGCGGTGGCAAGCAGGGCGGCGGTCAGGGCAAGGGCCTCGGAGTTGTGCACGGATGCATTGAAACACCCTTGACGATTTGGTCAAGCAGCTTGACTATGGAGCCACATAGTCAAGCCGCTTGACCATCTGAACCGGAGAGCACCCATGCCCATAATCCGCTCGTCCGAAGCCGTCACCCACGAGATCCACGGCGTCCGCTTCGTCTCGCACGCCACTCCCCGCACCGGCAGCAAGGAACTGTGCGCCTGGCGAGGCGAGATCCCCCCGGGGACCAAGGCACCCGCGCACACCGTCACCCGGGAGGAGATCTTCCATCTGCTCAGCGGGGAACTGCTGATCACCCTCGACGACCGCACCGACCGCGTCACCGCGGGCGACACAGTGATCATCAACCCCGGGGCGACCCTTGCCGTCGAGAACCCCACCGACCAGACCGCGATCTCCTGGGTGACGACGTCCATCGGACTGGAGGCCGAGCTGGCCGACAGGACGCTGATCACTCCCCCGTGGGCCAACTGAGGCCTACGCGATCATCGACGGAACAGGCGTTCCCCGCCCTGTTCGGCAGCCCGGCCGAAGGTCGTGCGACCCCACTGGTGGGTGATGGTGAACGACGTGTCGCACTCCGCCATACGGCGCGTCAGGCGGGTCATACGGGCTTGCAGGGCGCGTCGGCTGAGCGGGCGCCGCGCATCGCCGAGAAGGAGGCACAGGTCATGGCAGCACCATGGATGCCTCACGGCCTCGATGAGCTCCAGAATGATTCGCTGGGAGCCATGCAGCTGCGAATCATTGGGCCGCGTACAGCCAAGGCGATGTCCAAAAAGTGCTCAACCAGTAGTCATGATCTTTCATTGAGTGCGGCCCGCCTCGGGCGATTGCTCGAGCATGGCGAGGGTCAGGACGTTGCCGCCGATGCCCCAGCCGCCGTCGGCGACCTCTTCGACGAGGACCATCGTGCCCGCGCGGGCCCGCTCGCCGTAGATCTCCACGTAGAGCTCGGTGGTGCGGGTGACGATCTTCTCCTTCTGCTTCTCGTCGAGGGTGCCGGCAGGAACCTTGAAGTTGGCGAACGGCATGGTGGTTCTCTTTTCTGGAAGGGACGTCTCCAGCGTGGGCCGGTGCCGCCGTGCCGGCCAGGGCTGTCTCTACCCAGGGGTCGCCACCCCCTGGCTCGTGACCCCGGTGCGCGTCACGATGAGGAGCGTGAACCACTCCGTACTCGCCGCGTATCTGAAGTCCCGGCGCGCGCGCATCCGCCCGTCCGACGTGGGCCTGCCCACCGGTCCGCGGCGCCGGGTGCCCGGACTGCGGCGCGAGGAGGTCTCCCAACTGGCGGGCCTGTCCGCCGACTACTACACCGAGCTGGAACGTGGCCGCGGCACCCAGCCCTCGGCTCAGGTGCTGGCCGCGCTGGCCCGGGCGCTGCGCCTGAACGGCGACGAACGCGACCACTTGTTCAACCTCGCCGGCCGACGCGTACCCCCGGCGGCGCACGGCCCGACCGCGCACGTCCAGCCGGGCCTGCTCGGTCTGCTGGACCAGCTCACCACCACTCCCGCCCAGGTCATCACCGACCTGCACGAAACCCTCGTCCAAAACCCCCTGGCAGTCGCGCTCGTCGGCCGCCACCCGGCGGTGCGCGGCCATGAAGCGAGCTTCGTCTACCGCTGGTTCACCGACCCCGACGCTCGTACCCTCTACCCGGCCGAGGACCACCCCCACCACTCGCGGGTCTTCGTCGCCGACCTCCAGGCCGTCGCCGCACGGCGCGGCGGCGACCCCGAAGTGCACCGGATGACGGCCGCGCTACGACGGCGCAGTGCGGAGTTCGCCACCCTGTGGGACACCCACGACGTCGGCCTCCGCCGGACCGACCACAAACGCATCGTGCACGCCACGCTGGGCGTCATCGAGCTTGACTGTCACAGCCTGTTCAGCGAGGACGGACGCCAGCGTCTGCTCTGGTTCAGCGCCCCACCCGGCACCGAAGCGCCGCCCAGCTGCAACTCCTCTCCGTCATCGGCACCCAGGACATGACTCCCAGCGCGAACGAACTCGGCCGTCCACCGGCCTGAGTCCGACCAGCCCAACCTCGGTCTGGCCACTGCCGCCAGATTCGGAGCGGAAGGCTTCGACGTAGGCCTGGTGGCACGCAACCGCGACAGGCTGGATACTGCCCCGAAGGCATGGCGACAGTACGCCGACGGCGGCGACTTCCAGACCGTCAGGCGATGAGGGCTCCGCTTGGTTCAGCTTTCGCGCTCGATCGGTGCTCCGCTCAGTTCATGACTCCACATCACATCGGTGACGTGCTTCACGGCGGCGGTCAGATGCCGCCGGTAGGTGCTGAAGGACATTCCGAGCCGCCTGGCCGCCGCTTCCTGGGTGGGGGCGGCCTTGCTGTACGTGGTCGTGACGACGAGGTGACGTTTCTCCCCGCCCCGCACTTCCAGCACCGTGTCGATGGCACGCACCAGGACGTCATGGAGGCCCTGGCCCGCCTCCGCGACCAGGCGGCCACGGCTGAGGGGGTTCGCCGCGAGCTCGTTGGGCCACCACAGCGCACGCAGGGCATCCCGTACGGCGAGGTCGAACTCCGGCCGGGACAGCGTGAGATGGTTCCCCCGCTCCGGCGGAGTACCGGTCGCGGACGTGACGGCGGCCCCGCCCGCCTGCTCGGCTTCGTGCTTCTGGTCCGTCCACGCCATGCCGGACTGGGTACGCCAGTCATGGGCGAAGAGGCGGTATCCGTGGTCGCCGACCACGGATAACGCGTCGGTCGGCATCATGTCGGAGCGTTCGAGGTAGTTGTCCCAGAACCCGTCGTCCCGCATCACGACGAACGACCATGCGAGACGGTCGGCCCGGATGATCTCCCCACCGACACGCCACTGCATCAGGTTCATGGCGGCCGAGGGCCGCTGGTAATTCCGCGGCTCCACCTGGAACCGCGCCATGGCCATGTGCTCGCCCGCCCGCAGTGGCCCGCCCGCCTCCACATGGGCCCAGGCGGCGGCCACCACCGGATCGACATCCTCCCCCTCCGGCCCGCTGAACCGCAGCCAAGCCGAACAGGCAACGATGTCATCGGTCCCGGTCGAGCGATAGACACTGAACGCCTCGGGCCGCCGGTCCAGCCAGAAGCGGGCTATCGCGGCGGACTCGGCGCCTTCCGCCTCATGCACCAACTCCACCACGCGGTTCTCGTCGGCAGGAGCACAGGGCATTTCCCGCACCTCGCCCTCGGGATGCCACACGAGGGTGCCGGACATATGGTCGAGGGACCGTTCCAGGTACACCAGGGCCCGCATCGCCTGGAGCATCCGCGCCGCGGGCGCGTCCCGGACCCGGCCGAGCAGATACTCGTACATCCGCCGGCGCAGGGCGGCGAATCCGTCCGGGTCCCGCCAGCGCAGATCGGCTGCCAGCACCTCACGCACCACGTCGTGCGGAAAGAGCCCGGCCGCGGTGGATTCGATGAACGGCTGACCGCGCAGCCAGGCGAACAGTTCGGCGGCCCGCTCGCCCATCATCGCCCGCAGCAGTGCCTCCGAGGTGACATCGGCCTGGGCGCACACCTCCAGTGCCGTGCGGTGCGCCGGACTGGGTGGATCGCCCACGAGTTGCGGCAGCAGCGTCGCGATCACGTCCCGGCCGGGTGACCAGTCGGCCGCCCGGGGCGTCCCGTCCGCGTCCTGCCGGTCGGCGACCGCCACCGCCAGGGACAGGGCAAGGGGATTACCGCCGGTGAAGGACAGCAGCGCGTGGTGCGCCCCGGCCGGGACACCCCGTACCCGCAGGAACGTCGCGGCGTCGTCCCGGGCCAGGTTGCGCAGCGGTACCACGCGCAGCAGGTCGGCCCAACCCGGGTCCACGACCCAGCGCGGGTCGGGGGCCGCACGTCCGGCGACCACCGCGACCGCGCCCAGCGGAAGCCGCGGCAGGAAGTGCTCCCACAACCAGTGCTCCATACCCTGGCATTGCTCGAAGGTGTCGACCAGGAGCACTGATCCCGGCTCGCCGGTCGCCTTTCCCGCGGCCTGCTCGAAGTCCTCCGGCGTCGGGCGAACCGTACGGCCGTCCACCTCGACCACCAGCCGTCCCGCCTCCCGCGACTCGAGAGCGAACCGCCGCAGCAATGTGGACTTGCCGATTCCGCCGGGACCGTGCAGATAGAGCACGGGCGAGGAGCCGGGGTCCTCGTCCAGTGCGGCCCGGAACAGGGCCCGCTCCGCTGCCCGCCCGACGAAAGCCCGGTCCCGCGCGGCGACCACAAGGTCACCCAGCGAGCCGCCGTCCCCCATGTTCATGAGCCCCTCATCACCGAGCCGAACCCGTACATGGCCGAACAGCCTACGACGCGCCGGTCGTTGCGATGAAAGAGTTGAAGGGCGCGTCGCTGTGCGGTAGTTCACGCCGCCGGGGCCGACAGCCGCGGCGCTACGGCCGCTGCCGCGCGGGCCGAATGACCACCGCTACGGCCGCTGCCTCACGGGACGGATGGCCACCGCTACGGCCGCTGCCTCGCGGGCCGGATGACCATCTCGTTGACGTCGACATCGGCGGGCTGGCTGATCGCGTAGGAGATCGCACGAGCGATGGCATCGGGCGGGATGGCCGCCGCGCGGTAGGTCTTCATCGCCTCCGCCGCTCCTGGTTCGGTGATGGTGTCGGCCAGTTCGCTCTCGACGACGCCGGGTGAGACGGTGGTAACCCGGATGAACGGCTCGGCCTCCTGCCGCAGACCCTCCGTGATCGCCCAGGCCGCGTACTTCGTGGCGCAGTACACGGCGGCCGTGGGAACGACGTGGTACGCACCGACCGAGGCGATGGTGATGAAGTGCCCGCTGTTCTGGCGCTGGAAGTGCGGCATGGCCGCGGCGATGCCGTGCAGCAGGCCCTTGACGTTGACATCGATCATCCGGTCCCATTCGTCCGCCAGCAGTGAGTCCAGGCGCGACAGCGGCATGACTCCGGCGTTGTTGACGATCACGTCGATGTGCCCCCGGGCAGTAACCGTTTCGTCGACGAACCTGGCCACGTCGGCCCGGTCGGTGACGTCGAGACGGCGTACGTCGATGCTGCCGCCGTCGGCTCGGACGCTCTTGGCCAGACCGGCCAGCCGGTCCTCTCGACGCGCACCGGCAACGACATGGTGGCCTTCCGCGGCGAGCCGCCTGGCGATGGCTTCGCCGATGCCGCTGGTGGCGCCCGTGACGAGTACGACCTTCCGGCTGCCCTGCTCCGTGGTTTCCGTGGTTGTCCGTGTCACCGCGTCCTCCTTGCTCAGTCGGGGCCCAAGCCCCGCTCACGGATCGTTCACCTGCGAACTTGCCGTGTTCTCGAGGACGGGAGAAGGCCGGGATCCTCCTAGGAGTTCCGCACACACCACCTGCCGATTGGGCGTCACGTCTGACCATCCGTGTCTCCAGCTCGGGCGGCTGAACGGCGACCGGCCGATCGTCGGACCGGCCGACTCGACCGAAGTACGTCTGCTCATGGCCTACGCCAAGTTGGTCGACGCGACGCTGAACGACCTCACGCCCGCCGGTGTGCACGCCGCCCGCAACTCTCTGATCGAACTGGTCAAGGGAGCGCTGACGCAGGGGTTCGACGACAACGAGCCCCGGCTGGTCCCCGCGCTGGCCCAAGCGGCGAAGGACATCGTGGACAGCCGCCTCACGGATCCCGAGCTCTCCCCCTCGACCCTGGCCCGCGAACTCAACGTCTCCGTACGGACGTTGCACCGGGCGTTCGCCGCGGCCGAGGAGTCGGTGAGCGCGTACGTCCGCCGCAGGCGGCTGGAACAGGCCCGGCTCGAGCTCGCGTCGCCGTTCGGCCGGCCGAGCGTTTCGGAACTCGCCGCCCGCTGGCGATTCGCCGACAGCAGTCACTTCGTCCGTGCCTTCAAGAAGCAGTACGGCCAGACGCCCACCCAGTTCGTCCGGTCGAGGAGCACGGCGCCCGGACGACCCGCCTTGTGAGGCGTCCCGCAACGGATCGCCCAGCCCCGCACCGGGCACATGGGCACATGGGCACATGGGCACAAGTGAGCACTGGTTGAGCAGGTCTCGCGCTGACGACGTGCCCCACGCACTGGAAAGGTTGTCGGTGCCCCCCACGCCGCACCTGTCGCGAGCACAGCGCTCATGCCTGTGCCCGGGCAATCCCTGGAGATGAGACGCGTTGAGCACCATGGAAACGAGCGACGCCATCGGAGCCGTACCTCTGGCCTCCTCCGAGGCGACGCTGATGACTCAGATGCTGGCAGGCTTCCAGGTCTCCCAGGCGCTGTATGTCGTGGCCAAGTTGGACATCGCCACCAAGCTCGCCGAGGGGCCTCGGCCCATCGGGCCGCTGGCGAAGGAGACCGGTGCCGACGAGGACGCTCTACGGCGCCTCCTGCGCACACTCGCACCGCTCGGCCTGTTCCGCCATGGCGGCCACGACACGGTCGAGGTGACCTCCTTCGGCGCGCTCCTGTCCACCTCGCACCCGGCGTCGCTGCGGGACGCGGCCCTGTACTGGATGGAAACGCACTATCAGCCGTTCGATTCACTGCTGGGCACCGTCAAGACAGGGAAACCGGCCGCCGAGATCCTGTATGGGAAGCCCTTCTTCGAGTGGCTGGCCGAGGACTCGGAGCGGGCCGCCCTGCTGACCGGCGCCATGGCGAACGTGACGGGCGGCCTGCGGACAGGGATGTTCGACGGGTACGCCCTGCCCAAGGGGCAGACCGTGGCGGACATCGGCGGTGCCGACGGCACCGTCATGGCCGAACTGCTCAGCTGCGACCCGGACCGTCAGGGCATCGTCTTCGACCTGCCGCACGTCGTGTCCGACGCACATGAAGTGCTGCGAGCACGGGGCCTTGCGGAGCGTATCGAGGTCGTCGGGGGCGACTTCTTCGACGGGGTGCCGGCTGCGGACGTCTACGTACTGTCGTACATCCTGCACGACTGGGACGACGCGTCCTGCGGCAAGATACTCGGTTCGATCGCGCGGGCCGCGAGTCCGGGAGCCCGCCTCGTGGCGATCGAAGCGGTTCTGCCGGAGGGGGACGCGCCTCATCTCGCCAAGATGATCGACCTGACGATGCTGGCCATGCTGACGGGTCGTGAGCGCACTGCCGAGGAGTACGAAGCGCTGGTCAGCGATGCGGGTTTCGCGCTCGACCGGATCCTGCCGACACCTTCGCCCTTTTCGGTGATCGAGGCAACACTGCGTTAGAGGGCACTCGAGAGCGCGCCGGCGCCGGCACGGCCGTGCCTCCTGGCGCGCCCGCCGCTTCCACATCACATGACTCAAAGGATCACGTGTGTCCCTGCACATTCCCCCCGTGCATGTCCCGCCGGACGGTGGCGAGCCTGTTCACCTCGTGGGTGACACGTACACGACGCTGCTGAAGGCGACGCAGACCAATGGCGAACTCTCCCTCGTCGAAGCGATCATGCCCGCGGACGCCGGACCGCCTCCGCACACGCATCACGGCGAGTCGGAGACGTTCATCGTCATGGACGGACAACTCGTCATCACCGCCGGGGACGAGACGTACGAAGTCGAGGCGGGCGGTGTGGTCTACGTACCCAAGGGTGTGCGGCACTCCTTCCGCAACCTGAGCCGGACCAAGCCCGCACGCATCTACTTCCTGTACGCCCCGGGCGGCATGGACGCGATGTTCTCCGAAATAGGTACTCCGGGCGTGCGCGGACAAGTGGGCCCCGCGCTCAGCGAGGCCGACGTGAAGGCGATGGCCGCTGTCGCCGACAAGTACGGATTCACCTTCGACTGACCCACCACGCGGTCAGGCATGGGGGGCGGAACCACTCGGTTCCGCCCCCAAGTGCGTTACCCCCTCGTGGAGGTGACGAGGTGACACCTGTTTCGGCCACCCCTCCGAATCCCAGAGATGCGATCGTATGTTCGAATCATGTGGCTGACCAGCCCTGATGAGGCTAAGGTAATCGAACGAGAGTACGATGAATATATCGGGTGTATGGCCGAAAAGGGACGGAGTGATGGAGGTGCGGCATGACGGGCAGCTTCGCTCATCTGCACGTCGCGTCCGGTTACTCCGAGCGCTACGGCGCCGCCCACCCCGAGCATCTCGCCCTGCGGGCGGCCGAGCGAGGCGTGACGGCGCTCGCGCTCACCGACCGGGACACGGTCACCGGGGTCGTCCGGTTCGCGCAGGCCTGCGCGGGAACCGGGGTCCGGCCGATCTTCGGTGTCGACCTGGCGGTGGAGGCCCTCGCACCCCCGCCGCCCGCCCAGCGGCGCCGCACCCCGGCGCGCGGCGGCGCACACGTGATCGAGCCGCCGCTGCGGTTCGTGCTGCTCGCCCAGAACCGGGCGGGATGGGCGCGGCTGTGCCGCATCACCTCGGCCGCCCACGTCGGCACCGCCTCCGGCGCGGCACCGGTGGTGGTGCCGTGGGAGGCGCTGCGCGAGTACGGCGGCCCCGGCCTGACCGTGCTGCTCGGGCCGCTCTCGGAACCCGTACGGGCACTCTCGGCCGGCCGGGAGGACGTCGCGACGAAGCTGCTGGCACCGTGGCGGGAGATCTTCGGCAGTGGGATCAGGCTGGAAGCCGTAGTGCACAAACGTTTCGGCACCGGCCCTGGATCACTTCGCCTGGCCGCCCGCACCCTGGCGCTGGCCGACCGCACCCGCACCACCGCCGTGCTCTCCAACGCCGTCCGCTACGCCGACCCGGACCAGCACCGCCTCGCCGACGTCCTGGACGCCGCCCGGCTGCTGCGGCCCATCGACCGGCGCCAGCTGGACAGCGGGCAACGCTGGCTCAAGGACGAGAGGGCGATGGCGGCCGTCGCGCAGCTGGTCGCCGAATGCGCCGGAGCCGATGCCCGGCGGGCACGCCGCCTGATGGCGGACACCGCTGCCACGGCGGCTGCGTGCGTCGTCGACCCGGTTTCGGACCTCGGACTCGGCACCCGGCACTTCCCGGAACCGTCGCTCTTCGGCGCCGAGCCTCGAGCGGGAGGAGCCGCGCAGCTGCTGCGTCAGCAGTGCGAGGCCGGCATGGTCAGACGCGGCCTCGATCGCGACCGAGCGGCACTCGACCGGCTGGACGAAGAACTCGGTGTGATCTCCCAGCTGGACTACGACTCGTACTTCCTCGCCGTCGGCCAGGTCGTGGCCGACATCCGGGCCAAGGGCATCCGGGTCGCGGCCCGCGGCTCGGGCGCCGGTTCGATGGTCTGCCACGCGCTGGACATCGCCACGGCCAACCCGCTCGACCACCGCCTGCTCTTCGAACGCTTCCTGAGCGTGCGCCGGGCCTCGCTGCCCGACATCGACATCGACGTGGAGTCCGCCAGGCGGCTGGAGTGCTACGACACGATCTTCGACCGGTTCGGCAAGGAACGTGTGGCGGTCACCGCGATGCCCGAGACCTACCGGGCCCGCCGGGCCCTGCGCGACACCGGCCTCGCCCTCGGCATCGCCCCCGCGGACGTCGACCGGATCGCCAAGAGCTTCCCCCACCTCAGAGCCTCCGACATCAGCGGCGCGCTCGCCGAACTACCCGAACTACGGCAGCTCGCGGCCGAGGCACACCGGTACGGACCGCTGTGGGAGCTCGCCGAGGGCCTGGACTCCCTGGTCCACGGCATGGCCATGCACCCCTGCGGAGTGGTCATCAGCGACGCGAGTCTCCTGGACCGGCTGCCGGTACAGCCCACCCCCCAGGGCGACTACCCCATGGCCATGGCGGCGAAGGAGGAGATCGAGGACCTGGGCAACATCAAGCTCGACGTCCTGGGCGTGCGCATGCAGTCCGCGATGGCCCACGCCGTCACCGAGATCGAACGCACCACCGGCAACCACATCGACCTGGACGACCCCAAGCAGGTACCCCTCGACGACGTCTTCGCCTTCAAGCTCATCCAGGAGAGCCAGACCCTGGGCCTGTTCCAGCTCGAGTCGCCCGGCCAGCAAGATCTGCTGTCCCGGCTACAGCCCCGCGACCCGCAGGACGTCATCGCCGACATCAGCCTCTTCCGCCCCGGACCGGTCGCCGGCGGCATGCCCGAGCGGTACATCGCCGCCCGCCACGGCGGCACACCGGCGTACGCCCACCCGGACCTGGAGCCGGTGCTCGCCGACACCTACGGCGTGACCATCTGGCACGAGCAGATCATCGAGATCCTCGCCGTGATGACCGGCTGTGACTACGCGATGGCGGAGATCGCCCGGCGCGCGCTCGGCGAGAAGGACAGGCTGCCGAAGATCAGGGACTGGTTCCACGGCCAGGCACGCGCGCGTGGCTACAGCACGGCGGTGCGGGACGAGGTCTGGAAGACCGTCGAGGCCTTCGGCGCCTACGGCTTCTGCCGGGCCCACGCGGTCGCCTTCGCCGTACCGGCCCTGCAAAGCGCCTGGCTCAAGGCGCACTACCCGGCTTACCTGCTGGCAGGCCTGCTCGAACACGACCCCGGGATGTGGCCCAAGCGCGTCCTCGTCTCCGACGCCCGCCGACGCGGTGTCCCGCTCCTGCCCGTCGACGTCAACCTCTCCAAGGTGAAGCACACCGTGGAGAAGGCGGACGGGGAGCAGTGGGGGGTGCGGCTCGCGCTGTCCGAGGTGCACGGCATCAGCGAGGACGAGTGCGCACGCATCGAGGAAGGCCAGCCCTACGGATCGCTGTCGGACTTCTGGCAGCGGGCCCGTCCCAGCCGGCCGGTCGCCGAACGCCTCGCGGAGATCGGCGCCTTGGACTCGCTTCACGACGGCCGCCTCACCCGCCGCGACCTGCTGCTGCAGATCGCTGAACTCCACCGGGCCTCCCGCACCCGGTCCGCCGGCAAGGGCCAGCTGCCCCTCGACACGAACGCCGTCGGAGGGGCGGAGCCCAGCGGCCTGCCGGAGATGACGGGGCGCGAAGCCCTCAGCGCCGAGCTGAGCACCCTCGGCATCGACGTCTCCAGGCACCTGATGGAGCACCACCACCGGCTGCTGCGCGAGATCGGCGCGACCGACGCGGCCCACCTGGCCGGAATGCGCGCCGGTCAGCAGGTCCTGGTCGCCGGCGTACGGGCCTCCACCCAGACCCCGCCGATCGCCAGCGGCCGGCGCATCATCTTCGTCACCCTGGAGGACGGCTCCGGCCTGGTCGACCTGGCCTTCTTCGAGGACTCCCACCCCGCCTGCGCGCACACCGTCTTCCACAGCGGACTGCTGCTGGTCCGCGGCACGGTCCAGGTGCGCGGCACCCGCCGTACCGTCGTCGGCACCATGGCCTGGGACCTCGACGAGATCGCCGCCGCCCGCCGCGACAACGGCCCCGAAGCCGCCCTCGCCCTCCTCGGCGCCGACCACCCGCACCCGACCCCCGCCCAGCCACAACGCACCCTGGCCAACGGCACCACAGGGGCTCGGTTGCATCCGTACGCCGGCCTCCAGCCCGCCGGCACCCGCTCCGCCGACCTGAAGAAGTTCGGTCACCGCAGTCCGGGGAGTGCCGGATGACCGGACGCCGGCGGCACATCGCCCACCTCTACCTGCACGCCGCGCTGAGCGAGGCCCAGTACGGCGACATAATCGAACTGATGTCCAGTGTCACGCCCCATGTCCAGGCCATCCCGCCCGACGCCGTGCAACTGGACCTGACATCAGCACTTCGGTACTTCGACCTGTCCCCCTACGACGTTGTCCAACTGGCGAGGATCCGTCTGAAGGCGCTGTACGGCATCGGCAGCAGCGCCGGGCTCGCGAACAACCGCATGCTGGCAGCCATGGCGGCCGACGCGTCCGCACCGGGAGGCACCACCTGGGTCCCCGCCGGACAAGCGGCCGACTGGCTGTATCCGCGGCCGGTCACCGCACTGCCCGGCGTCGGCCGCACCACAGCGGAGACGCTCAGCAGATACGGCCTGCACACCATCGGCCAGGTCATCGACCTGCCCGCGGGGACTTTGCAGCGGCTTCTCGGCGCGGGTCCTGCCCGTCTGCTGGCCGAGCGTGCTCGTGGTCATGATCCCCGCCCGGTCACTCCGTCGGAACCGGCGGCGCACCTGGTCGCCGACCTGGCGCTGGAGCGGGACTGCCTCGACCCGGCACAGCATCACCGAGCCGTCCTGGGGCTCGCCGAGCAGATCGGCGGGCGCCTGCGCGGCGAACGGCAGGTCGCCGGCCGGCTCACCCTCACGGTGCGGTACGCCGACCGCAGCTCCACCACACGCACGCGGACTTTGTCGGAGCCCACCGACCACTCATCCGCGCTCGCGACAGCCGCCCTGGAACTGCTGAACGCCCTCGGGCTGCAACGAGCGAGAGTCCGCGCCTTCGTGCTCCGCGCCGACGCCCTGCTGCCGGCCGACAGTGCCTACCGCCAGCTCTCCCTGGATCCCGGCGACGATCGCGCCCGCGCGGCCGAAGCCGCCGCCGACCGTGCCCGCCGACGCTTTGGACCCGAGGCCATCCGTCCAGCGACTCTGGCCGACTGACTGCTCTTCGCTTCGCCTACTGCAAGCACCGTTGCAGTACTAGGACAGTTCGCGCTTGAGGATCTTCCCGGTGGCGGTCATGGGCAGGGCGTCGACGAACTCGACGATGCGCGGGTATTTGTAGGCTGCGAATTGCTCTTTTCCCCAGGCTGTCAGCTCGGCCTCAGTCGTACTGTCGCCGGCCGTCTTGACGACGACGGCCTTGATCTCTTCCCCGTGACTTCGGTGCGGAACTCCGATGACGGCAACCAGGGAGACTGCGGGGTGCTCCATGAGCACCTCCTCGAGCTCGCGCGGGTAGACGTTGAACCCGCCGCGAATGATCATGTCCTTGGACCGGTCGACGACGAAGTAGAAGCCGTCCGCGTCCTTGCGAGCCAGATCTCCGGTGCGGAACCATCCTTGGTTGATGGCCTCCGAGGTGGCCTCGGGGCGCTTGTAGTAGCACTTCATGATGTTGTAGCCCTTGACCGCGATCTCCCCGACCGCGCCGGGGTCGTTCTCCACATCCGACCAGTCATCGTTGATGAGCTTCATCTGGACCCCGGGGATGGGCCGGCCGATCGATCCCACACGGGGCTCCTCGCCGTACGTGGCGAATGACGCGATGGCCACCGTCTCCGAGAGCCCGTAGCCCTCGAGGATCGTCACA